>JAYWFM010000275.1:0-9890 GCA_043778825.1 Planctomycetota bacterium | reverse complement strand
CGGGGGCGGTCCACTCCCCGTTGCCCCCGCCCCTGTGCGTTTCCCAGTAGCGTGGGCTTCAGCCCACGCGAGAGTGCGATCGTCAGAGATCGAGTGCGACACGCACTTTCGCGGAGCGAAAGGCGACTCGGATTGACTGACTGCGTCTCAGCCGCAACCTCACTCCGCCGCCCCGCCCCGCCGCTGGCTCAACGGCTCAAGGTGGCCCCCGGAAATCGTATCCCGCGCGGGAGGGCACCCTACGGCTTCGGCGATTCCCCGTGCTTCTTCCGGAGCGACTCCGCATACGACTTGGCCCCGTCCACCAGGCTGGGGTCGGTGATTTGGCCCAGCACGACGATCGCCTCGTCGAATTTCTGCTGCCGCACCAGGGCTTTGGCAATGGCGAAGCGGCCCGCGTCCTGGCTGTTCTGGTCTCCGGATTCACGAGTCGCCTCTTCGGCGGCCAATTGCAGCTTGTCGGGGAAATCGCTCCAGGAATAGACCCCCATGGCGGTCACCAGCAGGTTGGCCTTGGACAGATGGTTCTCGCGGCGCTTGTCGCCCAGGTGCAGATACGGCATGACATACAGATCCATAATCGCCATCGCCAGAGGCTTGTCGTCCATGTTCGTTTGGAGAAACATCGTGGCCACTTCCGCCAGACCGACCCCGCTGCGGCGAATCTGGATCGGGTCGGCCAGGAGCAGCCGCTGGGCGTGTTCGAGGTTGCGGCCAATCAGAAAACAGACTTCCGGCTTGTTGTCCTTGTGGGCCATGTATTCTTCGAGGCTGGCCCAGTAAAGCAGCGGGGCATCGACCTTGCCGTAGTTGTTGGGGATGTCGCGGCCCGCCTGTTTCTGGAGATAGTTGATGAGCGCCCGCCGGGGTTTATAAGTCAACTGGGTCTTGGCCCGGTCCGAGATCATCCCCGGCGGCGGCGGAACGGGGTTCCGCGCGCCCTCAAGTCCGGTCAATCGCAGCGGCAGCGGAAACGGCAGCGGGCCGAGGTCGGCCCGCGTGACATCGGTCAGGGTCTCCAGTGACAGCCCCAGGCCGTTGGCCTTCGGATCCTTGTTCGTGGGGTCTTTGAGATACGGCACCAGCTTCTCCTCCGGCGGCTTGGGCGGCCCCTTCTCCCCCGGCTTCGGCAGCGGCGGGTCTGATGTGAGGTCGTGGTATTCTTTGTTGGCCTTCTCGGGGTCGAAGGGCGGGACGTTCTCGTGGGCCTTGAGAAACTCATCCCAATTCATCACTTTCCCTCCGCCCTGCGTTCTCTGGTTGGGAGACGGCTCATGGTCTTCAGGAAACATTGTCGCCCGAAATGCTGCGTTGGACGCGGCCTCCTTGTCGAGCAGCTTGATCAAGATCAACCTGGCTGCCTCAATCGTTGCCAGCTCCTCTGCCGTGGGCGGAGTGATATCTCTAATGCTCCAATAACTGTTATCTAATAGGACATTGAACACTGAATCCGAAGATCGAAGCATCTCCGAAAGCAGGATATTATCCGCTGGGCTCAAACGCCTTACATTTCTTCCTCCGTGACGGACATCCAGATTGTCTAAGATGTCTATCGTGCGGCCATCATTCGCTAATCGGTCGAGCGCGTTTTCGTAATACTGGACGCAACGCTCCCGCTCTTCCGAGGAATCCCAAAGCCCTTGATATCCGTGATAACATTCTTCAAAGGTCCGTTTGAGTTGTCGTAAGCAAAACTCCTCCTTTGTCTGATTGTCGGTCTTCTCTGCAAGCTTATACATATCCGCACTAAACTGCCATTCCTCCATCCGCCAGAGTATGCTGCGGCTCCAGTAGTGTGTAAACGCATTCGATGCGGCCTCCTTGCGTGCAACGCAAGTTGAGTCACCCACGCGATCCGCCCACTCGGCAGCGGCAAACAGAAGTGCCAGCGTGGCCGTCGGATTGTCAGGGAAAGCCGCGAGCCTGGACGCCAATGCCGCGTCGAACGTGCTGGTGTCGCCAGAAAACGTCCGAATCTCGTCGGCAGCGATTCGCCACCCGACTGCGATCAACGGTTGTGTGGGAGCAGGACTTATTGCTGGCTGAGCCACTTCTGGAACCGGAGACTGAAGCGGCGAAATCGGATTGTTTGGAACAGCTGGAACTTGGTCTGGCCGTCCGATTCCAATCAGCAAACTCAATCCGATTCCAGCGACAAAGCCGAGAGAGGCCACCACAATTATCGAAGGAGATATATTCTTCACGGCGACACCTGCTGCTCTTTTTTCAATTTCGAACCGACCTGTGTATATGAACCAGTTACTGTTCTCGGCATATCCCCGCCCAGCTCAGTCTTGCCGCAGAAATACTTTTGTGTCGCAGTCAGTGTGAGTGAAGTCGGATAAGGTATTTTGAAGAATGTCATTTCTTTCAGAATCTCCGGGTGGCTGATGATATATGCGTCCTGAGTGCAGTCGAGCTTTCCTTTGGAAATGCCGTTCTGGGCTGTTCCGATAACAAAAGTGGACACGCCGCTCGGATTCGCGCCGAGGAATTCGTTGACGTAGTCGTCAAAGACAACATTTGTCCGCTTCTGAGATTTAAATCCTGCTTCAAGGGCTTTTTGTATGTTATCGTCGATCAGATTCACGTCCGTAAGTCCAGTGACCCATGGAGTAAAGACTTCCTGAATTGGTAACCCCGCGTAGATGGCGGTGTTGCCTGATCGTAGACCATACTGGTAAGTCACCCTCATGAAGCGTGTTTCCTTCTTGCTCCACAGCGGGTTCATCTCGACTTCCGTTGTAATCGTCTGATTCGGATCATTTGGATCTGGTCGTGTCCATTTCCATTCTTCAGAGATTCCAGTGACTGAAGTTGGCAAGACCTTATCAGTTGGCAGTCCTTTGTTGTGTGTAACCTCCTTCCAAGTCACAGAGGTGTCAATCGTTTTGTCTCGCAGGGTTGTCATTGGAACGACTACATATCCCTGCGTTTTTAGGAATATGATCGTGGCAGCTTCGTCGCCCGAGTCCACGACTGGCAGTTTGATCATCACATCACCAATCCAAGGATCGGGAATCTTCACATAAGCTGGGTCAGAGCGTAGGATGTCGTTTCCATAATTAGTCAAGAGTACGTCGACCTCTGTCTCTTCGTTTCCGTTTACGAGAAAATGGGCATTTACGATTTTCAGCTTAGCCTTCAGTTTTCCATCGAGCGGGAGCGTTGTAAGTATTGTCTCATCGAGATCCCTGACGGTATCCACTTCCGGAATCTTCAACTGGACCGTGACGACACTTCCTGCGAAATGCAGGGTGTTATGAGTGGGGTTAATGAATGCGTCAGCGTCCCATTCTTTATCCTCTGTGTTTAGTGAACTCAACTTAACCTTCGTTTTCGCCAACGCCAACTGAGCGTTCCCCCCAAACACAAACACCTTCATCCCATCTAGGTCGCTGGCACTGGTGTGGATCGTGTTGCGGTACTGCCATTCGAACCGGTAGCGGTGATTCGCCGACAGCGTACCCGGGATCAGCTTCAGCGATTGACCCAGCGTCGGCAGGTCTTGACCCTCGCCCAGATGATTCAGCCCCGGAAGACTTTGCGGATCGGACCCCAGCGGATCGTTGATGTCGCCCATGTCGGTCACCTGGACATTCACCCCGTCATCCGACAGGACCGCCACCTGCACGTTGTCATCGAACACCTCGATCGAAAATGTCCCACTGCGGTCATCCGGAACGCTCTTACTGCTGAACCCCAACTGCGAGGCATCCTGCGCCACCGCAGCCGCTCTTTGCAAAACGGTGCCGTAAGTCGTCCCCGGCCCCAGAAACTCCACGAGATCAGCAGCGCTCGCCCCACTGGTCCACCCCAAGCAGAGACTCACGAACAAAGCAGTGAGTGAGTGAGACCTCAACACGCGAACCCCTCGAACAGGCTTGGGACAGCGGACAACCATCTTTCCGTACAAAACTTACATTTGATTGTACGCACCACCGGCGGATTGTCAATGACCCCGGACTGGTTCCGTGGCGCTTGTCGGGCAACCCTCGCCCTCCCTTGCCGTGTGGCCCAGATCGGTTTACAACGACGCTTGATCCCTGCCTCAGCTGCCTCTGGAGTTTGCTCATGTCGACCGGAAACGCCTCCCCCAAGAAGAAGTACAAGGTCATTGGCACCCGACCGATTCGGCATGACGGAGCCGACAAGGTCACGGGCCGCGCCAAGTATGGGGCCGACATCCGGCTGACCGGGATGCTGCACGGCGCGATCCTCCGCAGCCCGCATGCCCATGCCAACATCAAGTCGATCGATGTCTCCGCAGCTCTGGCGATGCCGGGGGTGCATGCGATCATCACCGGCAAAGATGTCCCCGATCATGGCAATAAGATCGTCGAACTCGGTGAGGGGGCTGTCAACCTGCGGCACCTCGGCACGAACATCCTGGCTGATGATAAGGTGCTCTATCGCGGCCATGCGATCGCCGCTGTGGCCGCTGACACGCTCGATCTTGCGGAAGAGGCGGCCAGCAAGATCGTCGTGGAGTACGAGGTGCTGCCCTCGGTCACCGATGTGCGAAAGGCGATGGAGCCGGGGGCTCCGCTGCTGCACGCCGATCTCTTCACGCAGGAGATGGGGGCCAAAATCTCCGACACGCCGAGCAACGTCAGTTCGCGGCTTTACTTTGAGCAGGGCGACCCGGATGCGGGCTTCGCCCAGGCGGCTGTCATCGTCGAACGCGAGTTCCGTACCGCCACCGTGCATCAAGGCTACATCGAGCCGCACAGTGCCACCGCCCAATGGCACATGGATGGCCGCGTCACGATCTGGAGCAGCACGCAGGGGGCCTTCTCGGTGCGGCTGCAAGTCGGGGCGGTTCTCAACATCTCGCAGTCGCTGATCAAAGTCATCCCGATGGAAATCGGCGGGGGCTTCGGCGGCAAGATCGTGGTGTATGAACAGCCGATCGCGGTGTTGCTCTCGAAGATGAGCGGTCGCCCGGTCAAGGTCACGATGAGCCGGGCCGATGTGTTTCAAGGAACCGGCCCAACTCCCGGCTCCTTCATCCGCGTGAAGCTCGGGGCCGACAAGAACGGTAAGCTCGTGGCGGGCGAGGCGTACCTGGCCTACGAAGCGGGCGGCTATCCGGGATCGCCGATTGCCTGCGGCTGCATGTGCGTCTTCTCGTGCTATGACATTCCGAATGCCAGAGTCGTGGGATATGACGTGTGCGTCAACAAGCCTCGGTCGGCAGCCTACCGCGCACCGGGGTCGACGAACGCGGCCTTTGCCTGCGAGCAGGTATTCGAGGAAGTCGCCGCCAAGCTCGGGATTTGCTCGCTGGAGATGCGGTTGCTCAATGCCGCTCGCGAAGGCACCCGCCGCGTGGACGGGCCAGTCTACCCAGTCGTCGGGCTGGTCGAGTGCCTGACGGCTCTCAAGAACAGCGACCACTGGAAGTCGAAGCTGACCGGCCCGAATCGCGGACGCGGAGTCGGCTGCGGCTTTTGGTTCAACGTGGGGTTTAAGTCGTCGGTCACGGTCTCGGTCAACACCGATGGCAAGGTCACGCTCGTCGAAGGCTCGACCGACATCGGCGGCACGCGGACCAGCCTCGCGATGCAGCTCGCCGAAACTCTCGGCATCACCGCCGAGGATGTCACCCCGGTCATCGCCGACACCGATGGCGTCGGGTACACCGACGTGACCGGCGGGAGCCGCGTCACGCACACCACCGGCAAGGCGGCTCACGAAGCGGGCCTCAAGATCATCGACCAACTCGTCGACCGCGCCGCTGCGATCTGGGAGGTCAACACTGCTCAGGTTCGTTACGAAGACGGCGGCGTCCACGGCCCCGGTGGCCAGAAGATGAGCTTCAAAGAACTCGCCAGCAAGCTGCACGAAACTGGCGATCCGGTGACAGCCACCGCCAACGTGGCCATTGGTGCGGTCGGTGGCGCGTTCGCCGCCCACCTCGTCGATGTCGAGGTCGACCCCGACACTGGCAAGACTCAAGTCCTCCGCTACACAGCCGCCCAAGACGCTGGCACTGCCATCCACCCGAGCTACGTCGAGGGCCAGATGCAGGGCGGAGCGGTGCAGGGGATCGGCTGGGCTCTGAACGAGGAATACTTCTACGATGACCAGGGAACGATGCGGAACTCGACGTTCCTGGACTACCGCATCCCGACCTGCTTCGACATCCCGAACATCGACACGATCATCGTCGAGGTTCCCAACCCGGCCCACCCCTACGGCGTCCGCGGCGTCGGCGAAGCCCCCATCTGTCCCCCGCCCGCCGCCCTCGGAGCCGCAATCCACGCCGCCACCGGGATTCGAATGACCGAGTTGCCGATGTCGCCGCCCAAGGTGTTGCACGAGATCCTCAAGCAGCGGTAGAGCCGCTTGCGTGTGGTGAGCCGGACGTGGAGTGCCGGATCACGCCTTCCTCCAACGGTCAGGAGCTTTTCCAAGAACACGTCTTTGAATCGAGGCGAACATGAACGAACTCACGGGAACAGCTTCCAGCCTGGGCGTCATCATCATTGCGTTGGTGCTGCTGCGACTGATCGCCGTGGAGAAACGCCTGGCAGCGCTGTCGCGGGTGGATGCCAAACTCGACTTGCTCTTGAAGCACGCGAATCTGGAATTCGACCCCTTCCAGAATCTGCCTCGTGAAGTCACGGAAGCTCTGCGGCATGGCGAGAAGATTCAAGCCATCAAACACTACCGCGAGGCCACCGGAGTGGGGTTGAAAGAGGCCAAGGAATTCGTCGAAGAGATCCAGCACCGGGCAGGGATCGATCCCTGATGAGTCGTCAGGCATCCACTGCCGGGATTCTCGACGGTCGCTCCGCGAAAGATCGCTCTTTCGCGATGCGAAAGGCGACACTTGTGTGACATCGCGTCACTGCGGGGTGGTGGACGTGCCGCTGGAGCCGACTCGCGTCCGGGGCGGACCAAATCGTCCGGTGGCGCGCGTGGGGGGAGCGTCCGAGCGAGGGGCGACCGGTGTGACTGCGGTCCCTGGAGTTGTGTTCGGAGTGGCCGGAGTCACTTCATCCCCCGACTCGATCGGGATGATCAGTTCCATGCCTGGCTTGAGGTCGTTTTCCGTCCTCAGCAGGTGGCGATTGGCATTGAACAGCGTACTCCACAGCTTGTGGCTCCCCAGCTCCCGATCCGCGATCAAGCTGAGGCTGTCGCCGTACTGCACGCGGTAGGTGCGGGTGGGAATGACCGGTTCGGGGTCGGCGACGATCTCGGCGGGGAACTGGCCCGTATCGATCGGCGTCGGCTCGGGTTCGCGCGGGATCTGAATCGGGTCGGGGACACCGGCCTGTTGTCGTGTTTCGTTGCCTGCCATGATATCAGCGGGAGTCGGCTCGACCGGCGACTGTTCCGTCCCGCGCGGCGGAGGCCGGTCCGCATCCGTATACGACTTCACCGGCATCAGCCGAATCGCCTCGTCCAGGTCCGCCGCCGATTGCAGCGTCAGATCGACCGGCTTCTCGCCCGACTCCCGAGGGAAACAGAGCGCAGCTGCAAACCCCATCACCAGGATGGCGAGAGCCAGACCGAGCTTCGTGTCACGGTGCATGAGAATGACGGCCCTGCGGGTGGAAGGGGTGGTAAGGGCCGGTGAGCAGATCGCGCACTCCCACCCCAAGGTATGACACCCCAAACCGAAAGAGTCATCTGTTGTTTCGTCCCCAAGGCATGTTTCGAAAACACCACATGTCCACAGATTCCGAAGGTAACGACTGGGCGTGATGCACCGGCGGACTTCCACTTGAGACCGTTCTCGGCTGTTCAAGTCCTATTGAATGGAGGAGAGTCCAAACAGAGTCTGTCAACGATGTACATACGCCCTCGTTGACTTGATTCCATGTGAGATACGGTGTTCATCGGTCAAGTCGTCATCCGTTGCGAGGTGATCGACGCAACTGGCGATGAACTCATTCACGCTTCCAATGAGTCTCGAATAGTACCGGATCGACTCGAAGATTCCCTTCACCATGATTTCGCAGCCGTTCGTGCGAATGAACGGTCAGATGAACCACATTGCCGCTACGGCAGTTCATACACCCAGATATTGGCCGAGCCAAACACCGGCTTCCGCTCCAACGGGCCAAACCGCCCGCAGACGAGGTGCGTGATCCCGGTCTCCTTTCGCAGCTGTGTCAGCTCCTCCAACGAGATGCGAGCATCGGCGAAGGCCCGTAGCTTCCATTGATAGAGGACCAAGCTGCGGCGGTTCCACTCGACGATCGAGGCGGCGTCTTGCGGGCAGTCCTTGAAGGAAAAGTATTCGGGCCGCTCGGCGTACCAGCGGAGCGACCAGTTGTCGTTGGTGGCGTAGAGGACGGAGTCAGTCGGCGTGTTCTGTTGAATCCACCGGCAGGCGGCGAGCCAGTCAGCCTGGACGGCGGCGGGCTGCTGGGCCAGCGTCTTGTCGAGGGTCGGGACGCGGTAGGCGATGAATAGGGCGACACCCATCAGTGCCGCAATGGCCGCGAGTCGACGCCAGGCGGTGAGCCGCTCCTCGACGAGTTGCCAGAGGACAGCTGCGACCGTGAACGAGACTGTCAGCGGCACCAGCATGTCGGCCAGTCGAAACGGGTAGAGCTTGAGTGCCTTGACCCGCAGTTCCCACAGAGGCAACTCTTTGAGTGGTCTCGGCCCCCAGGCAGCGAGGACACCTCCGGCGGCGATCAGTAACGCGGCGAGCATCCAAAACTCCAATCGGGCTTGGGCCTCTCGGCGTTGGACCAGCCGAGTGCGGATCAACGCCCACACGAGCAGCAGTAAGCCGTAATCGCGCCAGGCTCTCACCGGAAACGTCAGCGGGTCGAGGTGGTGCGAGAGTCGCACGGCGACTTGGAGGAAGTCGGCCTCGCTGGCGATTTGCTTGCTGGGGGCCTTGAGGGATTGCACCGCGGGGATCAGGCCGGGGAGTGAGGTGACGGTGAAGAGAATCAGGGAGATCGCGATCACCGGGAGCGACGGACGAGGACGTCCGTCGTACGGGAGTGTCGCCTTTCGCTCCGCGAAAGGACGTGCTTTCGCGGAGCGAAAGACGACACTGAGGCCCCAGCCGAGCGCGGCAATCACCGCTCCCCAGCAGCCGACCACGGGGTGCATACTCACCGCCAGTCCGCCCGCGATGGCACACTTGTACCAATGACGATCCAGCCCCCACGCGGCCGCCAGCATCAGGAACCCATAGGCCCAGACCTTCGACTCGGCACCCCCGACCAGCCACTCCCCGGACCAGGTGCCCGTCGCCTGGAGCAGGAGAAACACAGCCGCTGCGGTCATGGCCCGGCGGGTGTCTCCCAGGCAGCGGACGCCCAGAGCGAGCCAGCCGATCGCGAGGAGCAGCGACTGGCCACCGCGAATGAGAAGGGCGACTTGAGCCAGTGACATCCGCGTCGTGAACCAGCCGAAGGCCTGGTAGAAGACCGCGTGGGGGTTGGCCGATTCGAGGAATAGATCGCCCTGGCACCACTCGGGCTGCCAGTAGTGGCGGGCCTTACAGAGGTAGTGCGACTCGTTGACGCCGGGGATTGGCGAGCGGGCCAGGGAGAAGCTGAGGAACAGGGCGGAGAGGACGGCGATGGCGAGGAGGCGGGCACTGATCGATCCGCCTCGCGGGGCATTTGGCGGGTCTCCCCGTGGTGTGGTTTCGAGCGACACGGAAAGGGCCTTTGGCGGGAGCGGGACCAGATTGTCTTGCGAGTCAAACTTTCTGTACCCCGAAGGGGTTGCACAGCAAAGCCCAGGGTTGGCGACCAACGGGAGTCTACCCTGGGTGGATGATGTTCTGGGAACGAACCCTTGTCGGCAACGCCGTGAAGGATATCCGCGAGGCGTTTTCCAAGGTTCTGCCCCCTCTCCCCCACAATCGACATGGCTTTCGGAGAAGACTCCACTGTGGGGGA
>JAYWFM010000274.1:0-4214 GCA_043778825.1 Planctomycetota bacterium | reverse complement strand
TCGCCACTGATCCTGCCGAATCCAGTTGCATCGCCGAAATCCGTTCGCTGGCGGATTACCGCACCTGGGATTTCCATCTTGACGTCTACATCTTCCTTTGCGATCCGCATGATTGATTCTCCTTTAGGTGAATGGATGCTTTGTGCCAAGTGTTCTGTCTATCACTGCATCCGTATAGTGATTGATGCCTAACAGTCTTATTGAGCAGCGCGCAGCCTATTGTCGCTGGAGATGGGAAGCGGCTCGTGGCCGACTGATGGCCAGTTTCGCATAACAACCGGTTTTGTCAACAAAAAAGTTTGAGAATCTGGGAAACGTCGATACTGTGTTAGGCGGCGCGCTGCCTAACTCCAATAGCACTGTGCGCTGCCTAACACGATATCCCTGCAGCGGAGGGCGACAAGCATGGCAACCCGGGCAATTCAGGAAAGCATCTCGATCGGGGGCCAGGACTCACCGTTGGAGAGGGCGAAGCGTCTGGTCGCGCCCATGTGTCGCCAACCGAAGGAGGCGCATTGGCTCGGCGTGCGGATGGAGAATTTCTTGCGGGCCTACGGGAAGAGGATTGAAGCGGTCGGTGTCGAGGATGTCTGTGACTACTCACGTCAAGAATGTTCGCTCGCTGCGCAAATTCTCGGCGGTCGCAAAGCGTCTGTACCCCGGAGGGGTTGCAGACAATAGCCCAGGGTCGCGACGCAGGAGCGCACCCTGGGGCAAGCAGCCCTCGCCAGTTCCAACCCTGAAGGGGTTGCACTCCGCTCGCGCGTGACCCGGTGCGGTGTGGAACCCCTTCAGGGTTCGTTCTCCGTCGGCACTCCCACCCAGGGTAGGCTCCCGTTGGTCGCCAACCCTGGGCTATTCGCCGTAACCCCTTCGGGGTACAGAGCCGTTGTTCGAGGGGCATTCTGGCTGACTGCTGACTGCTCATCGCTGACTGCTCCCCCCATCGGCGGCGGGCGGGTCGAGTTGCCCTACGCTCTGGCCGTGAAGTATCCGAATGCGGATCGCGAGTGGTGTTGGCAGTTCGTGTTTCCGGCAGCGGGATTCTCAAAGGATCCCCGGAGTGATGCCATCCGACGGCACCATCTGCACGAAGCCTCAATGCAGCGGGCGATGACAGCCGCCGTTCGGCGTTCGGGTGTCGCGAAGCCCGCCAGTTGCCACACGCTGCGCCACAGCTTTGCGACACACCTGCTGGAATCGGATTACGACATCCGCACGGTGCAGGAACTCCTGGGCCACAGCGATGTCGCGACGACGATGATCTACACGCATGTCATGAATCGACCGGGGATGGGTGTTCGCAGCCCGCTGGATGGCGGACGGCGTACGGTTCTCGCGCCGCGTTAGTCGACGGTGGTGGGCCACGTGACCGCAGATTCCCGAAGCTCTGGTTCGCCCGCATGGCCCAGGACCGCAGCAGCCATATCCGTCAGGAGGTGGCGTGGACGCTCGGGCGGATTCACGATCCGGAGTCACTGCCGGTCCTGCTGGGGATGATGTCCGGGGCCGGGACGCGCTGGGAGGTCGGATTCGAGCTGATCCAGTGGGGCGATGACGCGGTGCCGGGGATCGTGAAGCTGATCGAACTCTCAACGAAAGACGGAAGTGACGAACGAGAGCGCGTCACCGGGGAAGACATGATCCGGGCCTACCTGCAACACTGGGACATGATTCCTCAGCCAATTCATCCGGACGTGGTGCAGGCCGTGAATGAGGCGTTGAAGGCCAAGAACCCGCAGAACGGCGGCATCCGCACGACCTACCATGAGGAGTTCTTGAAAAAGTTCGCTGAGGTGCCTGCAGCGAAGATCCCCCCAGTCCGACCCATGCGATCCGATGCACCCAAATCTCAAGAATCCCCATAACCGCATGAGACGGGACAAGCTGCACCCGCTCTTCCCGACGTGCGTTGGGAGGGGGATGAAGTCACTGTAGAGCAGATCGCAAAGCTGGCCTGAAAGATGAACGGTGGGGCCAGCGACTACGAAGCGGGCCCTCCGCGTGATGAGAGACTTCGTCGAACGGGGTGGGCTGACGGTGGAAGTGATCTGGTCCCACCGATGCCTTCAATCGAGCGCGATCACGTGATGAGTCATCCGCTCATACCCGGTGGCGGTGATCAGATAGTTATGCTCGATTCGCATACCGCCGATCCCTTCGGCATAGGCTCCTGGCTCGAGGGTGACGACATCCCCGGCTTGCAGCACGTCGGTACTCTCGGGAACCAGGATCGGCGGCTCGGGGTGGGCCAGACCGAGTCCGTGTCCGGCATGGTGCGTGAACAATTCGGGACGCCCCGCATCCGCGAAGGGCTTGAAGACAGCGGCGTGGACGGCACTGGCTGCGGCTCCGGCCTGGAGGACCGCTTCACCGCCGCGCATCCCGGCGACGCAGAGAGCGTGCATCTCGCGCAGGGCCGGATTGATCGCTCCGACGGCGAACGTGTTCGTGAAGTCGCCGCGATAGCCGTCCAGCACCACCGAGAAGTCGAGGATATACAGATCCCCCGCTTGCAGCGTGTAATCGGTGGGGAGTCCGCCGACCTTGGGCTTCGTGGCATTCGTGGCCCGGAAGTCCCCGTACACCAGTCCCGGACGCCCGGCCCCGGCGATGCTCGCATCGGCCACCGCTCGGTACAGTTCGAGTTCTGTGACGCCGGGTCGGATCACTTCCCTGGCCCGTGCCATACCCGCTTCGCCGCCACGCATGCACTGCCGCATGAGGGCGATCTCGTCCGGCTCCTTGTGGCGGCGAGCCACTCGCAGAGCGGTGCCGAGATCGGTGAAGCGAGGACCGTCGGCGGCCTCTTGCGAGGCGCTGCGTGACTCGGACGGCAAGGCGAGTACATCACCCGCAGCCACCGGCAGAGCCTCGGCCTCGATCAGTCCGCGTCGGCCCTTGAGTTCTGGCTGCAGCTGTCGCAGTGCGTTGAGCAGTGCGTGATCGCGATTGATGACCGCGTGTTTGTGGTCGTACCACTTCTCAACAATCTCGCGATCGACGTATGCCTTGTGGACCCCGGCCCGCAGTGCGAAGTTATCGCCCAGCAAGGTCGTTCGCCCGCTGCGTTCCAGGCACAACCACCCGCGTTCCCCGCCCGAGAAGCTCAGCGGCTGGACCCAGAAGTTGGCGAGGTACTGGACATGCCGCGGGTCGGCCACAAGAACCCACTCGACATCCGCCGGGAGGGAGTCCCACAACCGCTTGCGCCGGGCCAGACAACCTTCGAGAGTGAGCATGAATGAACCCGTGAATGCGTGGGGGAAGCCAGTGCCGGGGTTGCTGGTGATCGAAGCATCCCCCGGACTGGCGTAGGGTAGCACAACGCTCCGCTACGCAAAGCCTTCGCGTCGCGGCTAAACGTTCGCGGGTGACTGAGCGATTCAGTCAATCGCTCAGAACCCGAACGACTCTCGCAGCACGTCGTGGTTCACCCGCCCGAAGACATGCACCCGCCCGGTGTCGACGTTGTGGATCACGACCTCAGCCGGGCTGAACAGTAGCGGGTCGATCTGATAGAAGTCCCGACCCGCCGCCTCGAAGATCTTTAGGAACGGCTGGCCATACGCCGCTGAGGCACTCGATGGCACCTTCGGCCCCAGCGTCAGCAGATCGTCATCGTCGCCATTGACCCACAGCGTCACTCGCCCGCCATACAGAATCGCGTCGTTCGTGCGGCCAATCCCGCTCATATCATCGGCAGCCACCGGCGGAATCGGAGCTGTGCCGCTGCCGCATTCGACGCGCGAGATGTCAAAGCCGAGCGTGTGCAGTTTGTGCAGGGCGGTCTCGACGCTGCGGGCCACGACCTGCATGTTCCCGGCCAAGCTGGCTGTGGGGGCGACGAGCAGGGCGACCTGCTCGGGCTCGACGCCGCACCGCTTGGCGATCTCGGCCACGACCGCCTTCGTGGGGAGTTTGCTCGACTCCAGCACCCCGACGACCGCATCGGCCGCCTCGCGGTAGTCGAGTTCCGTGAAGATCGCCTCATTCGCATAGGCCGCCCGCATCGGCCCCGACCCCATCGCGAAATACTTCCCGACCGAGACCTTCCACCCCGCATACTGGCTCAGCAGACACGCCTCGAGCGGTGCATCGGTCTGCACGAATAAGTGCGGCCACCCGACCCCCGCGACCTCGCCGGGATGGATCGCGACCTCCGCCAAACTGGCCAGACAGACCTCGGCCAGCGCCAGCCCCGCCCCGATCGA
>JAYWFM010000273.1:0-9917 GCA_043778825.1 Planctomycetota bacterium | reverse complement strand
GCCTGCGACTTCGTAGGAGGCTGGCAGACCACGCCAGATTGAGCCCTCGCATTCACAAACTCGACAGCCGCCAAAACCCCGTTTCACCAGGCCAGGGTGGGGGTGAGGGGGCCATATCGCTCGCTCTGGCCCCCTCACCCCGACCCTCTCCCCCAGTGAAGTCCTCCCCGAAAGCAGCGTCGATGGTGGGGGAGAGGGGGCAGAACTTTGGGAAACGCCTTGCGGAAATCCTTCACGGCGTTGCCGTTCGGGGTTGATTCCGCGTGTATGGGGCTATCACCCAGGGTAGAACGCTCCGCGATCAACCCTGGGCGACGCGACGAGACCCCGTTGGGGTCGGGGAAATCCAGAGCGATTCCTTGCTGGCTGACCGCTGACGACACTCCCTTGGTCGCATCGCCCATAGTCTCCCGGTAACATTCGCGATCCTTGGCTCTGATCGCGGTGTCTCTTTTCTCCGGTGTTTCCCATGCATCATTCCGCTGTGCTCCTCTCGATCCCCGGTCTGCGGCGGTCGGATTTGGCGTCGATGCCTCGGCTCACGGCATTGATGAGCGGCGGCGTGACCGTCCCGCTTTCGCCGGGGTTTCCGGCGATGACCTGTCCGGTGCAGGCCAACATGACCACCGGCGTCGGACCGGAACAACACGGCGTGATCGCCAATGGGTTCTTCCATCGCGACACCGGTCAGGTCGAAATGTGGACCGCCTGGAACGAGTGCATCCAGGCTCCGCAAATTTGGCAGACCCTCAAGGCGCACGACCCGGCCCTGACCTCAGCCGTCTGGTTCCCGCTGCACAGCAAGGGGGCCAAGGCCGACTTCATCTGCACTCCGGCCCCGATCCACAACCCCGACGGGTCCGAGTCGCTCTGGTGCTACACGGTCCCGACCGAGTTGTATGGCCAGCTGCGGGATGCGATCGGGCACTTCCCGCTGATGAACTTCTGGGGGCCGCTGGCGAACATCAAGTCGACGGCTTGGATCGTCGACTCGGCGGTCGTGGGGGCCCAGCAGTTCCAGCCTCGGTTCAGTTACATCTACCTGCCGCACCTCGACTACGCCGCGCAGAAGTTCGGGCCGGATAGCCCGCAAGCGATGACCTCACTGGGTGAACTCGATGCGTGCATCGGTCGCCTGGTCGATGGGTACGCAGCCGCCGGGATCCAGGACATCCTGTGGCTGGCCGCGAGTGAGTACGTCATCAACGCGGTGAATGCGGTCTCTTACCCGAACCGGATTCTCCGAGCGGCGGGGCTGCTCACTCTGCGCGAAGAGAACGGCCTGGAATATCTCGTCCCCGGTGAGTCCGCAGCCTGGGCCATGGTCGATCACCAGGTGGCCCACGTGTACGTGAAGAACCCCGCCGATGTCGCCCAGGTCGCCGCGCTGCTCAAGGCCGACTCGCAAGTGGAAGAGGTTCTCGTCGGTGCCGAGCGGGCGAAGTACAGCCTCGACCACGAACGCTCCGGCGAGATCATCCTGATCGCGAAGGCCGATGCGTGGTTCGCCTACTACTGGTGGCTCGACGATGCGAAAGCCCCCAGCTTCGCCCGCACCGTCGACATCCACCGCAAACCCGGCTACGACCCCGTCGAGCTGTTCATCGAGATGCCCGCCAAGGCGATCCCGCTGAATGCGACCCTCGTCAAGGGCTCCCACGGCTACCCCGACCGCGACGGCAGCCGCTCCGGGGTGCTGCTGGCCAGCGACGGTATGGGCATCCCGAAGAGCGGACTCAAGGATATCGATGTGGCCGGGGTGGTGCTGAGGAACTTTGGGGTGAAGTAGACGGGGACTCACTCGAAAGCCCATGGGTTGCAACCCATGGGCTTTGGCGGCTCTCAATCCCCAGCCGGGCGTTCGCGGTTCGACCAGTGGCCGGTGGCGTCCTGGCCGCTGACCCACACGCCTTTTTGATTCCAGCCCAGATGGGCTCGCACGTCGGCAGCTGCATAACGCAGGGTCAGGGCGCAGCGGCGGCGGGTCGAGGTGTTGGCCTGGGAGCCGTGCAGTAAGAGGTCGGAGTGGATCGAGGCTTGACCGGCCTTCAGGGGGTTGTCGACCACCTCGCCGTATTGTTCGGCGTTGTCGATCGACTGGTTCAGGATGTTGTGATCCTCGACGCTGCTCTCGCGGTAGGTGAGATGGCCGAAGTGATGTGAGCCGCGCACGAACCGCATGTTGGCGTTCTCGGGATCGGCGTCGTCGATCGCCAGCCAGACGGTGATCGCCTTGGTCGGCGTCAGCGGCCAGTAGCTGGAGTCCTGGTGCCAGGCGACCGCCTTGCCATCGCCCGGCATCTTGCAGAAGAAGTGCGAACCCCAGCCGATCACATTCTCGCCCAGCACGTCTTTCACGCAGGCCACGATCTTGGGGTTCGTGAGGATGTCCCACACCTTGCCGTACTTCAGGTGGGCCGAGCTGATGGAGTAGCTGTCGCCCCCAGCGGCGACGACTTTGGCGAGGAGGTCGTCGAAGTAGGTGCGGATCGCGGTGATCTCGGTGGGAGAGTAGATCGACAGCGGGCGGACGAACCCGTCGCGGTTGAAGCCCTCAATCTGCTCGCGGGAGATGACCTGGGGGTACGTGGTCGTGCTGGGATGGAACCGCAGGTCACGCCCGATCTTCTTCAGATCGTCCTGATCGGGAAGGACTTTGAATTCGGTCTGGGCCATGGGAATCTCCGAGGTCTGTGGGCCATATCGGTGCGGGGTGAATCGTAGACGGTCGCTGGCTCGTGATACAGGGCAGAGGGGTGGGAGTCGGCAATGCAGGCGAGTCGGGCGGCGTCAGCCCCCGGACTCTCCATCCACACGCGATCGGTCCGGGGGCTGACGCCGCCCGGCTCGCCTAGACTCACGCGGAGTGGCGATTCGCAGCAAGTTCGGAGACACTCCCCGCTCGCCAGGAATGGCCCTCGCCTCTGACCGGAACGCCGACATGACTTCTCCCACCGACCTGCTCAGCCACATCGACGATGAGCGGGCCATCGGCCTGTTGACCTCACTTGTCGCCATCCCCGGCAAAAGCGGTCACGAGCGGGCGACCGCCGACATCATCGTGAAGGAACTGCGAGCGGCAGGGGTGCCGCAGACGGCGATCACGTTCGATGACGCCCACCAAAAGAGTCCTTACGGCGGGGAGTGTGGCAACCTGATCGTCAAGCTGCCGGGCACGCTGCGCGGGCCGAGGCGTCTGCTGATGGCTCACATCGATACGGTGCCGCTGTGTCAGGGCTGCGAGCCGGAAGTGCGCGGGGAGTATTTGGTCTCGCGGCGAACCGACACCGCTCTGGGAGGCGACGATCGCGGCGGGGCGACGGTGGTGCTGCACACGGCGCTGATGTTGCTCAAACACAAGCTGCCGCATCCGCCGTTGACGCTGTTCTGGCCGGTGCAGGAAGAGGTCGGCCTCGTCGGAGCGAGGAACGTCGCAGCGGCCAAGCTCGGTGGACCGAAGCTGTGCTTCAACTGGGACGGCGGGGATGCCTCGCTGATGACAATTGGGGCGACGGGGGCCGATGACCTGCAGATTCGCATCAAGGGTCTGGCCAGCCACGCCGGTGTGCATCCGGAGCAGGGGATCAGCGCGGCGGTCATCGCCGCCAAGGCGATTCACTCGCTGGCGGAGAACGGCTGGCACGGGCTGGTGGTCAAGGGTCGCAAGACCGGCACCAGCAACATCGGCATCGTGCAGGGCGGCGATGCGACGAACGTGGTGTTGGACCATCTGTACCTGCGCGGCGAGGCCCGCAGCCACGATCCCGTCTTCCGAGCCAAGATCGTCCGCGAGTTCGAGCGGGCGTTCGTCCTGGCCTCCAAGTCGACCACGAACACGGCCAACGTGCGGGGCGCGGTCGAGTTCACCGCCACGATGAAGTACGAGTCGTTCAAACTGCCCGAGGACTCACCGGTCATTGCCTCGGCGAAGGCGGCGTTGACTGCGGTCGGTCTGGAGCCGGTCACTAAGATCAGCAACGGCGGGCTCGACGCGAATTGGATGACGGCCCACGGGTTCCCGACGGTGACGCTCGGCTGTGGCCAGGAGGCGATTCATACCGTCAAGGAGCGGCTGCACCTGCCGAGCTTCTTGAAGGCATGCCGGATCGGACTGCTGCTGGCGAGTGGGAATTGACGTTGCGGCACTCTGACGCCGAGCAGACAGCCGATCCGCTTCAGGCAACAGGCGGGAGTAACTGCACTCTCCAGAGTGCGGGCCACCCGCGTTCTGGCGAACGCAGTTACTGTTGCCTTACGCCATGACCGGTTCGCCGACAGTCCACCGCGCCCCGTCGCGGATGACGCGGCGGTAGAGCGTGTCGCGTTCGACCGGTTCGCGTCCGGCCTCGCGGATCATTCTGAGCAACTGCTCGACCGGCAGGCCCTCGGGGGTCTTGGCTCCGGCGTCGTGGTAGATCAGTTCGTGGACCACGGTGCCGTCGATGTCGTCCGCTCCGAAGCCGAGGGCCACCTGGGCGATCTGCTCGCCGAGCATGATCCAGTACGCCTTGATGTGGTCGAAGTTGTCGAGCATCAACCGCGAGATCGCGATCATCCGCAGGTCCATATTCCCAGTCGGCTTGGGGATATAGGCCATGCCGGTGTTCTCGGGGTGGAAGGCCAGCGGGATGCACGTCTGGAACCCGCCCGTGTCGTCTTGCAAGGCCCGCAACTGGCACAGGTGGTCGATGCGGTGCTTCGCCTGCTCCACATGGCCGTAGAGCATCGTCGCATTCGACCGCAGGCCGAGTTCGTGGGCCGCCCGGTGGATGTCGATCCAGCTCTGCGAGTCGGCCTTGTGCTCGCAGATCTGCTCGCGGACCGACTGGTCGAAGATTTCGGCTCCTCCGCCGGGCAGGCTCCCCAGCCCGGCGTCGCGCATCTGCTCCAGCACCCAGGTATACGGCTGCTTGGTGAGGTGGGCGAACCAGTTGATCTCCACGGCGGTCCACGCCTTGATGTGAATCTCCGGCCAGGTCTCGTGGATCACCCGCACGAGGTTCACGTACCACTCGAACTTCTTGAGGTGGTGCAGCCCGCCGACCACATGGATCTCCGTCGCCCCGCTGGCCTTCGCCTCCAGCACTCGCTCGCGAACCATGTCGTCCGAGAAGACGTACGATTTGTCCGATTTGAGGTCCGACCGGAAGGCACAGAACGTACAGCGATACACGCACACGTTCGTCGGGTTCAGGTGGATGTTCGTATTGTAGTAGGCAAAGTTCCCGTTCTTCCGCTCGCGGACGACGTTGGCCAGTTGCCCGAGCTTGAGGGTCTCGACCGACTCTTCGAGGTACAGCCCGTCCTCAAACGACAGGCGTTCGCCGGTGTAGACCTTGTCTTCGATCGATCGCAGTGTGGAGCTGGACATGCTGACTCGGACGAGGTGGCGGTGGGGACTGGGGGGGCGTATGGAAGGCCCTGGAACCTGAACCGTCAAATGATACAGAGGTCAACCGGGAAAATCTGGCGTGGTCGACAAGCTGAGGTGAAAATCGACACTTCTCGCCGAGCCCGATAGCAGTCGCCGCCCGCAATGTCTGCCTCGATCTGGTGTCTTTGGTCACAATACAACTTCCGCAAGTGCGGAGGTGTCCAGCTCCTGGCAGTGGAGTGCGAGACGCACTTTGGAAACCTGGCGAATCAACAGGAAACAGTGCCTCTGACCATGCGAGAAGCCTCTTCATGATTTTGTTCCTCATGATTTTGTGACCCTCTGGTTTTCCGGAATAGACAGGAAGAGATTCACAAAATCATGAAGAACAAAATCATGGGGAGGCTGAGCGCGGGGAGGGGGCGTGTGACAATCACAAAGTGCGTCTCGCACTCAGCGGCGGTGTTCCATCCGTGCCTTGGCTCTGCCATCCGTGCGAAGAAATTGAGTTTGGATTTCGCACGGATGGCAGGGCCAAGGCACGGATGAGGGAGGTCGATGGGGGCCATGAAGGCCAGGTCGGGTTCGTCTTCGTGGGTGGGGGACGAAACCCACGCGGCCAGTTCGGCGGGGAGCTATTGGGTTCGGCGAGAAGTGTCCAATCATCACGCGGAAATGGCGGGTGTTGGGCGTTGTGATTCGCCCGGAAAACCAGTACAATCCGAGGCTCGAAAGAGGAGCCTGTTCCGCCCCGGAGCGCCGCTCGTAACTCTCGATTCATGAGACATTTGCGTCAAATGGATGCCAGCCGTCTGGTCCTTCGGATCAGCGGGACACGAAGGAGTTGACCGTTGGTCTCCAAGCACGACAAGAACGCCCCGATTCCCGAAGACAACGGCGACGATCGCATCCAGCGGATGGACATCCGCGATGAGATGCAGCAGAGCTACCTGACCTACGCGATGAGCGTCATCATCAGCCGCGCTCTGCCGGATGCCCGCGATGGGCTCAAGCCTGCCCAGCGCCGCATTCTGGTCGCGATGAATGACCTCAATCTGGGGCCGAACTCGGCCCGAATGAAGTGCGCCAAGATCTCCGGCGACACGTCGGGGAACTACCACCCGCACGGCGAAGCAGTGATCTATCCGACGCTGGTCCGCCTGGGCCAGGACTGGGTGATGCGCGAGGTGTTGATCGACAAGCAGGGGAACTTCGGCTCGATCGCCGGACTCGGACCGGCGGCGATGCGATACACCGAAGCCCGGTTGTCGGCGCAGGCTGCGGACCTGTTGGAAGACCTCAACAAGGACACGGTCGACTTCGTCCGCACGTATGACCAGCGGAACGAAGAGCCGGTCGTCTTGCCCGCGCGGTTCCCGAACTTGCTGGTCAACGGCTCAACTGGGATTGCGGTCGGGATGGCGACCAGCGTGCCGCCGCACAACCTGGCTGAAGTCGCCAGCGCGGTGCAAGTCCTGATCGACAACCCGGACGCCAGCGTCGACGAGATCATCGAAGTCCTCCCCGGTCCCGACTTCCCCACCGGCGGCGTCATCTGCGGGCGCTTCGGCGTCCGCCAAGGCTACCAGACCGGACGCAGCACACTCACCGTCCGCGCCAAGATCGAGTTCGAGACCGAGAAGAACACCGAAGTCATCGTCGTTAAAGAGATCCCCTACTTCGAAAACCGCGACCGCATCAAGGAGAAGCTGGAAGAGCTGATCCGCGACGACAAGATCAAGGGCATCTCGCGCGTCGTCGACTACACCGACCGCAAGACCCCCACGTGGCAGGTGCGGCTGCATATTTACCTCAAGCGGGACGCCGACCGCGAGGTCGTGCTGAACCTGCTCTACAAGTATTCGCCGCTGCAAACCACGGTCAGCGTGATCTTGCTGGCCCTGGTCGGCAACCGCCCGCAGACGCTCAACATCAAGGAGCTGTTGCAGGAGTTCATCCGCCACCGCGTGACGGTCATTCGCCGCCGCACTGAGTTCCTGCTCGCCGAAGCCCGCAAACGCAAGCACACGGTCGAGGGACTGCTCATCGCCCAGATCGACATCGATCTGGTGATCTCCACGATCCGCAACTCCCCCAGCCGCAGCGAGGCCAAGGTCCGGCTCCAGGCCATCAAGATCGATGGCGGCCTGATCGAACGCGCCCTCGGCACCGTCGGCTACTCGATGTTCCAGGACGAGCAGGGGGTCTTCGAAGCCTACTCCCTCTCCGCCAATCAGACCGAAGCCATCGTCAGCATGCAGCTGGGCTCCCTGGCCAACCTGGAGCGGGAGAACCTGCAAGGCGAGCACAACCACCTGCTCGAAGGCATCTCCGGGCACTTGAAGTTGCTGGCCTCCGACGAAGCAGTGCTGGCTTTGATTCGCGGCGAGATGGACGACATGAAGTCCAAGTACGCCACGCCCCGCCGCACCGAAATCTCCGAAGAGGAGCTGACCGATGTCGACAAGGATTCGCTGATCACCGAGGAGCCGATGGTGGTCACGCTGTCGCAGCGGGGCTACATCAAGCGGACCCCGCTGATGACGTACCAGTCGCAGAATCGCGGGGGCAAGGGGATCGCCGGAGCCAAGAGCGACGACGAAGACCCGATCGAACACATGTTCGTGTCGAGTACGCATGCCTACCTGCTGTTCTTCACGGACAAGGGGCGGGTGTACTGGCAGAAGGTGTACGACCTGCCACTGCAAGGCCGTACCGCGAAGGGCCGGGCACTGGTCAACTTGTTGTCGCTCGACGCAGGGGAAAAGGTCCAGGACTGCATCGATGTCCGCGAGTTCGTCGACACCCAGTTCCTGCTGATGGCCACGCAAGCGGGCATCGTCAAGAAGACGGCGTTGTCTGCGTATAGTCGTCCCAAGAAGGGCGGGATCATCGCCATCAAGCTCGACGAGGGGGACGCTCTCATCGATGTGGTCAAGGTCGCTCCCGGTCAGGATGTGGTCCTCAGCACCTCGAACGGGATGTCGATCCGGTTCTGCGAATCGGACGCCCGCGCGACGGGCCGCGACACGATGGGGGTCAAGGGGATCAAGCTGGGTAAGGGCGACCTGGTCGTTGGGATGGTCGTCGCCGAGGAGAACGCCACGCTGCTCACGATCTGCGAAAACGGGTACGGCAAGCGAACGCCATTCGGCGTGATCGAACCCGATGAGGTAGCGAGCGGGGGGCGTGAGCCCTCCGAGTCCGATGACCCCGGTGACAGCGATGATGCAATCGACGAGAGCGGCAGGCGTGAGCCTGTCGAGGCGTCCGACTCCACCACCGACGCTGACGAAGCCGAAGACCCCACCAGCCCCAGCGGCATGCGCTACCGCCGCCAGCGCCGCGGCGGCAAGGGCCTCCGCGACATCAAGACCACTGACCGCAATGGCAAGGTCATGGGCATCCTCGCCGTCCACGATGGCGACGATGTCCTGATGGTCTCGCAAAGCGGCATGATGCAACGCATCCGCGCCGTCGACATCAGCCTCATCGGCCGCAACACTCAAGGCGTCCGCATCATGCGCCTCGATGGCGAGAAACTCGCCAGCGTGGCCCGCATCCCCGCGGAAGTCGCGGATGAGACGACGACGCCGCCCGCAATTGCTCCCGAGACTCCCCCGGAAGGCACCCCGCCCGTTTAGCCGCGACGCGAAGTCTTCGAAGCGGAGCGAGTGCAGATCGACAGCGAGCTGCTGGACGTCAGTCCGCCGTGCTGCGCGGTGTTGTGTCGCTCGCCGACCGCTGTCTTGCCGGCGAACGCTGCTCGAACACGTTGGACTCACGTCCCACGCTCGCTGTCCCCCGCCCGTTTAGCCGCGACGCGAAGTCTTCGAAGCGGAGCGAGTGCAGATCGACAGCGAGCGGCTGGACGTAAGTCCGCCGTGCTGCGCGGTGTCGTGTCGCTCGCCGACCGCTGTCTTGCCAGAGAACGCCGCTCGAACACGTTGGACTCACGTCCAACGCTCGCTGCGGTCTGGCCACCGGCGGGGTGACACCGGTAGGCGGGAAAATGAGCGGTCCTTTGGTTCGGAAGAGTGACCACCCATTCACGAATGCCCCCAGGCCCCTTCACACTGATGGTTCATCACCAGCGATCACCGATCAACCCTCATTGACAACCGGTCCCAACCCGCCAGAATCCACTCCAGCCCAGAATGCCTCGATTCATCGGGAGACGCCTTCCGACGAGCATTTCCGTGATCGGCGGAATCCGCAAGCGTGATCGACAGAAGCCGATTCTGGCTAATCCGAGTTAGGTGTTGAGGAGGGGCACAGATGGACGGACGGTTTGCGGCGATTGCTGACGAGTTCGTCGCCCGAGTGAGGGCGGCTGAAATTGCGCCAGCCACGGAGGTCGTGCTAGTTTACGAGCTGACCGACCAGTCCGGCAACTCAGTCCCGGCAGTACGGATACCGCTCGAAGCGACCATCACGGTCAATGGGCTAGGAGTTTGTCCAAGAATTGCACTGTGACCCTCGTTAGCGGGGTGTAGCGGGGCTTGGCGGGAGGTTGTTGGCGACCTCGGCGCGCTCCGGGGGC
>JAYWFM010000272.1:0-4221 GCA_043778825.1 Planctomycetota bacterium | reverse complement strand
AGCCATCCGCGCAAGAATACTGGTAGCACTTCAAGTTCAGGCCGATCCGATCGGCACCTCGGCAATCATTTTCGTGAGAGAGTCCAGGTCCACAGGCTTGACCAAATGTCGGTCGAACCCGGCGGCGTGCGTCCGTTGCCGGTCCTCGTCGGCTCCCCATCCGGTCAGGGCCACGAGAAACGGCTTGTCCCCCCAGGGCTCGGTGCGGATGCGGCGGGCGGCATCGTACCCATTCAATCTCGGCATTCCGAGGTCCATCAGGACCAGGTCCGGCCGGAACTCCGCCGCCATCGCCACACCCGCCTGTCCGTCGTGGGCCGTACGCACCTCGTGTCCCATGATCTCCAGCATCATCCCAAGTGCCTGCGCCGCGTCTCGGTTGTCGTCCACGACGAGGATGCGGCGGCGGGCGGGCTTGTCCATCGTGACGATGTTGTCGTCGTCCGGCCCGTCGGCGGTGACGGTCAGCATCACCGGCAGACGCACCACGAACCGGCTCCCCGCCCCGTGACCGCCGCTCTCGGCCACGATGCTGCCGTCGTGCATCTCGGCCAACCGCTTGACGATGTTCAGCCCGATCCCCAACCCGCCCTGCGACTTTTCCAACGAGCGGTCGACTTGGGCGAACATGTCGAACACACGGGTCAGCATGTGGGCCGAGATGCCCACCCCGTTGTCCTCGACGGCCACAACGACATCGCCGTTGTGACGCTCGACGGCCACCCGGATGCGGCCTCCCGTCTCCGTGTACTTGGCGGCGTTATTGAGGAGGTTGCCGAACACCTGGGCCAGCCGGGTGCGGTCGGCATCGACGTACAGCGGTTCGGGCGGGATGTCCACGACGAGAGCGTGGCCCCGCTCCGCGATCAGCGGGCGGCTGATGTCCACGGCGTCCTGAACCACGTCGGCCAAACTCAACCTCGCCTTCTGCAACACGATCTTGCCCCCACTGATGCGTGACAAGTCCATCAAATCGTCAATCAGGTGGGTCATCTGGCTGACCTGCCGCTCCATGATCGCCAGGGACTTCTCGACCACAGCGGGGTTGCCGCCAGCCAGCTTCATAATTTGCAAGCCGTTGCGGATCGGGGCCAGCGGGTTGCGGAGTTCGTGGGCCAATGTCGCCAGGAACTCGTCCTTACGGCGGTCGGTCTCCCGCATCGCCTGCTGCAACTCTCGCTGCTCGGTGATGTCGGTATGCACCCCGACCCACTCGGTGATCTCGCCCCGATCATGGACGACCGGCACAGCCCGGATGGAACAGAGCCGCCACTGCCCGTCGCTGCGGCGAACCCGGTGCTCGAACGCGAAGGGCTGCTTCTCGGCCACCGCCTCGTTCCAGGCGTCGATGGTCGGCTGGGTGTCGTCAGGGTGTATGGCACGGGACCAGCCGTACCCTTGATAGCTCTCCTGATCCTGCCCCGTGAACTTCCCCCAGGCGGCCTGCTCGCCCGCCATCTGGCCTTGAGCGTCGTTAGTCCAAACGATGTCGCTCACCGCGTTGATCGCCGCACGGAAGCGTGCCTCGCTTCGCCGCAGCTGTTCCTCATCGCGCTTCCGCTCGGTCAAATCGCGGGTGATGGTGGCGAAGTTGACCGGCTGTCCCGTCACGGGGTCGTCTACCCGGAACAAGTCGTACCAGACGGGGATTGTCGCCCCCGTGACGAAGTGTTGCATCGTCAGTTCGCCGGACCACCACCCATCCTTGAGGACGGCGGGCAGGACGACCTCCGCGACGAATTGTCGCTGCTCCGGGACGAAGTAATCGATGATCTTGCTCCGCCGCACCTGCTCGAGGTCTTGGACGCCGACGAGTTCCATCGCCGCCCGGTTGCCGAACACCGGGTTGCCGTGCGTGTCCGAGATGCCGATGAAATCGCGCGAGTTCTCCACAATTGAGGCGAGAAGCCGCCGCTCCTCCTCGGCTTGCTTGCGGTCGGTGACGTCGCGGCTGATGCCGAGTACGCCCACGACGCGACCGCCGCCGTCGCGCAGTGGCGCCTTCAGGGTGAGGAATACTCGCGGCTCGCCCCCCACCGGGATCGTCTCCTCGATCTGGATTGGCGATCCACCGGCGATCACCGCCTTATCAAGTTGCCGTATCGCGGCCGCCACGTCCGGCGGGAACAACTCCTCGTCCGTCTTCCCCACGAGCTGCTCGGGAGTGGAGCGGCCCACCGCGGCGCAAGCGGCGTTCGCCAGCAGCATGCGGCCGTTCAAATCCTTCACGAAGACCACGTCGGTCGTCCCCTCCAGCACCCCGTTCAGCAGCTCCGTCCGGTCGGCCAGCGCCTCCTCGACCCGCTTACGGGCGGTGATGTCCAGGGCGACACCCACGGTGTGGAGCGGTCGGCCCTCGGCGTCCGTCACCATACGTGCGGTGATGGACACCCAGCGGACGCCGCCGTCCTTCTGCACATACCGCTTGTCGTTTTCGTAGGTCGGCGTGTCGCCGCGCAGGAAAGGGGCGAGGATTTCGGCGTCGTGGGCTCGGTCGTCCGGGTGCGTGAGGTCGGTCACCCTCATCCCCACCAACTCCTCGGTGGGGTAGCCGGTGATCTCGCACATCGCCGGGTTTACCTTGATGAGCCGCCCGTCCGCCCCGACGTAAACCATCCCGGTCGGGGATTGGTCGAACGCAACGCGGTGCAACTGCTCGCTGTACCGCAGCCGCTCTTCGACCTTCTTCCGCTCAGTCACGTCCACCGTGCAGCCGATCATCTTCAGCAGCTGGCCGTCGTCGCCCCGCAGCAACACGGCTCGGTCTTCGAGGTGCAGCCAACGCCCGTCCTTGTGCCGCACCCGATATTCGCTCGTGATGGAATTGCCTGCGAATTCGATGAGCCGCTTCTGGATGGCCTCATGATCGTCGGGATGGATCTGCTCCCGCCACCACGCGACGGTGGGCGGAACCTCGTCGACCCGGTAGCCGAGGACTTCGTACAGCCCGCGTTGCCGCTCGACGTGGCCGGTCTGGAAGTCGTACTCGTAGATGATGCCGTTCACGGCTTCGGCGGCGAGCCGGAACCGCTCCCGCTCAGCCAATGTTTTCAGTTGCTCCTGCTCGGTGTGGCGGCGGGCGACGTGCATCGCCTCCCCAAACGCGGCGAGTGTGAGGCACACGATGAGGTACATCCCCAGTCCGAACAGGTGCGGGCCGGAGGGCAAGGTGAACGAGTGCCGGGGCGGGACGAAAAAGTACCACGCCACCACGAAGCCCAGCCCGGTCGCGAGCAGAGCCGGGCGGAGACCGCCCAGCCACGCCGCCGCCGCGACGCTGACGAAGAAGGTCACGAACGGCAGATGGTCGCCCAGGAATGGGTCGCACAACCACCGCAGCAGCCCAGCGACTACGCTGGCGGCGAGGGTCAGCCCGTAGACCTCAGCGGACGACCTGACCCGATTCGACCTGGCATCTTGTTCGATGTCTTTCTTCACGTTCGCGTCTCTGTGTCTTCGGGGTCCGGCAGGGAGCGAGTTCGAGCGGCAAGGGGCCAGTGTACCGATCCCCACCGACCGTGACGATCACAGCATCCACCGGCACGATCCGAGCCAGCCTGGCCCAGGCCGCAAGGCCCTTCCCCGACGGCTCAAACCCCTCGGACCGCAACCGAGCATTCAGCTCTGGCAAGCACGCCTCACGGAGTGAATAGTCCAACGGCGATGGGGCCGAACCGCAGGCATTCGTCTGTGAAAGCAGTGTGTTTTCTGGGGTGATCGCAGCAATCATGGCACGTCCTCACGGGGAGGTGCGCAGGTGTGCACTTCCCCGTGAGAGGTGTCAATCGAAGAGTCATTTCAGACTCGTGTACAAGACAAATGCCCGCAGTTGGGCGTCCGGTTGGGATGTTGCGTGAGAGCGGTTTCATACGTGGTCTTTACACATTGAATCCCCAGCCCGAAACCGCCTCCCCAGGGCACACTTCCTCGCCCCGAAGGGGCCGGACTCGATAGCCCAGGGCAAGTGACCCGACGAAGTCGGGGAACGCCGCCCTGGGTCAGGAGGCTGCCGATCGAAGCCCTGAAAGGGCGGCACCATTTCGGCGGCTCGGGGTGGCGCCCTTTCAGGGCTGGGTGCGGCTCTATTGCGCTGGCGGACCCAGGGCTGCGCGGCACGACGGACGTCGTTCTGCTCCGCCCTGGGCGATCGAGTCCGGCCCCTGTGGGGCGAAGAGGTGGCGGTTTTTCTGGCTGGGAATGTGTAAAGACCCACCGTAGAAC
>JAYWFM010000271.1:0-9937 GCA_043778825.1 Planctomycetota bacterium | reverse complement strand
GATTCCCAGGTAAACACCTGCTCTTTGTCCCGACAGGGACACCCGAAAATAGCCCACCGTTTCAACGGTGGGAGAGCGTCCCGGACAAACCGACCAGTCCCGTCAGGGACGACAGAAGCCTGCGAAAACCGTGGCCACCGCGCAGGCGGCACGGGGCGACGGCACGGGTTTCTGTCGCCCCTGCCGGGGCTGGAGCCGTAAGAGTTCCGTTGACCCACCGATGAATCGGTGGGCTATTTTCGGGTGTCCCTGACGGGACAAAGAGGAGTTGCCGCTGAGGCGAACTCCACTTCCCTGTGGAGATTCCCAGCGTTCGCCACGTTGGAAGCCCTGCCCCTTCGGGGCACAGAGGCCGCCTGAAGGCTGGACTCCCACACTACGCGTCCGCCAGTTCCTCGCTCAGGACGCACCACTTCTCCTCGGCCTCGGTCAGCTGGGCGGCGATGACGATCATCTCCATGTGGACCTGCATGGCCAGTTTGGCGTCGCTGGTGTTCATAATCTGCTCGTTGAACGCCTTCTTTTCGCTGTCCAAACGGGAGATCAGCTTTTCAATGTTGTTGATCTCCTTACGGATCTCGCGCTCGTTGCGTTTCGCGGTCTTGGGGGCGACTTTCGCAGCGGCCTTGCTGGCCTGCACAGGGGCCTTGGACAGTTTGTTGGTGGCGAGTTCGCGTTCGCCGTCTTCGATTTCTTTGTTGATCGAGTACAGGTACGCCTCGTAGTCGCCGTAGTAGTTGACCACGCGGCCATCGCGGACCTCGATGATGTGGGAGGCGACACGCTTCATGAAGTGCCGATCATGGCTCGTGAAGATCACAGTCCCCTTGAAGCCCAGTAGCGCTTCAGCCAGCGAATCGACCGTGTCGACATCCAGATGGTTCCCCGGTTCGTCGAGGATCAGAATGTTGCACTGGCTGAGCATCACCCCGGCCATACACAGACGTGCCCGTTCGCCCCCCGACAGGACCGAAATCTTCTTGTAGATGTGGTCGCCCCGGAATAGCAGCGACGCTGCGGCGTTGAGGACTTCCTGCGTCTTGGTTCCCAGTGGAGCGTGCTGTTCGAGGTACTCGAACACCGTCTGCTTATCCGGCAGGCTGGTGTAGACGTGCTGGGCATAGATCCCAATTTTGCAGCCGTGGCCCCAGCGGACCTCGCCCTTGAGCGGGGCCAGCGAGTCGACCAGCGAGCGCAGGAACGTGGTTTTTCCCTGGCCGTTGTCCCCCACGATGGCCGCGCGACTGCCGTGGTCGACCTCGATGTTGATCCCGCTGGCCACGGGCCGCTCGGGGTAGCCGATGGTCAAGTCGACACAGCGGAGGGCGGTTCCCTTGCGGCCCTCGACCTGCGGAGGGCGGATCGAAACGCTCGGCTCTTCGGCCTCGATCTCGGTCACTTCCAGGCGTTCCAACTGCTTGGTTTTGCTGCGGGCCTGGGCTGCGGAGCTGGCCCGGGCCTTGTTCTTGGCGATGAAGACTTCCAGTTGCTTCATCTTCATTTGGACGGTGGCGTTGGTCTTTTCGAGGCGGATCTTGTGCTCGGCCTGGTACTCCAGGAAGGCATCGATCTTGCCGGGAAACATCGTGAGCTTGCCGCGCGACAGATCGAGCGTCTGCGTACAAGTCGCCCCCAGGAACGCCCGATCATGCGAGACGATCAGGCACGCCTCCTTATAATTCCGGAGGAAGTGTTCGAGAAGAATCTGCGTACGCAGGTCGAGGAAGTTCGTCGGTTCGTCCAGCAGCAGCAGGTTCGGATCGTGCAGCAGCAATGCCGCCAGCTTGACGCGAGTCTGCCATCCACCCGAGAGCTTCGACACCGGACCGTCCAGGTAATCGCCCTTGATTTCGAACTGCCCGGCCACTTCGCCGCAGCGCCAGTCGGGCTGCCCGCTGTCCCGCATCAGGAACGCCAACGCCGTCTCGCCCGGCTGGAACGGGTCATGCTGTCGCAGATATCCCAGCCGCAGCCGGGGATGGCGGATGACCTCGCCGGTTTCGAGTTCCTCTTCGCCCAGCAGCACCCGCAGCAGCGTACTCTTGCCCGCACCGTTGCGACCGACGAACCCCACCTTCACGTCATCGGTGATCGACGCCTCAGCCCCGTCCAGCAGAATCTGCGAGCCGTAACTCTTGTGGGCATCCCGAATTTGCAGCAGCACAGCCATGTTCGAACCAGTCCCGACAATCCGCCAATTCCGGGCGAGGCGACCGCGCCTCCCGGAAAAATGTGAGGCGGAGAGTGTACCGAGATCGGCTGCTGGACGGGAGTCGGGAAACGGCGAGCCCGCACTCGCACGCCGAACGGGACACCGGGCCTGCCGAGTGTGCGACGCACTTTGTGATTGTCGCTGGCCCACCCATTCACAGTCTCCCCATGATTTTGTGGATCATGATTTTGTGAATCTCTTGCGATCTATTCCGAAAAGCAAGAGGAGAACAAAATCATGAGGAACAAAATCATGAAGAGGCTCCTTGCGACCGCTGCCCCACACGGTCGGACGCACGTGTGGTTCGTCGATTTTCCCAGTCTGCAAAGTGCGTCTCGCACCCCGGCCTGCCCGCGAATCTCCGACTCCTCTTGACCCAATCCCGTCAATGGACAGAATCCCGCTCTCCGGGTACCCACAGACTTCCGAAGTCTCGGAAGACTTCGGAAGTCTTCGCCGTGTTCTGAGACTGGTCCCGGCCCCCACTCCCCGAGCCTGCATGCGTCCACTGATCTCCGTCAGCCTCAGACAACTCTTCCCCACCGCCAGCTTCATCGGCTGTGCGGATTTGAAGGTGCGCGATGCAGTCTGCTCTTCCGCAGAGGTGTCAGCGGGTTGCCTGTTCGCCGCTGTGCCGGGCACGACGCGGCATGGGAGCGAGTTCGTGGGGGAGGCACTCCAGCGCGGGGCGAGGTCGCTGCTCCTCGACCGACCGCTGCCCGAGTGCGAACTGCCACAGTGCATCGTGCCGAATGTCCGCGAGGCATTCGCCGAGCTGTGCCATGCCCTGTTCGCTCACCCCACTCGTCATCTGGGAGTGGTCGGTGTCACGGGGACCAATGGCAAGACCACGACCACCTGGATGGTGCGGTCGATTCTCGAAGCGGCGCGCGGACCGAGCGGCCTGATCGGAACCATCGAGACCAGCGACGGGATCGGTCGCAGCCCGGCCAGCCTCACCACCCCCGGCAGTCGCGACTTGGCGAGCCTGCTGGCCTCGACCCGGCGGAACCAGGTGCGGTTCACGGCCCTCGAACTCTCCAGCCACGCCCTCGACCAGTGCCGCACGGCGGGGACTCAGCTCGATGTGGCGGTCGTGACTAATCTGACCCAGGACCACTTCGACTACCACGGGACGTTTGAGAACTACCGACTCGCCAAGTCGCGGATCTTTGGGCATCTGAAGCGAGGCGGAGCGGCGGTCCTGAACGCAGATGATGCGGCGGCGATGTCGCTGCTGCCGCTGACGGGGTCAGCACAAGTGGTCACATACGGGCTGTGCCCCGAGGCTCAGGTCCGCGGTGAGATCTTGGACCAGAGCGTCGAGGGGACACACTTCCGAGTCACCGCCGGGACCGAGTCGACACTCTGCTTCACGCCGCTCATCGGGCGCTACAACGTCTCGAATGCTCTGGCGGCGATCACCAGTTGTCGTCAGTTGGGGCTGAGCCTCCAGGAGATGACCGCTGGACTGGAGCGGCTCTCGCTGGTGCCGGGCCGGATGCAGCGGGTCAGTGCGGGCCAGCCGTATGAGGTGTGGGTCGACTACGCCCATACCGAGGACGGCCTGCGCGGGGCGATCGCTGCCGTGCGCCCTCTCGTCACGGGCCGATTGACAGTCGTCTTCGGAGCCGGAGGAGACCGCGACCCCGGCAAGCGAGCCCCGATGGGTCGAGCCGCTGCCGGGGCCGACATCGCGATTGTGACCAGCGACAACCCCCGCTCGGAGTGTCCGGAGGCGATCGCGCAACAGATCGTCTCGGGCTGGCCCGGTGGAAGTAGAGTGGGCTTTAGCCCACTCTTCCCGGAAGACACCCCGCTCGCGTGGGCTAAAGCCCACGCTACGGGGCCGTTTGTCGGATGCGTCATCCTCGATCGCGAGTCCGCGATTCGACAGGCAATTCATGCCGCTGGCCCCGGCGATGGCGTGCTGATCGCGGGCAAGGGACATGAGGAAATTCAGATCATCGGCTCAGAAAAACGCCCCTTTCGCGATATCGAGGTGAGTCTCGCGGCGATTGACTCCCATCCTCAACAGACTCATCACTGGCCGCGTCCGCCGCATCTCCTGAAATCCCGCGCCGTCGGAAAAGTTCCCGAAATCCGCGAGGTCGAGTCGCCGGAATGACCGGCCTTCCGCCGTAAATCTTCATCCTCTCTCCGGCTGTGAGACGACCCTAATAGTGCGGGAGTGATGCTCAGGGACGGCACGCTCCGAGACTGGGGTTGTCCCTCCCGGAGATCGCCATGCGTGCGGTCACATTTCGCGATCTGTCACACGCCGTGCAGGGGCGGCCCATCGGGGTCATGCTCCAGGACGACACGTTTCTGCGAGTCGAGACCGACTCCCGGCGGGTGCGGCGCGGCGATTTGTTTTGGGCGTTGCGTGGCCCGAACCATGACGGGCACGATCACCTCGCCGAAGCGGCCGAACGCGGAGCTGTGGCCTGCGTCGCCGAGCAGGGCCGTATCGAATCGCTGCCCCTGCCGACGATTGCCGTGAGCGACACGCGCCTCGCGCTGGTCGACTTCGCCGCTTGGTATCGTACTCAGTTGAACACCCGCATCATCGGGATCACCGGCAGCGTGGGAAAGACCTCGACCCGGCACATGCTCTATTCGGCGTTGTCGACGAAATTCCCCGGCACCGAAAGCCCCGGCAACTTCAACAACGAGATCGGCGTGCCGCTCAGCCTGCTGGGGATCGGTACTGAGGACCAGTTCGCCGCCATCGAGCTGGCCGCCTCGCGCTCCGGCGAAATCGCCGACCTGACCCGGCTCGCGCGGCCCGAGATTGGCGTTATCACACACGTCACTCCCGCGCATCTGGCGACGTTCGGCAGCCTCGCCGAGATCGCCCGCACCAAGGGGGAGTTGCTCGACTACCTGCCCGAACACGGGCTGGCGGTCCTCAACGGCGACAACGAGTTCGTCCGCGACATGGCCTGCTTCGCCCGCTGCAACGTAATCCTTGTCGGCACTGGTGACAGCTGTGACATGCGAGCGGAGCATGTGCGGTCCGAAAACGGGCGAATGCGATTCGAGGTCGAGGGGCACGAGTTTGCGGTGCAAACTCCGGGCACGCACCTCATCACTTCGGCACTGGCCACCATCGCCGTGGGCCGCGAGTTCGGGATGTCGAGCGACGAGATCGCTGCCGGTCTGTGGGAGTTCCTGCCCGTGCCCGGTCGTTGCCGAGCGGTGCCGGTCGGCGAGTGGACGGTGATCGACGACACCTACAACGCCAGCCCGGCTTCGATGGCCGCCGCGTGCGAGGTGCTTCGTCATTGGCAGGGAGCCACCCGCCGCATCCTCGTCACGGGGGACATGCTGGAACTCGGCAGCGACTCGCTCGCCTATCACGAGAGCCTCGGTCGACAGGCCGCAGCATCCGGCATCGATGGGCTGATCTCGATCGGCCAATACGCTCCCGATGTGTTGCGAGCCGCCCGGCAAGCCGGAATGCCCGGCGGTTGCCTGGCTCAGCTCGCCGCCGGAGAAATCGCCGACATGCTGCTCGATTGCTGGCTGGAGCCGGGAGCCGTTGTGCTGGTCAAGGGGTCGCGGGCCATGCGGATGGAGACCATCGTCGAGCAGATCCGCGATCTCGCCGCCTCGCGCATCGTGCCCGAGACGCCGGTTCGCCACGCGGCATGACACCGCTGGAAAGTGTCGTCTTTCGCTCCGCGAAATAGCGTCCTTTCGCGGAGCGAAAGGCGACTCTCCTCGCAGGTGATTGACTATCGACTCCCAACTCCCGGCTCCCCTAACATGTCCGGGATGTACGACACGTCGGCCTATCTGCGAATCCTGACTCCGGGGGCCACGCATGAGGCCGAGGGGATCGCGCTGATTGAGTCGGTTCACTTCGAGAATCCGGCTCTGGCATGGAAGCGGTTGCTGGCCATCGCAGCCACCTCGGCGGACCGGGAATTGCTGGCCCGCGCGATGCCCGCGCTGCTCGCCGCCTTGGAAGAGGCCGCCACCCCCGACCTGTCGCTGGTCAATCTCGATCGGTTCCTGCGATCAGAATTTCAGATCACCCGCACGCTGATATTCCTCGCCGAGAACCCGCGCGCGATCGAAATCCTGGTGCGGCTGTTCGTCGGCAGCCAGTACCTGACGGAGATCCTGCTTCAGAACCCCGGTTACTTAGCCCGCTTGACGCAGTACAACCGGCTGGCCGAAATCAAGAGCCGCCAGCAGTTCTTCGAAGAGGGGCTGTCTGCTCTCTCCTCCGCAACGGACTGGTCGGCCCGCATGACCGCGCTGCGGCACTTCCAGAAGTGGGAGCTGTTGCGGATCGCCGCCTGCGACACGTTCGGCCTGATGGACTTCAAGGCCACGACGCTGCAACTCTCGTTACTGGCCGATGGCATCGTGCAACTGGCCCTGTGGCACGCCTGCCAGGAACTGGGGCGCGAGGCTCCCGACTTCTGCGTGCTGGCGATGGGGAAGCTCGGGGGCGAGGAGCTGAACTACAGCTCGGACATCGATCTGGTGTTCGTCTGCGAGGGGGACGGCGGAGCCTACGCGGCCCTCGCACAGCGGTTGATTCGCGGGCTGTCGGACATGACGGCGACGGGGTTCCTGTACCGGGTGGATATGCGGTTGCGTCCGTGGGGACGAGCGGGAGCACTCGTGACGACGCGGCAGGCGTACTTCGATTACATCCGCAAGGACGGTCGGCTGTGGGAGAAGCAGGCCCTGCTGAAGGCCCGCCCCATTGCCGGAAACATGGATGTCGGGATGGCCGTCCTCAAGGGGCTGGAGCCGCAAATTTTTCAGGTCGACGCCGAACTCGCCCGGCAGAGCGTCCTGACCATGAAGCAGGAGATCGAGGACAAGCTTGCCACCCAAGGACTGCTCGAGACCGAGATCAAGGGCGGTCGCGGCGGCATTCGCGACATCGAGTTCACCGCCCAGTATCTGCAACTGGTCCACGGCTTCGAGCACCCCGGCATCCACAGCATCAACACGCTTGACGGTCTGGTGCGGCTGGTGAACCACGACTTCATTCAGGCCGACGAGTACCGTCATCTCACCAGCGGGTATCTCTTCCTCCGCAAGGTCGAGCACTCGCTGCAACTCCTGCACAACAAGCAGGAGCACGCGTTGCCGAAGTCGCAACGGGAACTGGCGTGCCTGGCTCAGCGGCTCGATTTTCCCGGCCCGGCGGAGTTCATGGCCTACCACGACCAACACCGCGCGGCGATCCGTCGCGTCTTCGACAAGTACGTCGAGCGGCGGGAATCGGCGACCGCGAAGGTCATCCCGCATGCCTCGCTCACGCAGCACCTGGGCGGGGTCATCGATGGGTATGCCGAGCGATTTGACGAGGACCAGCAGCAGCGGCACCTGCGCTTACTCGAAGCCCTCAGCCCGGCGCAGCGAGTCCGCGTCGAGGCCATGCCGATCGGCGAACAGCGCTGGGAGCTGACGATCGCGGGTTATGACGAGCCGGGCGAACTCTCGATGATCTGCGGGTTACTGCTCTCACATGGCATGAACATCGAGGCGGGCGATGTGTTCACCGGACACTCCATCGGGGGACCGAGCGCAGGGACGGTCGCACATCGGAAGTTCATTGATGTGTTACAGGTTCGCTCGCGGGGACCGCTGCCCGAGGGGGGTACTCGAAATATCGTGGGCTTTAGCCCACGTGTCGCGGGCGATCATGCTCTCACGTGGGCTAAAGCCCACGCTACCGGAAACGTCAACGCAGACTTCTGGACGCAATATGAGTCGGAACTGGAAGGCTTAACCCACAACGGACATCCCGAGGCCCGCGCTGCCAATCAGGGTCGGCTGGCCCGGCGGGTGGTGGGGCTCGTCGAGTTCGAGCCGGATGTCGTCTCGACCCTGCTCCCGCTGGAGATCGAGTTCGACAACGACATCGACCGCGAGGCCACCGTGCTTCGCATCTCCGGCGAAGACACGCTGGGGTTCCTCTACGAACTCACCAACGCCCTGACGCTCAGCGGCATTCAGATTCAGCGAGTCAAGATCCGCTCCATCGGTCATCTGGCCAGTGACACGCTGCATGTGACCGATCACGCCGGGCGCAAGATCACCGATCCCCGGCGGTTGAACGAGCTGCGGGCGGCGGTGATTCTCATCAAGCACTTTACGCATCTGCTGCCGCAGTCGCCGAATCCCGAGGCGGCGCTGCTGCACTTTCGCGAGTTACTGGTGAAGTTGTTCGAGCGGCCCGACTGGTCGGAGCAGGTGGCCTCGCTCGATCACACGGAGGTTCTCGGCGCGCTGTCGCGGTTGCTGGGGATGAGCGACTTCGTGGGGGAGGAGTTGCTGCGGCAGGAACTGGGCCGCGTCCTGCCCATCGTCACCGATTCGGCGATGCGTCGTGAGGCCAAGACTTTCGACCAGTTGCAATGCGAACTGGAGGCAGAGCTTCAGGCCGCCGAGACATTGGAGACTCAGCGGCAAGTGCTGAACGCCTTCAAGGACCGGGAGATGCTGCGGGTCGACATGCGGCACATCCTGGGGCACCAGGATTCCTTCACCGGGTTCTCGCAGGAACTGACCGACATCGCCGAGGTCACGATTCAGGCCGCGCTACGCTGTTGCGAGTACGAACTCCAGAAGCAATTCGGCTCGCCACAGCTCGCCACGAAAAGCCCCTGCCGGATGACGATCTGTGCCCTCGGGAAGTGCGGCGGGCGGGAGTTGGGGTTCGCTTCGGACATCGAGCTGATGTTTCTGTATGAGGGCACCGGCCACTGTAGCGTGGGCTTTAGCCCACGCGAATCGGGAGTCGACGATCCTGCGTGGGCTAAAGCCCACGCTACCAATCTCAGCAACGAAGAATACTTCGTCCGGCTGGTCGATCTGTTCGTGAAGTCGATCCACGCCCGCCGCAAGGGGATCTTCGAGATCGATCTGCAACTCCGCCCGCATGGAAAGGCCGGCAGCCGCGCGGTCTCGATCGAGACCTTCCAGCGCTACTTCGGCCCAACCGGTCCCGCCTGGCCTTACGAGCGGCAGGCCCTCGTCAAGCTCCGCCCGATTGCCGGGGATTTTGTGTGGGGGCAGCGTCTGGTGAGCCTCCGCGATGAGTTGGTCTACACGGGAACCGCCTTCGACAGCGCAGCCATGCGAGCATTGCGTGACAAGCAGCTCAATCAACTCGTGACGCCCGGAACGTTCAACGCCAAGCTCAGCCCCGGCGGACTGGTGGACATCGAATACCTCGTGCAGGGGTTGCAGATGCTGCACGGCGGGGAGCATCCCTCCGTGCGGACCCCCAATACGCGCGAGGCGATGAAGGCTCTCGAAGTCGCGGGGGTGTTATCCGCTGAACAACGCCTGGCTCTGCGCGACGCCTACCGGTTCCTGCGGCGTCTGATCGACGCCCTCCGCATGGTCCGCGGCGACGCGATGGACCTCACCGTGCCGCCTCGCCAGTCGGAGGAGTTCCGCTTCCTCGCCCGCAGAATGCAGCTGTTCCAGGAATCAATGGACCTCTCCGCCGACCTGGAATCGTACACCGCCCTAGTCCGCGACCTGAGCCAGGCATTACTCCCGTAACTGCGTTCGCCAGAACGCGGGTGAATGCTCTCGGCACTCACCGGTGTGAACAGACTTCCGAAGTCTTCCGAGACTTCCGAAGGAGTGCGGTCGCCATTGTACGCAGGGTTCCAGTCCTCAGCCCCGCTCGGGAGACTCAATCCTCAGCGGACTGACCCCCGTCGCTCCGTTCATCAG
>JAYWFM010000270.1:0-24606 GCA_043778825.1 Planctomycetota bacterium | reverse complement strand
GGAAGACCGACTCACGCGGGTTTTTCCGAGGTCCGGACGGTGTCTGGCGGGACGAATCTCAGTCGCGGAGCGACGTGAGCTACGGGCCGCGGGCACGTCGGAAACGCGCCTCATGATGACCTCCATCGTGTTCACAGCACTGGGGCGAGGCTCCTGCCGAGCCGGGCGTGCCAGAAAGCGTCGTCCCTGGCTCGCGGCTCAGCAGGAGCTTCGCCCTCCCGGGCGGGCCTGGCTCAACCCTAATTCTTAGTCTTGACGAGGCACTGGGGCTTTGTTCATCGACAAGCCCACGTACGTGCCTTCCCGCCCCGAAGGGGCTGCAACAAATCAGCCCAGGGCAGAGCGCTGCGGCGACAGCCGCGAAGCGCCGCCCTGGGTTGGATGTGCTTCTGAACTCCTCAGCCCTGAAAGGGCGACACCGGGGCGCGCCACGGCGGGTTGTTTCGCCTTTTCAGGGCTGGGGCGATCTGTGAACTCATCACCCAGGGCGGCGCTCCCTGCGGTCGCTGTGCCCTGGGCTGATTTGTGGCTGCCCCTGCGGGGCGAAGCGAGCCACCCACCGGACTCGGAGAGTCCGGCGACTTTGTTGAGGAGGGAATCGCCGCAGAGGGACGCTGATGAACACTGATTCCGAGTGGGGGCCACGAGCGAACTCGCGGCCTGTCTGATCTGTGTTCATCGGTGTCCCTCTGCGGCTCAAATCCTCTTCGTGTCGTTGTGGTGAACCCTCTCCGCTTGCACTCACGCCGGGCGCAGGTTGCCCCAGACTTCGACCTTGGCCTGGGCGGGGTGGTCCGGACATCGCTTTGGATGTCCACTGCCCCCAGAGACGCTGGCAGCCCAATGCAACCGCCAGCTGCACCTGATGAAGGTCCTGGCCATCGAGTGGGGGATTGTGATGGCAGGCATTCTCGGGGAGGGCATCTCCTCTCCAGATTCGGCTGAACCCGAATTCTGCTACGCTGGACGGCACGCTGGCCCGCTCCTGACGGGTCTGCCGCTCATCTCCTGGGGACACATCCATGCGGACTCGTGTTGCTATCCGTGCGATTTCGCTGTGTGTGGCGTGCCTGGTATTCGTCACCGGGCTGGCCGTTGCCGAGCCGTTGCGAATCGTCACGCTGGGGGACTCGATCACGAAGGGGGTTCGCCCCGGTGTGACGGATGAGGAGACGTTTGCTGTCGAGTTGCAAAGGCAACTGCGAGCGGGTGGCCATCCCGACTGCGAGGTCATCAACGTCGGTGTCGGCGGCGAGACGGCCGGGCAGGGGCTGCTGCGGTTGGAGAAGGATGTCGTCGCCCAGAAGCCCGCCATCGTGACGATCATGTACGGCCACAACGACAGCTCCGTCGACACCGGGAAGACCGAAAGCCGCATCCCGATCCCTCGCTTCCGAGCCGACCTGTCGCAACTGGTCCAGAGGCTGCGCGAGTCGGGGATCACGCCGCTCCTGATGACTCCGCCCGCGTATGCGGAGAAGTCGGCACCGAACGGGATCGGGGAGCACTGCAACGTGAAGCTCACGCAGTACGCCGAGGTGGCGCGGCAGGTGGCTGAGACGTGGCAGGTGCCACTGGTCGATCACTATGCGGCGTGGGCCGAAGTGTCGAAGAGTGGGACCGACATCAACGAGTGGACGACGGATGGATATCACCCCAATCCCAAGGGGCATGTCGATCTGGCGACGCGGATGCTGCAAGTGGTCGCCCAAAACGTCGGTTCAAGATCGGACTACGGTCTAGTGGCTTGGCCGGAATTGAAAGTCGAAGGGGCTGTCGCCTCTCGGCGATATGAACACCTCGTGTTTCAACAGCTCGCAGAGGGAGTGACTCAGCTGCAATTTCCGAGGCTGAACAATGTGGTTCGCTTTGTCACGCTCAGAGTCCCAGGCCAGGTGCCAACCGTCGTCTCACTCACCCAAGGGCCCGCCGTCTGGATGATCGCTGTTCCCGGTCCGCAGCCTCCCGGAACGACAGTTCAAGTGAATACAGATGGAATGCCAAGAGTCTGCCTCACCCCAGCAGTCTCCCGTCCCGGTCCGGATGGAGTCATGACCCTTTCCGCACGCGATGCGGTCGTCCACAGCGAGAAGCTGCAGTTCGAACCACTGACCCACAAGAACACGGTCGGATTCTGGGTGAACCCGAGCGACTATGCCGAGTGGAGTTACGCACTCGATCAGCCCGGCGAGTTCGAGGTCGAGATACTCCAGGGCTGCGGCGGCCATGCCGGAAGTGATGTCGAACTCGGATTTCCGGAGGGAGCGGTCCCGTTTGTGGTCGAAGAAACCGGACACTTTCAGAACTTCATCTGGCGGAAGATTGGGAAGATCGCTCTGAAGGAGCCGGGAGTGCAGACCGTCTCGCTGAAGTGTAAGAAACTTGCCAAAGGGGCGGTCATGGACATGCGGCAGGTACGGCTCATTCCGGTCGCGACCCCGCCCAGCGGACCGCGTGACTTGCGGGATGTCCCTCCGGATCTAGTGCCACCTCTCGTGAATCGTCCCGGCGATCCGACACCCGGACGAAAGGCGTTCCTGCCTATTCAGGGCGTGTACGCGAACACGCTGTATCTCCCCACCAATTGGGACAAGAATCAGAAGTGGCCGATCCTCGTCGAACTCACGGGGAACGGGGGCTTCCGCAACGAGCGAGGCGATGAGTGCTCGGGCCTCAATGGGGATGGGCAGTTGGCGTTTGGATTGTCCGGTGGTTATGGAGCCATCTGCCTGAGTGTGCCGTTCTTGAGCAGCGACGGAAAGAGCCTGAATACGACATGGTGGGGCAACCCTCCTTCCTACGAGATCAACCCGACGATTGCGAATCTCAAAGCGGTCATCGCCGAGACCTGCGAGAAGTACCACGGCGACCCCGACCGCGTGATCCTCGTCGGGTTCTCGCGGGGGTCGATCGCCGTCAATGCGGTCGGGCTCTCCACTGACGAAGCCGCTGGGCTGTGGAAGGCCGCTGTCTGCTTCAGCCACTATGACGGCGTCGGCAACTGGCCGTTCGCCAAGAGCGACGCCGCCTCGGCCATCGAGCGGCTCCAGCGGCTCGGCACCAAGCCGCAGTTCATCCTCAGCGAGTCCCCGACCCAAGGCCCGGCCCTCTCCGACAAGGCCCGCGAGTTCATCGAGAAATCCGGCGTGAAGGGCGACTTCACCTTCGCCACCACCGGGTTCCTTAACCACAGCGATCAGTGGGCCCTCCGCCCCAGCCCGGCCCGCACCCAGCTGCGCGAGTGGCTCAAGAAGCAGATGAAGTAGCGGCAGAGTCGCCTTTCGCTCCGCGAAAGGCCGGTCTTTCGCGGAGCGAAAGACGACACACTGGAACCGGCCCGATCGCTGCTATACTCCCCAGCGATGGGAGATGAGACGTAGCTGCCCCTCGCCAGTGGGCGGGCGCGTGGCTCCATTCGCCCACGTTCTGGCGAACGTGGCTACGGCCTTGTTTTGCTGGCTTTCCAGAGACACCCGATGTCCACCCCGCTCCCGATCGAAATCGACTGCGCCACCACGAAGCAGCGTCTCGACGCCCGCGACGACTTCTGCTTCATCGACTGCCGCGAACCCTCCGAGTATGAGACCTGCCACATCGCCGGGGCCACCCTGCTGCCGATGAGCGAACTCACCACCCGCGTCGCCGAACTCGAACCGCACAAGCACCGCGAAATCATCGTCCACTGCCACCACGGCGGTCGCAGCCTCCGCGTCGCGAACTGGCTTCGCAAGAACGGCTTCGAGAAGGCCCGCAGCCTGGCCGGGGGCATCGAGCAGTGGTCGCTCGAGATCGACCCGTCGGTGCCCCGGTATTGATCGGCCTCGCCGGAGCCACGTTGGCGAGAATGTGACAGCCAGACTTCCGAAGTCTTCCGAGACTTCGGAAGTCTTCGCCGCATCGCGACGACACCGAAAGGAACACCTGATGCCACGACCGGAATTGGCCAATTGGAACGGCCTCGAAATGCCTCTCTCCGACGTGCGGGTCTCGGTCCTCGACCGAGCGTACATGTTCGGCGACGGCGTCTACGAAGTGTTCCGCGTCTACCACGGGCGGATGTTCCTCGACCGCCCGCACTTCGACCGGCTCAAGGACTCGCTGGCCCAACTGCGGATCGTCACCGATGTCGCGCGGCTGGAGCAGCGGGTCCGCGACACGCTGGCTCACAGCGGGGTGCAAGAGGGACAGGTGTACCTGCAAGTCTCGCGCGGGGAGGCACCGCGCTCGCATCCCTTCCCGAACCCGCCGGTCACTCCCAACGAGCTGATTTTCGTTCGCGAGTACGACTGCGACCCCTATGCCGCCTCGCGCGAGGCGGGCATCCGCGTGCTGCTGGTGCCGGACCTCCGCTGGAAACGTTGTGACATCAAGTCGCTGAACCTGCTGGGGAATGTCCTCGCGTCGCAGGCCGCCACGGAAGCGGGCTGTGGCGAGGCGATCATGGCCACCGAGGACGGCACGATCACCGAGGGCTCGCACTCGACCGTGTTCGGCGTGCGGAACGGGGCCCTGGTGACTTCCCCGCTCGACTCCAACATCCTGCCGGGGATCACCCGCCAGCTGGTGCTGGAACTGGCCGACCGCTGCGGCATGTCTGTCGAGGAACAGCCGTTTACGATCACTTCACTGGCCTCGCTGGATGAGCTGTTCGTGACGAGTACGATCGCGGAGGTCTTGCCCGTGATTGGGATCGAGGGGCACCCGTGGCGCTCCGCCCCGCCCGGCCCCATCACCCGCCAGTTGCAGGCCGCCTACCGCAAGTATGTCGGCCAGACCTGCGGCGGCTAATCCATCCGTGTCTGCATCTCAGACGTCGGTGGATCGAGAATTCGCTAAGACAACGACCCCCACGGGGTCTCGCCTTGTAGCCCAGGGTCGGCCGCGCAGCGGAAGACCCTGGGTTGACGGACCGGGGAATCCCTCAACCCCAACGGGGTTGCGTCAGGCGTGCGACGCAACCCCGTTGGGGTTGTAGTTCGCGTAAACTATCGCATACCCAGGGTTTCCCGCTGCGCGGGCAACCCTGGGCTACGGGGCGTGACCCCTTTGGGGTCGGGACACCGACGTTTAAGAAGCACACACGATGGCCACCGAAAAGACGCATCAACGCTGGCGAATCGGTCAACGGGCCGCTACCATCATTTGTCAGGGGAGGTGTCTGGCCTCTGCCTTTTGGCGTGCGTGCCTGCTCGTCTTCCGCCTGTGCATTCGATCTTCATTCGAGCAGCGGTTCCATTGCGATGTGTGATCTGATGTGGGGGGGACTGGCATCGACGGGAATCCGTCGGTGGGTGCGTGGGTCATGGGGTGGCGACAAGAACCTCACCGAAGGCATTTCATCAGTCACATGTGGGAAGGGCGGCCATGCAGCGGGGCACGATCAAGAAGTTGGTTGCGGACAAGGGTTTTGGATTCATCGCCAGCGGCGAGCGCGGGAAGGATTTGTTCTTCCACGTGTCCGCGGTGCAGGATGTGGCGTTCGACGCACTGTTTGAAGGACAGTCCGTCGACTACGAGATGGAGAGTGGCCCCAAGGGAGACCGCGCCTCCGTCGTCATCCCGGCGTGATCGACACCGGGGAATGCGTTCCTTACCGAAGGAATCGAAACGAGACCGGGACAGGCGGGTTCACTCAGAATCCTCCTGTCCCGCGTTCATTGAATGAGCCGATTTCACGACAGGACGACCTGTGTCGGGGTCGGGCCTGGCTGGTGAGAACCCTGCCGAGAACTCCGGCGTGACGCTGATATCCTGGACTACTTTGGACACTCCGCGCGGAAGCCGACAGGGTGTTCGAGGACGGGTGGCTACAAGTCGCCGGATTCTCCGAATCCGGTGTCGGCGACGCCCCCGCCGCGTGGGCGTATGGAACATTCAGTGATCGGGGCACTCGGTTTCTGTGTGAGTGTGTGCCCCACCTGGCGGGCACTGAACCACCGGACTCGGAGAGTCCGGCGACTTTGTCGGCTTCAGAGAGAAGTGTCCTACTTCGCCTGCAACTCGCTCAGCCGCACGCGCTGTTGCAGCACGACGCCGCCCAGCTCATCGCACACCTGCAACCGCAACACCGGATCGGCTTCAGTCCAGTCGATCTGAATCATGCCGGAGTTCGTGTCGAAGTAGGTCAGGCCGACGCGGTAGCGGTTGATCTCGTTGGCGAAGCGGGTGCCTGCTTTGGTCGTGTTTCCGCTGGGGGCGTTGAGGCTCGAACTGGTCACATCATAGATCGGGTAGCCCGCGACCTCGGGGTTGAGCCGCGAGATCTCGGCCAGATGGCGATCACCAGAGAGCAGCACCACCCCGCGGGCCTTCGTCTCGCGAATCAGTTGGAACAGCCGGTCGCGCTCGTGGGGGAAGTTGCCCCATGTCTCCCACCCGTTTTCATTCGGCACCGCTTGAATGCTGGAGGCGATGATCCGCACCTCCGCCGGGACCAGCAGTTGCTCCTTGAACCAGGCCCACTGAGCGGCCCCAAGCATCGTCGAAGCCGGGTCGGTGTTGGGGCCGTATTTGCCACGTCGGCCCTCGCCGGTCTCGCCTTTCACGTAGCCGGTCTTGACCAGCGGGCTGCGAAAGTAGCGGGTGTCGAGCAGGATGATCTGGACTCGTTTTCCGACCGGACCGTGGACTTCAGAGGCATACACCCCTTCGCGCGTGCGACGCGGGTCGCTGGCCGGGACTCCGTAGAAGTCGAGGAACAGCTGTTGCGACTCTGTCTTCTTCGGGTACTCGACCCCGGCGTCATCGGCCCCGTAGTCGTGGTCGTCCCACGTGGCGATGACCGGGCAGGTCGCCTTGAGCTTCTGATACCCCGGCTGTTGGCCGAGCTGATCCCACTTGGCCTTCAGGACCGCCATGTCCTGGGTATCGCCATAGATGTTGTCGCCGATCATCACGAACAGCTCGGGCTTCGCGGCGACGATGGCCTCCCAGATCGGCTGGGGCTGGTCCTGCTTGGCACAGGCTCCGAAGCCGATGCGCGAGAGGACGGTGTCGTCGGCCCGCCCTGGCTTGCTCAGGAGCAGGACCGCCATGAGACAGAGGGCGCTGCGAAGAGTCGGCTGCATGGGGTGATCTCACGGAAGAACCTCGACTCTGGACGACGACACCGATGCCGTCATCTTGCCGAGACGAGAGATTCCCCTCCGCGATTGTATGGATCACGCAGCAGAACCTCACCCCAGCGAGCGGGCGGATGTCAGTCCCCGGTATGTGCATCAGAAAAGTCGGCAGCCCGCGTCTTCTGCCCCCTCTCCCCACTGGCGACGCGACTTTCTGTGAGGACCTGGCTGTGGGGAGAGGGCCGGGGTGAGGGGCCAAGAGCGAGCGGTGTGACCCCCTCACCCCATCCCTCTCCCCCACAGTGGAGTCTACTTCGATAGCCGTGCCGATTGTGGGGGAGAGGGGGCAGAAACTGACCGCTGCCGACTTTCTTGACGCACACACACATCAGTCCCCCGTGCCAGGGCGACGCGACCGCACTCTACGAGGCGGTGGACCGTTGAGAGTCGCACAGCACGGTGGACTCACGTCCGCCGCTCGCTGCCGCACTGTTGGCCTACTTCTTGTCATCGTCCTCCTCTTCGCCCGGCTGCTTCTCCAACTTGTCGATCGACCCCTTGAGCCGCTCGACCTGCTCGGCCAGGTGGCGAATGGAGTCGGTCAGGGCCTGCACCTGCACCGGGTTCGGATTGCCTTGCGGGACCATCATGCCCGGTGCTGGCAGACGATGCACTTTCACTCCCCCTGGCAGTGGAGCCCCCGGCACCAGGCCCCCGCCCAACGGCTGGCCCTCGGGGATCATGATCGAGAACCCGCCCAGACCACCCAACATGTGGAGTGGCCCACCGGGGTGCGTTGCGAACTTGGCGTCTTCCCGTTTGACAGGAGTGACTTCGATGGTCTTCTGTTCTCCCTTGCGCTGGATGGTGATCGACACCGGTTTCCCCTCGGAGGCATCGACAATCTCCTGCAGGTCTTTCGGACTCTTCAACGCCTTGACTCCGGACTTGAGCAGGAGATCGTATTGCAGCAGACCCGCCTTGGCCGCCGGACTGTCGGCGAAGACCGAGCCAGCCATCACGCGCACGCCTTCGGGCAGAGTCACATGAGCACGCAGGGAGTCCGGCACCTCGCTCAGCGAGACACCGATCACGAACTTGGGAACCCGGGCCTCTGCTGCGTCGTCGTCGTCCCGCTCTTCCCCGTCTTCTTGTGCCTCGACGACGACCCCCTGGGCCTCTTGCAGCGCGATGACCCGAGTCTCCCCGTTGGGCAACTTGATGACGATCTGCGTGGCTTCCAGTGTGCCACCGTTGGGATGGGGAATCCGGATGCGGGCTCCGGACTCGATGGGTTGCGATTTCGCAGCGTCCGGCTTCTGGTCATCGGACTTTTTCGGTTCGGCCTCCTCCGATACAAGGGTTTCGATGATCGTTCGGACTTCCGGCTGCTGTGCCAGAGCGACTGCCTGAAGAGACAGGCTGCAGACGAGTGCAGCCAGCGTGTGCCAGCGTTTGACTTCCATGAGAGGCTCCTGAAATGGGGTAGCCACGTTCGCCAGAACGTGGGTGAATTGTCGTTGGACTTCGGAAGTCTTCGGAGACTTCCGAATGAGTGTGGTCGCCATTCGACGCAGAATCCGCATGATTCGGGCCACTCCCCACCCCGCAGGGGTCGCAGCCAATAGCCGGTGGTCGAGCGCAGCGACACCACCGGTTCATGTTCCCGGCAGGCTCCAGTATCCCGCAGGGATTCCAGCCGACTCGCGGGAGTCAACGCACGCAGGGCTGCAATCCCTTCGGGATAGGCCAGCACGGGCGTCCGCGAACCGGTGGTGACGCTGCGCTCACCACCGGCTATTGGCTGAAATCCCTTCGGGATAAATCAGACGAGTGAACGGAGTGACGGGGGTCAGCCCGCGAAGGCTTGGGTCTCCATTGTGGGGGGGGCCACGTTCGCCAGAACGTGGGTGATTGGCTCACAGACTTCCGAAGTCTCGGAAGACTTCGGAAGTCTGTCGCGTGGTCAATCACTGCATCCGTTGTCGAACGTGAACGGTGTTGATCGGAACGACGAGGTAGCGGTGGTTGTCCATCGGGACGGAGTAGTAGCGCGGCTCCTCGCGGACCTGGAATCCCTGGTCCTCCAGATGCCGCAGCTCCTCTGCCGACAGTCGGGGTGTCAGCCAGTCCCCGAACTCGGAGAGGTCCGCAGCATCGTAGACGGGGAGCGAGATTGGCTCGGAGTCGTTGCCGTTGGAGGTCAGTCGGACCTGCATCATCGGTGTGGGTGGCTGGCGGTCGCTGTGCGAGACCGGCACCGTCCCCTGAGTGGAGGCAATACCATCCGGACGATTTGGGATCGAAGGAGCCAGAGCAATCTCCGGCCCTGAAGAGGGAGTGCCAGACGGGCGCGACCAGAAGCTCCGATTCCCTCCGAAATAGCCCAGTCCGATGGCCAGTAGCGTACTGGCCACCAGAGCCGTGTTCCGCAACCACGCCCCCTGAACCCGTCGGGGAGGAGACTCCGAAACCGGTGGGGCCACTTGCGGCGGGACCGGCTCGTGATTCCAGTCATGCCCCGCCTGCGACCACAGCTGATGTTCCATGAAGCCCAGCGCCACCTCGCGCCAGGCGGACGGAGTCCGGTCCAACTGCCGCAGGAAAGCTTGCTGTTCGGCTTCGCTCAGTTCACCATCCACGCAGCGTTGCAGAGTCAGTTCGTCCAGAATGTGAGTCATCGGGATGCCTCCCCACATGGGGGTGAGAGAAATGCGTCGCGTTCCGCAGTCCGCGACAGTTCCGCACGCAACCGCTTGCGAGCCTGCAACAGCCGGTACTCGACCGTGTGGAAGCTGACCCCCAACCGCTCGGCCAGCTGTTGATAGCTCCAGTTCTCGGCGTGCTTCAAGATCAGGATCTGCCGGTCGAGTTCCGGCAGACTTTCAAAGGCGAGGCGAATCGACTGCTGACGCTCCTGCCCCAGCAGCCACTTGAGGGGGTCGCCGCCTTCCAAGGAGGGCACGGGCGGTCGCTGCCCGGCTACCGCGTTGACCAGCTTCCGCCGCCGCCCCGCTGATCGCCGGTACATCAGACACTGCTTGACCGACACGCGGTAGAGCCAAGGGGCGACCTTGGCCGGATCGGTCGGACGGTGGTTCGACTTCAGCACGCCCAAAGCCACCTCCTGCATCACATCATCGACGGCTTGCGGTTCGTTGAGCCGCGACCGAATCACCGTCCGCAGCCACGGGGCATGCTCCGCCAACGCCTCCCCCCACTGAATCTCCGTCGGAGACTCCGCCAAGCCGGTCGAACTGTCGGGCCGGGGTTGCATGAGGAAGGACGACTCGGAGGGAGACGCATGCCGTCTGCGGGAGGCGGCTGGGGAGCCGTTGTCCGCTGACCATCAGTCATTGTTGCCGCTGCTCCCGGGATTCGGGAAGCGAACACAAAAAGAGGGGAGGCGAAATGTGTGCAGCAGAACTGAAGGCCGCGGAAGATATTCACCACGGAGTGTCCAAAGGCACGGAGAGATTCAGACGTTTCCACATGGTCGGTGTTGACAGGATGTCCAGGATTGACAGGATGAATCCCCATCCCAGTTGGACTGTCTGCGATTCATCCTGTGAATCCTGTGCATCCGGATTCCACCTCATCGTCCGCAGCTTGTGTGGGGGAACCGAACGAGGTTCTCCTCCGTGCCTCCGTGTCTCCGTGGTGAATCTCTGCCTACTTTTCTGACGTACACACTTGCCGTGACACTTCTCCCCACCGACTTTCCCCCTGCGGCTCTGTGCCTTAGACTCTGAGGTCTCACCGATGCGGGCCCGGCCTGGCCCACGCCCTCCCACTTCCCTTTTTCGCATGGAACCGCGTCATGCGTGCGCTGGCAGTCCGTCCTGGCATCAAGCATTCCGCCCACATTGCTGAACTTCCCGATCCGAAGCTGGACAGCATTCCGGAAGGGCGGGGGGTACTCGTGCGCACGCTGCAAGTCGGCGTCGATGCGACGGACTGGGAGATCAACGAGGCGTTGTATGGCCGCGCTCCCCATGGCTACCACTTCCTGGTCATGGGGCACGAAGTCTTCGGCGTCGTCGAGGCGGTCGGTCCAGAGGTCACGCACGTCCAGCCGGGCGACTACTGCACCTGCACGGTGCGGCGACCAGGGCCGACGATTTATGACCTGATCGGACGCAACGACATCACGGGGCACGAAGAGTACTACGAGCGCGGGATCAACCTGCGGCACGGATACATGACCGAGCGCTGGGTCGACGACGCCGAGTTCGTGGTCAAGGTGCCGCCGGGACTCAAGCACCTGGGCGTGCTGTCCGAACCGGCCAGCGTCTGTGCCAAGGCCATCGAGCAGGCGTACCTGGCCCAGAAGCGGCTCCAGGTCTGGGAACCGAAGCTGGCGTTTGTGATGGGAGCCGGGCAGATCGGGCTGCTGACGACACTGATGCTGCGGCTACGCGGGTTGCAGGTGTTCACCGTGGCGCGGACGCCGCATCCGGGCCTGAAAGAGGATATTTGTAATGCGTACGGGGCGACCTATGTGAGTACGAGGGAGACCTCGCTCGAAGACTTGGCCAAGCAGGTCGGCAAGCCCGACCTGATCGTCGAAGCCACCGGTTCCAGCCGCGTCGCCTTCGATAGCATGCGAGTCCTCGCCATCAACGGAGCCCTCGTCTGGACCAGCGTCACCGGCGGCGATAAGACGACCGAAATCCCGTCCGATGTCATCAACCTGGAATGGGTGCTGGGGAACAAGCTGCTGGTGGGGTCGGTGAATGGCAACCGCCACCACTTTGCACAGGGGCTGGCCGACCTGGCCCTCGGTGAGGTGATGTTCCCCGGTGTCACGCAGCGGATCCTGACCACTCCGGTCGAGGGCTATGGCGACCCGCAGAAGATCATGGACCTGCTGGGCGATTCGAGCCACTTGAAGGTCTATGTCAACGTCGCCCAGTGACCGGGCTTGAGCGTCCGCAGCTCGGACGACAAATGAGGTTCTCTGCCATGCGTGTTGACCAACATGCGTGGCGGAGAACCGTAGAAATGCTTCACGGCGTTTCCAGTCGGGTGTGTGCATCAGAAAACGCAGGCCGTGGTGAATCTCTGCCTACTTTTCTGATGCACACACGGCTTCGCACTGTGAAACAGTGCGTTGCCGCACGAATTCCGCCCGCAGGCTGGCAGTGGGCTTTGCGGCTCCCGTATGCTGGATGCCGGGGATGATTCGAATCCGGAAGGGACTGGAGCGCGTGATGCCTGGCTCGACCCGCAGCGTCATCGGACTGGGAGTGATTCTGTCCGTGGTCGGATTCGTCTCAGCGGCGGAGGTGACGCCACCGGCGGGGCGGTTGCTCGTGTTCCTGCCCGAGGGGGTGGACTGGATCGCACTTCCGGTCGAGGGTCATGACCTGGCTGCCGCGCGGGCCGATTTCGCTCGCCGCGTGTTCGATTCCCGCGACCTGGATCGCAACGGCGTTCTGGAAGGGGAGGAGCCGAAGAAGCTCCTCGTCTGGTCCTCGGAGCAGAGCCGCCTGCGGTTGCTGGGGGAGGCGTGGAAGGCTGCGGATACCACGCCGCCGGAGGGGAAGCTGACCCTCAGCGAGTGGCAAACGCATGTCGCGCAGGCGTTCGGACCCGCGCTGCGGATCGTGGTCGACAATCAGGGGAAGAATCGTGCCGGGGTGTTGTTCTCGCTGGTCGATCAAGACCACGACGGTCGGCTGAACGCAGCCGAGCTGGAGCAGGGGGCTGCCCGGCTGCTGCGGTGTGACTTCGATGATGATGAACTGATTACGCAGAATGAGCTGGCGGAACTGCGATTGGCAGCGACGGAACATGCCAGCGGCGGATTCGAGTCAGAGCCGTTCTGGCTGCTTCAAGGGGAGGACTCCCTGGCCCTGGCGGTGCACGAGATCGAGGCTCGCTTTCGCCCCTCGGGCGCAGCCGGTGTGCCCCTCGCGAGGATCGCGGGGATTGAAGCGGCCTCGGATACGAATTCGGATGGGATGTTGGACTCCACGGAGCTGGAACAGTTACTGAAATCTCCCCCGACCACCGGACAACTGCGGATCACGTTGCAAGAGCCCAGGGGCGGCGTGCGTTGGTGGGCAGCTGGGAATGACACCGTTTCGCAGTCGACCCGGCGATCGGATCCCGTCAAGCTGAATGGCTTGGCCTTCGACGCCAAGTACCTCAATACGGCGCTGCTCGACCAGTTGCAGCGGCAGGAGTTGCTCACGCAGTTCCGGGGTGCGGACCGAGACGACAACGACTACTTGTCGGCCAAGGAGTTCGCGGAGTTCGTGTCGGTCCTGGACGAGAATCTGGCCCCCGACCCGGCGATGGCCGATCTCGACGGCAACCAACAGATCACCCGCGAGGAAGTGACCCTGTTCAACGACCTGCGCGAACTGGCCTCGCGCTGTCAGTTGCAGTTGACGGTCCAGCGCGAGATGAAGTCGCTGTTTGATGCCCTGGACCAGGACCACAACAAGGGGGTTTCGGGCTGGGAAATTCACTCCGGTTCCGAGCAGATGGCTGGGCTGGATCGGAACAAGGACGGCAGCCTGGGGATGACGGAACTGAGTGGAGAACTGTCGCTGCTGGTGGGATTTGCCAGCACGCGGCGGGAAGAGACCATGCCGCCCCCCGTGCGAAACCGGAATCCGAGGGTGCCCCGGAAGACTCTGACGCAGTCTCCAAGCCCGGTCTGGTTCCAGCGGATGGACCGGAACCAGGACCAGCGCGTCTCCTGGCGCGAGTTCCTCGGCACGCGGGAGCAGTTTCAGACGCTCGACCGGAACCGGGACGGGTCGATTGCGGTCGCGGAGGCACCGTAGACCACCTTGTCAGGACTCAGAAGCGGGGTTGGAGTTCAGGCTTTAGCCTGCTCCGGAGCAGGCTAAAGCCTGAACTCCAACCGTCGAGCTAGAAACCATCGCGCGCAAACGGAGGTCCGGAGGCGAGATGCCTCTGGTTATCCTCCGAAGGACGGCCCCGTCGTCCCGCCCGGCTTGTGCGCCGAGTTCTGGCGGGCCTGCTGGGCCTCTGTCTCCGCCGCCGCCGCCGAGTGACCCAGCGTCGAGCCAGACGTGGAAACCAGGCACGGAATTCCGTACCCGAACCCCTTCAATAAGTTCGACCACAGGGTGTCCCCGGAGGCGGGATCGAGGGCGTAGGTATACCCCGAGACCGACACGATCAGTTGATCCCCGTCGAGCAAGATCGCCACGAAGCCGCTGCCGTGGGGGGCCTTCCAGTCCCAGACCAACTCTCCAGTGGCCCGGTCGAGGGCGGCGATGCGGGAGTTGAAACCGACGAAGACCAAGTCCTCCACCGTCAGTTCTGGCCCAGCCACTGGCTCCCGGTCTCGTGAGAGGGCATCCAGTGCTTTCCACGGCTCTTGAACGGGTTCGTCTTCCGCAAACATGAGGGTCTCCCAGAGGAATTCACCAAGCGGGGTCCGGTCGATCTTCGTCGATCGGCTGGGGGTGTCAACGGTAAATCGGCGGCGGCGGATCACCGGATTGGCGATCCGGTTCCGGCAGGTTTCCATCGTGTGTGCGTCCCAAGCGTCGGTACTCTGGGTCAGAGCATCCAAACCCTCGGAGCGGAACCACGAAAGTCACGAAACACACGAAAAGGATGACCAAGGACAGGCATCCGACAGCCTCGCGGAACGGGTGCGACACCCCACTCCCAGAGACGTTCTCCATCACGACACCCTGCATTTTCGTGTATTTCGTGCCTTTCGTGGTTGGATTCCTGCGTGTGTGGTGGGCGAAACCGCTCCCGACGAACGGGACGCACACCCGTGCGGCCCGAGACTGCTTCGTGAACGGCCCACTCCTGACTGATATACTTGACGATGGGCAACTCCACTCGGAATCACGCCATGACGAACGTCTTACTCCTCGGTGCCGGAACCATCGGGCGGATGATCGCCACATTGCTCGTGCAATCGGGCGATTACCAGGTCCGCATTGCCGACTCGAATCTGGAAGCGCTACGGCGGCTCAAAGCCAAGTTCGACAGCGAGACCGTCGTCGTCGATGCCGCGAGTGAGGAGCAATTGCGCGAGGCGATGGGCGGCCAGCAGGTCGTGATCTCGGCCCTGCCGTTTGCCCTCAATCCGGCAGTGGCCCGAGCTGCCCTCGCAGCCGGTGCCAGCTACTTCGATCTCACCGAAGACGTGGCGACGACGCATCTGGTGCGAGCGCTGTCGGCCTCGGCCCGGCCGGGGCAGATCTTCATGCCGCAGTGCGGGCTGGCTCCGGGGTTCGTGGGGATCGCGGCCAATCACCTGGCCCAGAAATTCGACTCCCTCGATTCATTGCTACTCCGCGTCGGCGCGCTCCCTGAGTTCCCGACGAACTCGCTCAAGTACAACCTCACCTGGTCGACGGATGGCCTCATCAACGAATACTGCAACCCGTGCGATGTGATTCACCAGGGGCGACGCCAGGACGTGTGGCCGCTCGAAGGGTTCGAGCACCTCTCCCTTGATGGCGTGGAGTACGAAGCGTTCGCCACCTCCGGCGGACTCGGCACGCTGTGCGAGACGTTCGAAGGCCGCGTCCGCGAACTCAACTACAAGACCATCCGCTATATGGGCCACCGCGAGCGGATGCTGTTCCTGCTCGATGAACTGCGACTGCGGGACCGACGCCCGCTCCTCAAAGAGATCCTGGAGAACGCCGTCCCGCACACGCTGCAAGATGTCGTCGTCATCTTCTGCACCGCCACCGGCCAGCGCGACGGCCAGATGGTCCAGCTGTGCGACGCGAGGAAGGTCTACCACCAGAAACACGGCGACGAGGTCTGGAGCGCGATCCAGATCACGACCGCAGCGGGCATCTGTGCCGCCGTCGATCTGCATGTGCAGGGCCAGCTCCCCCCGACCGGCTTCGTGCGTCAGGAGCAAGTCGACTTCGACACCTTCCTGGCCAACCGCTTCGGCCAACACTACGTCGGGCCGGGTGTAACGCTGAACAACCAGTGACTGTGGTCGACGCGAGGCCCCAGACCTCTGGCTCCCCTCTCCCCCCGGGAAAGGGGCTGGGGGTGAGGACCGTGCGGCGAGCAGATTCCCGCCGGGCTGAGAAGTCGAACGACAGTTTCGTCCCTCGGTCTCAAGCGGATATTGGGAACGAGACCCCAAATATCCCCTCACCCTTGCCCTCTGCCGCCAACTGGAAACAATCCCTTGTGAGGCGGCGCATCCAGCACCGCCTCCCCGGCAACGGGGGTATTGAGCAAGTTCAGGATCGAGGCCGGGGATGGCAGCTGCGGACATTGTGGTGCGAGGGGCGCGGGAGCATAACCTGCGGAATGTGGACCTCGTCATTCCTCGGAACAAGCTCGTCGTGATGTCGGGGGTGTCGGGGTCGGGGAAGAGTTCGCTGGCCTTTGACACGGTGTATGCCGAGGGGCAGCGGCGGTATGTCGAGTCGCTGTCGACGTACGCGAGGCAGTTCTTGGGCCAGATGCCCAAGCCGGAGGTCGATTCGATCACCGGCCTGGCCCCGTCGATCTCGATCCAGCAAAAGGCGACCAGCCGCAACCCGCGCAGCACCGTCGGGACGATCACGGAGATCTACGACTACCTGCGCGTGCTGTACGCCCGCGTGGGCCAGGGGTGCTGCACGAAGTGCCATCAACCGATCACCGCCCAGTCGCTCGACCAGATTCTGGAGAGCGTGCTGACGCTGCCGGAGGGGACGCGGTTTCAGATCCTCGCCCCGCTGGTGCAGAACCAGAAGGGAGAGTTCCGCGACCTGTTTATTGACCTGCTCAAGAAGGGGTTCCTGCGGGCTAAAGTCGACGGCGAGGTCGTGTCGCTCTCGTCCGACCTGCAACTCAAGAAGCACTTCAAGCACACGATCGAGGTGGTCATCGACCGCCTCGTGGCGGGGAAAGGCACGCGCACCCGCCTGGCCGAAGCCATCGAAACCGCGGCGAAGCTGGCGGAGGGACGGCTGATCGTGGAGGTCTCGGAAAGCCTAGGGCCTAGAGCCCAGGGCCTAGAGCCAGAAGGGGAGTGCCAAGGGAAGAAGCCAAGCCTCCTCCCCTCCTCCCCTCCTCCCCTCCCCCCTTTCTCCTCCCCTCTGGCCCTAGGCTCTAGGCCATCGACCCTAGGCCCCTCCTCCTCCACCCTCTACTCCACCAAGTACGCCTGCCCCGATTGCGGCATCTCCTACGAACCGCCCTCGCCCCAACTGTTCAGCTTCAACAGCCCCCTGGGCATGTGCGTCCCGTGCCAGGGACTCGGCCAGCGGCATGAGTTCCAGATTGACCGGCTCGTCGAAGACCCGGAGAAGTCGATCGCGCAAGGCTGCCTGACGCTGCTCGGAGCCTTCCGCGAGGTCGGGCGCTGGCGGAAACACATCTATGCGGGCGTCGCCACAGCCATCGAGCAGGATTGTGGGATGGAGGAAGACACGTTCCTCAAGCTGCCGTGGAACGAACTCCCGGAAGACGCCATCGCCAAGTTCCTGAACGGCATGGGCGAGCGGCACATCACCTACTCATGGCGGCACTCCGGAGGAGTCTGGAAGCACGGCGGGACGTGGGACGGGTACTGCCCCGAGTTGCTCGAAGAGTACCGCAAGGCCAAGAACCCCATGCGCCGCCGCCAGTTGGAAAAGTACATGGAGGTGACGCCGTGTACCGCGTGCGAGGGGACGCGGCTGAACCCGCAGGCGCGGGCGGTGAGGATCACGAGTCGAAGCCTAGGGCCTAGGGCCTATGGCCTAGAGCCAGAGCAGGAGGCCAAAGGCCGAGGGGCCAAGGCGAAGGGGAAGAAGGCCGCTGCTCCGGTCGATCAACCATCAACCATCAACCATCAACCCTTCCCTCCGGCCCTAGGCTCTAGCCCCTTGGCCCTAGGCCTCCCCCAACTCTGCAACCTCTCCGTCGAAGACGCCTTGCAGTTCTTCCAGGACATCGAACTCGACGAAACGCAATCGCTGATCGCGGTCGAGGCCCTCAAGGAGATTCGTGGGCGGCTGGGATTCCTGCTGCGGTGTGGGTTGAATTACCTGGCGCTCGATCGCTCAGCTCCGACGCTCTCGGGTGGCGAGTCGCAGCGGATACGACTCGCGGGGCAGATCGGGTGCGGGCTGGTCGGGGTGTTGTACATTCTCGATGAGCCATCGATTGGGCTGCACCCGCGCGACAACACGATGCTGCTGCGCAGCTTGCAAGACCTGCGAGATCAGGGGAACACGGTCATCGTCGTCGAGCATGACGAAGAGACGATGCAGGCAGCCGATTACATCTTCGACTTCGGCCCCGGACCCGGCGTGCGCGGCGGCGAGATCGTGGCGCGGGGGACCGTCGAGGAGATCAAGGCCAGCGAGCGCAGCGTGACCGGGGCATTCCTGTCAGGCCGTCGCTGCATTGAAGTTCCGCAGCAGCGTCGACCCATTGGCGACAAGCGGATCAAGATCACCGGGGCCACGCACAACAATCTCAAGAACGTCGATGTCGAGATCCCGCTGGGGGCCTTCGTCTGTATCACAGGCGTCAGTGGGTCGGGCAAGAGTTCGGTCAGCAACGACATCCTGTGGGAAGTTCTCAACCGCGACATCAACAAGGGACTCGGCAACCCCGGCAAGTACAAGAAGATCACCGGCCTGGAACACCTCGACAAGGCGATCGACATCGATCAATCCCCGATCGGTCGCACCCCGCGCTCCAACCCGGCCACCTACGTCAAGCTCTTCGACGAGATCCGCGACTTCTACACCCAACTCCCCCAAGCCAAGCTGCGCGGGTACACGCCGGGGCGGTTCAGCTTCAACGTCGCTGATGGGCGGTGCGAAGCGTGCGAGGGACACGGGGCGACGAAGCTGGAGATGGACTTCCTGGCCGACATCTGGGTCAGTTGCCCGGTCTGCGAAGGGAAGCGGTTCAACCACGAAACGCTGGAGGTGAAGTACAAGGAGCAGAGCATCGCCGATGTCCTCAATATGGATGTGCAGGAGGCGATCGAACTGTTCCAGCATCACCCCAAGATTCACCAGATGCTGAAGACGCTGCACGATGTGGGGCTGGATTATCTCAAGCTCGGGCAGTCGAGCCCGACGCTCTCCGGCGGTGAGGCGCAGCGGATCAAGCTCGCGCGAGAACTCGGCAAACGCTCGACCGGCAAGACACTCTACCTGCTCGATGAACCGACGACCGGCCTGCACTTCGCCGACGTGCAGATGCTGCTCAAGGTGCTGCACGGGTTCGTCGAGGCCGGGAACACCGTGGTCGTCGTCGAGCACAGCCTGGATGTCGTCAAGACCGCCGACTGGGTGATCGACCTCGGCCCCGAAGGCGGCAGCGGCGGCGGCGAGATCGTCTGCGTCGGGACGCCGGAGGAGGTGGCCGCGTGCGAGAGGTCGCATACGGGGCGGGCGTTGCGAACGGTCCTAGAGACAGCGAGCGGGGGACGTAAGTCCCCCGTGCAGAGCGGCACTCCCGACCTCAAAGCCGCCCGTCCGAAACGCAAGCCGACCCCGAACGTCGTGGTGGCCAGTCACGCTCTCGCTGGCACGGGGGACTTACGTCCCCCGCTCGCTGACTCTTCCATCCGGATTCGCGGGGCCTCGCAGCACAATCTCCAATCCCTCAACCTCACCGTCCCGCGCGACCAGATGAGCGTCTTCTGCGGCCCCAGCGGGAGCGGCAAGTCGTCGCTGGCGATGGACACGCTCTACGCCGAAGGCCAACGACGCTACGTCGAGTCGCTGTCGGCCTATGCCCGGCAGTTCCTGGGCCAGATGCCCAAGCCCCGCGTCGAGCAGATCACCGGCCTCTCTCCCGCGATCGCCATCGAACAGAAGACCGTTGGCAGCACCCCCCGCTCGACAGTCGGCACCGTCACCGAGATCTACGATTACCTGCGCGTCCTCTTCGCCCGCCTCGGACAGCCGTACTGCCCGACCTGCCAAGTCCCGGTCGAACGTCAGACCACCGATCAGATCATCGCCCGCATCCTGTCGCTCCCCAAGGAGTCGCGGCTCTACATCGCCGCCCCCGTCGAAGTCCCCGTCGGCCAGAGCTATACCAAGCTGTGGGATAAACTCGGGACGCAGGGGTTTTTAAGAGTGCGGATCAACGGCACCACGTACGGCATTGAGGAGGTTCCCGCGATCGACCACAAGCGCGAGCACCTCGTGCAGGTCGTGGTCGACCGCGTGAAAGTCGACCCCGAATCGCGGGGCCGCATCGCGGACTCGACCGAAGCGGCGCTCGACCTCGGCAAGGGAGTCGTGCATCTGATCCGCGTGGAGAAAGGCATCCCCGAAGAGAAGTGGCCGACCGACCGGTTGAGCTTGCACTACTCGTGCCCGAAGTGTGCGGAGGGGTGAGCAGAGGGTTTATGGTTGATCGATGGAGAGGGGATCTCAGTGTGAATCGTTGAGCGATCGACAGGGCGTCGCCCCACGCCCCCACACGAGTCGAGTGAATCATGAAACGGAATGAAAACCGGGACACGCCACGCGCTAAATCATGGTCAGCGCGTTGGCCAGATCGGGGCCAGTGGTGAAATACGTCAGCAACTTCGCCGCTTCCATCGTCGCCGAGACATCGGGCATCAACTCGCACAGCACGAGCGTGCCCTTCAGGCGATTGAGCTTGCGGTGCAGCGTAATCAGTTTCCCAATCGCCATGCTCGTCATGTACCGCACGCGGGTCAGACGCACGACGATCTTCGTGATCTCATGCTTCTCGATCAGCAGGTTGAAGTCCTGGCTGAGTTGCTCGAGATTATCGACATCAATCAACTGCTCCTTGATGATGGAGAGTACATACACATCGCCCTCTCGGTCGACGGTGAAGAAGCTCGAATTGAATGGTACTGGTTCGGACATCACTCGGCTCGCAGAAAACGCTCGCAGACTTCGACTCCATGACACAACCGCAATGTTCCGACATCCTCGGGCTGACCGGGAAGTTGGACCGGCATGTAGTGACGATCCGTCCCGTGGACCCAACCCGGGCGATCCGCCACCAATCCCTCGACGAGCACCTCCAATGGCTCCCCGATGAACTTCGCATGGTAATCCTTCGCGAGTGTGTGTTCCACACTGGCGAGCTCCAGACAGCGCTGTTTGCGGACCTCGGGAGGCACTTGATCCGGGTAATCCGCCGCCGGAGTGCCGCGCCGGGGGCTGAACGGGAAGATGTGCATCTTCATGAATCGAGCCCGGCGACAGGTGTCGACCGTCTCGGCGAACTCCGCATCCGTCTCGCCGGGGAACCCTACGATCACGTCGGTCGAGAACGCGACGTTCGGCAGAAACTCCCGAATTCGGTCGAGCTTCTCCAAAAACTTTCCCACCCGATACCGCCTCCGCATGCGGGTCAGCACCCCATCCGACCCGCTCTGCAAGGCCGGGTGGAACTGCGGGCACAAGTGTTCGCAGTCGGCTGCGGCCCGGAAGAACTCTTCGTCCACTTCATTCGCCTCAATGCTCGACAGCCGCATCCGCCAGTTCCCCGGTATGCGGTCGAGCTTTCGAAACAGGTGCCACAGCCGGAACGGCGTCAGTCCCGTCTTGCCGCGCGTGGTGTCGACGCCGTAATGGCCGACATGGATGCCGGTGATGATGATCTCTTTGTGCCCGTGATCGATCAGGCGGCGGACCTCAGCCTCGATCGATTCTGGCGTGCGACTGCTCAGGCCGGGCCGCACCTTGGGAATGATGCAGTACGAACACCGCAGGATGCACCCGTCCTGCACCTTCACATAGGCCCGCTTGCGGCCCTCGAAGTAGCTGATGCCGTCGGGGATGTCATGCACCCCCTGGCGAGCCAGCACATCCGGCAGCTCGCGCTTGTCGGTGACGACCTCAAACACATTCGGCAATTGCCCCACGGCCTCGGGATCGCGCGTTGCGTTACACCCCATCACAATCGTCCGCGTGCCGGGGTTGTCGCGCGCCAGTGCCCGGATGATCTTCCGCGACTTGTAGTCCCCGTCCCCCGTCACCGTGCAGGTATTCACCACGCACAGGTCCGCCGTCTCCGCCTCCTCCGCCTCGCGAAAGCCGCCCGCGACGAGAGCCTCCTTGACGAGCTGGGTCTCGTATTGATTGACCTTACAGCCGAGGGTCACGAGTCGGACAGTGCGGGAAGGCATGGGGGGATCGTTGAGGGGTGAGAGAGTCAGCGAGCGGGGGACGTAAGTCCGCCGTGTCCGTGAACCGTCCGACATTCCACGATGTCCGCCTCATCAGTGTATCGCCTGTCACACCTGTGACACATCGTGAGACTCCGAAGTATTCCTCGACAAGCGATCCCCGTGGCGATGATAATGCCGGGAAGATACTGGGCGGTCATTCGGCTGGGTACGCATCTCCGGAGCAAGACATGTTGGCAGGCCCGTCGAAATGCTCCGCGTGGGTCATGCTGGGTGCGCTACTGCTTGCGGGATCTCTCCCCGCGGAAGAGACCCCGCCCCAGCAGCTGGGGCTTTACGAGGGAGTAGTAGGAGGCAAGCTGGAAGAACTGGTTGAAAAATCGCTTCTGATTCAGAACCCGGAGACGATGCCGAATGTCACCTTGCAACAAGTGATAGCGAGAGTCGAACAGCTGACCAAGCTTCAGGTCTGGGTCGACCGGCAAGCGCTCACGGATGCCGGGCTCAGTCTCGACAATGACTCGATCATCTCCGAGTGGCTCGCCGGTGAGACTGTGGTCCAACTCGCGAACCGCCTTTCCCACAATGATGCGGAATTGATCTGGGAAGTCCACGACGGGTTAGCGATTCTGACAACCACAGAAAAGGTGTCCCTGACATATGAGACGATACAATACCCCGTCGGCGATCTGCTGGCCCAGGGACTCGATTTCCACCAATTGAGTGAAATCATTCTGGAGTCCACCAGAGGTCCGTGGGAAGTCGACGAACCGGGGACGGGCACGCTCCATCAGTTCGGCAACCTCTTGTTCATCCGCCAGACGCGCCGGGTCCATCATGAGATCGTGGAGCTGCTCGCGATCCTGCGCAGACAGGATCCCATCGTGATCCGAGATTCTTCGGACGAGGATGTGCGAGTACGGCGATTACTGGAAGAGAATCTCGTCAGTTTTGACTGGCCCGGCGTGCCCCTGGGGGAATTTGCCAAGCGGTTGACGGAATTGACCGGTCTCAACATTCGACTGAATGAGAAGAACCTTAAAGACGCAGGAATTGATCAAAACACACGACTCGATGCGAGAGCTGTGAATGTTCCGCTGATTATCGCCCTTCAGAAGAACCTGGAGAACGTTGACAACACGGAGCTGGCTGTCCGTGTGTACGACGATGTCTGCCACATCACGACTGCAGAAGCGGCGAGTTTGCGCTACGACACGATGTTCTACCGATTGGGATCATGGGGAATCACCGGTGGCGATGTCGACGAGTTGTCAGCGCTCTTGGAGTTAGAGACCAGTGGACCCTGGGAGCGGACTGAACCTGGCACGGGCACGATTCGTGTCGTGGAACCGCTGAATATGCTGGTCATTCGACAGACGTATGGAGTCCAGCGGGAGATCCTGAAAATGCTTCGTGACATGCGATCGAAGCTCGCCCGGACCAAGCCCGTGGCGAACTCGGTCGCCCGGCTGTCCACTCCACTCGATGAACCGCACCTCCCGGTTCACACCGATCACCCACTTCCCGAGACAGCCAGTTCACCTGCCCAGGTCACTCGCGACCAGTTGACCTCCGTGACCTGGGACAGCATCGGCGTCTACGCTCCGCTGCTGATGGCGTTGCTGCTGGGATGTGTGGCTGGATACCTCGGCAGGCACTGAGGGGTGGTGCATTCACCCATGGGCGGCACACTTCCGGCCCTCTCCCCCCGGCCCTCACCCCCACAGTGGAGTCTTCACCGAAAGCCGCATCGATTGTGGGGGAGAGGGAGCAGAGAGAGCGGAGTACTGCCTTTGGGCGAATGCACCCGTCGACGCACCCCACTGTCAGCGCGGGCTTGTCACCCGTGAAGCCATCCACCGATTCCAGGAAGCCGCGCTTTCGCCACTGCGGTGTCCTGCCAGCAGACTCGCCACGCCGACATGCTCGTCCAGATCCGGCCATTCGATGGCGTATCCATCGCCCAGGAGACGCCAATGAGCGAGTTCAGCCTTCGTGGCTTGCTTCAGCCGTGGATACCATGCTAGGGGGATCGACAATGAGCGACCATCAGCGAATACCACGGTGAAGACTTCGTCCGTGAGCGCCAGATCAATGGCCAAGGGATCGTGTTCAAGCGTCAAAGTACTCATGCCACGCCTCCCTCAACAATGCCCTGTGCTCTGTCACCAATCGTTCGATGCGGTGGACTTCATGGTCCGCAAACCCGATGTTCTTGGCAAGCTCGATCGGCTCCAACCAGAACTTCGTGTGTGCATCAGAAAAGTCGGCAGACATTCCCCTCGGATCCCAGACACCAGGAGAACATGGGGTCTTGCAGAATGCGACACTGGAGATCCCTCGATTCTGCGCATCGGACATGAGAAACGCAGAGGGCGCTGAGGACGCAGAGAAAGGCATTCCTCCGGAACTCTGCGTCCTCAACGCCCTCTGCACTGCAAACGCCGG
>JAYWFM010000269.1:0-9978 GCA_043778825.1 Planctomycetota bacterium | reverse complement strand
GCGGAAGTTGGAAAGTGGTGCAAACGCACTTCGTTCCGACTTCCGCCCTCCGACTTCCGAATTCCCTCCGCCGTCGCTCACCGCACCTTGGCGGTCTGCTGGCCGAAGGCGATCTTCTGGTACTCCGAGAGCGAGACCTTTTGCAGCTTGGGATCGCGGAGCTTCGACTCCCAATGGTGGATGCTTTGCAGGCTTTTTGCATCCAGCTTCCAGGACAGCTCGTGCTCGGCCTTCAGGTTCAGCGGTCGATCCAATTTGGCCCGCAAGACGACCCGGGTCGGCAGCAGTTGATGCCTCCGCAACTGCTCGTTGAGCTTCAATCGGACGGTCGGAAAGAGCGGCTGCGGGTGCAGCACATAGTTCAACTGGCACGCCCAATCGGCGTAGGTCAGATACGCCTCAACCGCTTCGGGACGATCGCTGACTTGGCCATCCACTTCGTAAGTGATGTACTTGCTCCGCAACCGCAGACGACCTTTTCCCGGATCGAACTGCGTCTCAAAAGTCGGGTGCAGTTGGAATCGGAGCGCCTCCAAAAGTTCGCGTGAGACACTGGGGTCGCGTTCAAGTTCGTTCAAGCGCTGGACCAATCTCTCCTCGGCGGACTTCAGGAGGTGCCGCAACTCGTCGAAGTCGACGCTGGAACTACACCCCTTGTCGGGATTCACAATCCAGATGCGTTTGTGTGCCTTCTCCAAAATCGTGACTTCGCCCGCGACGGGAATCGCATCGTAGACCTTCCCCGCATGGGACACGGTTTGGCTGCGAAGAAACGGCAGGTTGCCCTCTTTGGCATCCTGGTCGAACACCTTCGTGTAAACGCTGAATTCCTGAGCGAAAACGTCCATCGAAACGCAACAGACTGCCGCGGCCGCAAACGCCAAGACGCGCAACATGGAAGACTCCATAGCAGTCAAACTGCAAAGGAAAGATTCGAGGGGGAGGGGTAGCGAGAAATGAGCTGGCCGGGAGGCCAATGTCGGAAGGGCTTCCGACAGGGAGGGGAGTAGCGGACGGACCATAGCACCGCTCGGCAAAACAGATCAACAGGAAGTCCCCCAGACGTCGCAATTCGGCTGCTTGCGAGGGCCTAAAGCGGCGGATAACCTCCCCGTCCCTTTCGGCCGCATCAACGGTCGGAGCGATTCCTTGGCGCAGGGTGACAGCTTTCCGATGTCCGATCCGAATCAACGCATTGTCATCACCGGCATCGGCCTGACCGCTCCCAACGGCAACACCCTGGCCGAATACCGCGCCAACTTGCTGGCAGGGAAATCCGGCGTCAGCAAATACGAGATTCGTTACATCGGCGAGACGTTGGCCGGAGTCTGCAACTTCGACCCGCTGAAGTACCAGAAGCGGAAGGACATCCGTCGCGGAACACGAGCCGGCTCCATCGCGATCTACTGTGCCAACGAAGCGGTCCAAAACTGCGGCTTGTCATGGCCCGATGTCCCCAAGAATCGAGTCGGCGTCTTCATCGGCATCACCGAGCATGGCAACGTCGAGACCGAAAACGAAATCTTCGAGATCTCCAAGTTCAACTACGACACCAGCGTTTGGTCGCATCACCACAACCCGCGTACCGTCGCGAACAGCCCGGCCGGCGAGGTAACGCTCAGTCTGGGGATCACCGGCCCGCATCTGTGCATCGGAGCCGCGTGTGCCGCTGGCAACGCCGGCCTGATTCAAGGCTTGCAGATGCTGCGACTGGGCGAGGTCGACTTGGCGATCGCCGGCGGAGTCTCCGAGAGCATTCACACGTTCGGTATCTTCGCCGGCTTCAAGAGTCAGGGCGCGCTCGCCACCAATCCCGAACCGGAGAAAGCCTCACGGCCTTTCGATCTGGACCGCAACGGCATCGTCGTCGCCGAGGGTGGCGGGCTCGTCACGCTGGAGCGTTTGCCGGACGCGCTCAAACGCGGAGCGACGATTTACGGTGAAATCGTCGGCCACGCGATGAATTCTGACGCGACCGACTTCGTGCTGCCCGACCCAACTCGGCAGGCCGAGTGCATGTCGCTGGCACTGAGCCGGGCCGGCATCGGGCCGGAAGCCATCGACATCCTCAGCAGCCACGCCACTGCGACCATGCAAGGGGACATCGAAGAGTCGCAAGCGATTCACAAGGTCTTCGGCGACCGCATGAGCCTCGCGATCAACAACACGAAAAGCTTTATCGGCCACGCGATGGGAGCCGCCGGGGCGCTGGAGCTTTTGGGGAATCTTCCCGCGTTTGACGACCATTTGGCCCACGCTACAATCAACCTCGACCGGCCGGACCCTCGTTGTGCGTTGCCTCAAATCGTGGCGAATACGCCGAGGAAAATGGACCGCGTCGAGTACATCCTCAACAATTCCTTTGGCATGTTGGGGATCAATTCCGCAACCATCGTGAAACGGTATTCGGGAGAGTAAGAGGCATGAGCGCCGATCAGATTCGTCAAGTCATCATGAAAATTCTCTGCCGGATCGCTCCGGACAATGACCTCACGGCGCTGAAGGACGAAGTGCCGTTCCGCGAGCAAATGGAATTGGACAGCATGGACTTCCTCGACATCGTCATGGAACTCCGCAAGCTGTACCGCGTCCAGATTCCGGAAGCCGACTACCCGAATCTGATCTCGATGGACAGCACCGTGACGTACCTGACTCCGATGCTCAAGGACGTCCCCGCATAACCCGTAGCGAGCGGGGGACGTAAGTCCCCCGTGCTGAGTGACCGTTGAGCTTGGAGTTCCTCGCCCATTCCGTGATCGCGCCCTCCCAACACGGGGGACTTACGTCCCCCGCTCGCTGTCTTCTGGCTGACGACTGAAAACTAACCACTGAAAACTCCTCCCGTGCATTACCACACCCTCATCATCGGGGCCGGCATGTCCGGGCTGGCAGCCGGGATTCGGCTGGCCTATTACCAGAAGCCAGTGTGCATCCTCGAACGGCACACGACGATCGGCGGGCTGAACTCGTTCTACCGGCTGCGGGCGAGAAACCACGATGTCGGGCTGCATGCGGTCACGAACTTCGCCCCGCCCGGCACGCGGACCGGGCCGCTGGCCAAGCTGCTGAAGCAGTTGCGGCTTCGCTGGGATGATTTTGCTTTGAGGCCGCAGTGCGGGTCGGCGGTGGCCTTTCCGGGGAGGAAGCTGCGGTTCACGAATGATTTTTCGGTGCTGGTTGAGGAGATCGCGACCGCCTTCCCGCAGCAGATCGACGGGTTCCGCAAGCTGGTGGCCACGATCGAGGGCTTCGACGAACTGAATCTGAACCAGCAGGCGGTCTCAGCGATGCAGGTCGTCAGCGAGCATCTCTCCGACCCGCTGCTGGTCGACATGCTCTTCTGTCCGCTGATGTTCTACGGCTCAGCCACCCCGCACGACATGGACTTCAACCAGTTCGTGGTCATGTTCAAGAGTATTTTTGTCGAGGGCTTCGGGAGACCGTTCGACGGAGTCCGCCAGATACTGAAGTCCCTCACCCGACACTACAAGGCCCTGGGCGGCGAACTCAAACTCCGCCACGGCGTGCGGGCGATCCAGACCGACAAGGGGCGGGCCATCGGCGTCGTCCTCGACGATGGCCGCGAGATCACAGCTGACAATATTCTCTCGACGGTCGGGTCGGTCGAGACGTTTCGGCTGTGCGGAGACTCACTCGCAGGCCAAACCGTCCCCGGCGACCACGGGCCAGTGGAACAATTCCAGCACGGGGCGATCTCGTTCAACGAGTCGATCTCGGTCCTCGACTGTCAGCCGCGCGACCTCGGCCACGGCGAAACGATCATCTTCTACAACGACTCCGAGCGATTCACCTACGATGTGCCGACCGAGCCGTGCGACCTCCGCAGCGGGATCATCTGCTCGCCGAATAACTTCCAGTACGAGGACGACCGCCAGCTCGAAGACGGCATCATCCGCATCACCGCCCTGGCCAACCCCGACTACTGGATGAACCTGCCTCCCGCCGAGTATGAAGCCGCCAAGGCCGAGTGGGGCACCAAAATCATCGACTCCGCCGTCCGCTTCATGCCCGAATTCCGCAGCCACGTCGTCGACACCGACATCTTCACCCCCAAGACGATCCACCGCTTCACCGGGCACTTGAAAGGGGCTGTGTATGGAGCCCCGCGTAAGATCCTGACCGGCGACATGCCGCTGAAGAACCTCTATCTGGCCGGCACCGACCAGGGGTTCCTCGGCATCATCGGCTCGATGCTGAGCGGGATTACGATTGCGAATAATCAGTTACTGCGGGAGTAGGGAGTAGGGAGTAGGGAGTAGGGAGTAGGGAGTAGGGAGTGCAGTGACGGTGGCCGGTGGCCCGTTCTATCCCGAAGGGATTCCAGCGAATAGCCGGTGGTCAGCGCAGCGCCACCACCGGTCAACGGACGATAAGCCGAATCTATCCCGTAGGGATTGAAGCAGCCCTCGATCCAGAGTCCGTTCCCTTCGTCCGCCTCAAGACAATTCCGGGAATCCTGCGAGTCGTCGATTGGCTGCAATCCCTTCGGGATAGAAATCATCTCGGATCGCTCCATCCGGTGGTGGCGCTGCGCTGACCACCGGCTATGGGCTGGAATCCCTTCGGGATAAGGGGATGACACTACGTCCATTCTCTCCACTCTCTTGTCGCATGTGGCTCATCTCTCCATCTCTCCATCTCTCCATCTCATCCTTCATCCTTCATCCTTCATCCCTCCCCCCACCGACCTTGCCGGTTATTCCGATCACACCCGTTCTGCCAATTCTGCCGAGCAATCCTGCCGTGCCACAGTTCCGCGTTACGACCGCTCGATAAGGAGTCTCAGGGATGTTCGGCGCATCCGCTACGCCCCGCACGACCCGACTGCTGCGAACGCAACCGGGTCACACGCACCAGCCACGCAGTTACGGAGTCTCCCATGGATCGGGAAACGGTTGAGGATGTCGTCCACGCGTCTTTGGGACGCCATCTGCGAGTGACCTGCGTGCTGGGGCTGTTGTTCCTGGGTGTCGGGTTCGTACTGGGGCACTATGTCGCCGCCCAGCATGCTCGCGAACTGTCCGACCGCTGGACCGATCGAGCCGAGGAGCTGTCCCGGCAGATCGCCCAGGCCGAGGAGACCATGAAAGCCGAACTGACCCAGGTCCGCGAACTCGCTCAATCGACCCGCCGAGATGAACTCACCCGGCCCCCCCGCCAGGAAGAGATGCTCAATGAAACCCGGCGGCTGGCCCGGGCCTCCGAAGACCTGCGGCAGTCGCTCATCGCCCGCTGCATCGCCGAAAACGAGCGCGAAAAGGCCCGCATCCTCCAGGAACTTCAGCCGTACCTCGACCGCAAAATGACCCTCCAGGCCGCCGAAGTCTCCGACGCCGTCAACCGCTTGGTCAATACGCAGGTCACTCAGCTCAAGACTCTGGCCCAGGTGGAAGCCCCATCCGCTCCCGTCGCTGCCGACCAATCCCTCACCCTCCGGTCGAATATCTCCCCGGTCTCCGCTGAATCGGACGCCGCCCTCTGTCCGGTGCCCGACTACAGCCCACTGGCTCCGATTGCGGAAGGAACCACCCCGACAGATCAGGAGCCGGTCGCTCTGATGCCGATGCCCACTACGCCCATGGTCCACATGCCGGTCCAGGCCGAGCCCACGTCCCTGCCCGGCGGCCACCCCCGATTCTTCACCGCCCCCCGTCCGCCCCGGCTGTTCATCCCGGCCCGCAAGTCGCTGGAGATCTCGACCGCCACGGACCCGGTGGTCCGTTGAGGGTTGAGGGTTGAGGGTTGAGGTGGCCAGACTTCCGAAGTCTCGGAAGACTTCGGAAGTCTTTGCGGTGGGGTTGAGTGAGTTCTGACCCTCAACGCTCAACCCTCATCGCTTAACGATCTTTCGACGACACACAGTAGAGCGCCTTGTCGGAGCGGATGAACAGGCGATTGCCCGAGACTGCCGGGGTGCCGTTGAACTTGCTGGAGTCGGAGGCGAACTTGTTTTCGGCGAGCGACTTGAACTCGGGACCAGCCTGCCAGACGTGGGTCAGACCCGAGCGAGTCACGAGGATGAACTTGTCGCCCACGAGGATCGGCGAGGCATAGTCCGACCCGCCTCCGCCACGGCCTCCACGACCGCCACCACCAGGACCGCCAAATCCTCCGCGACCACTGGCTCCGGGGCCGCCGCCGCCCGGACCGCGTTCTCCCGGAGGAGGTTCCGCGGGAGCGGCTGCCCCACCCGCGGACGGGAAGCGGGCCTGATAGACCTTCTCGCCGGTCTGGGCATTCAAGCACAGTACCGTGCCGCTCGAACTGGAATAAAGCCGCCCGTCATGCAAAATCGGGGAGGTAATGCGTCCGGAGGCCCTGGCCCGCCAGACCGTGTGGGTCTTGGTCACATCGTCCTTGCCGCCGATCCGGACGGCCACCCCTTCATCACCCTGACCTTCGATCGCGTACACGACCTGGCCATCCGTGATCAGACTGGAGCAGTAGGATCTGTCCGAAATCCCCTCGGCATACCACTTGAGCTTGCCGGTTTTGAGGTTGAAGCCCCAGATCTCGCCCGGAACTCCAATCACCAGTTCGGCGGCTTCGCCGTCTCCGACGATGATCGGCGTGCCCCAGGTCATCCCCAGTCCGTCGGCCTGGGCCTTCCAGACTTCTTTGCCCGTCGCCTTGTCGAGAGCGACCAGGGCCTGGTTCTCTTCGCTCGCATTCACGATCACGAGATTGTCATGCAGGATCGGACTGGCTCCCGAACCCCACCGCATCGGGCCCGATTCTTTCCCCACGCTGACATGCCACAGCTCCTTGCCGTCCAGGTCGTACGCCAGCACGCCCCCCTTGCCGTAGAAGACGTAGACATGCTTGCCATCGCTCACCGGGGAGCCGCTCGCATACCCATGCTCGCCCAGCATCCGCGAGTACGAATCTTCCGGCTGAGTCGCTGCCACACTCTTGTCCCAGAGCTGGGTGCCATTGGTCGCGTCGATGCAGACGAGGTGCCGCTTGAGGTCACTCAGGTTGCCCGCATCGTTCCCGTCGACGCCGTAGCCGGAGTAGCAGGTGAGGAACACTTTGTTGCCAATAATGATCGGGGAACTGGCACCCGGACCCGGCAACGCCAGCTTCCAGGCGAGATTCTTGTCATCGCCCCACTCCGTCGGAACTGATGCACCCGCCGGAGCGACCCCGCTGCCGTTGGGACCACGAAACCGCGTCCAGTCTTCGGCATTCGCCAGCGCACATGCTGCCAGAGCCCAGCCCGCGACCATGCCAGTTGTCCGCTTGAGATTGCCCATGAGACTGGATTTCCGCGAGAAGTGGAGATGGGGAGTATCGGTCTGCCGACAGGAGATCCCTCGGGCTCAGCTCACAGATTGGAGCGGCCCACCGTGCAAAGAACGCACCAGAGCCGGACAATCTACTCTCGAACTGTGCAGATTGCCTCTGTGCAGGAGAAAAGTCTTTCGATAAGGGGAGGCAACTCGTCAGGTAGACGACCGGCGATGTGTTCCGAGGGAATGTTGATCCGACCAGAGTCTCCGTAGCGTGGGCTTTAGCCCACGCGAAAACATCACATTCCAAGATCGCGTGGGCTAAAGCCCACACTACCGGGACTCATCGCCCGCCTTCGCGCAGTCGCGGGTCGGTCGCCTCTTGTAGAGCCTCGCCAATCACGTTGTAGGCCAGCACCGTCAAGAACACGGCCAGCCCGGGATACACAGTCAGCCACCACAGCTGGTAATTCCCGTGGGCCGAACTGAGGACGCTGCCCCAGCTGGGGTTGGGCGGGGGGGCACCGAAGCCGAGGAAGCTGAGGGAGTTTTCGAGCAGGATGGCGGAGGCGATGCCGAACGTGACCGGCACGAGGACCGGTGCGAGGGCGTTGGGGAGGATGTACCGCAGGATGATCTTGGGCGTCGAGATTCCGGAGACGCGGGCGGCAGCCACGTAGTCGGCCTGCTTGATTTTGAGGAACTCGGCCCGCATCAGCCGCGCGATGCCGGTCCAGCCGGTGGCCCCGATGATGACCATCGTGTGCCAGATCGTCGGCTTCTGGATCAGCGACCAGAGGGCCAGGATCAGCACCAGCGTGGGCACGCACATCACGACCTCGGTGAACCGACTCAATAGGGTATCGATCCAGCCGCCGAAGTAACCCCCGATGGCCCCGACCAGCAGTCCGATCGCCGTCGCAATCCCCATCGAGACGAACCCCACGAGCAAGGCAATGCGGGTGCCATGCACCATCTTGGCGAAGATGTCGACGCCGATCTCGTCGGTGCCGAACCAGTTCATGCGGGTCGGGCCGCTCTGGTCGCCGCGCGGGTTGCCGGGACGGTCGGGCCACTCTTTGTCCTCGACGCGGCGGTACGGGTCATTGAACGATAACGGCCAGATGGCCCAGCTCTGTGGATCCTTCTTGGGCAGGCTCAGCGGGTAGCGCTTGCGGAACTTGTCCTTCTGGAAGATCGGGTTCTCCCAGGACTCGTTGAAGTAGCTCAGCGCCGGGAAGTAGAGCTGCCCTTTGTACTTGCAGACGATCGGCTTCGTCCCCGCGATCGCTGGTGAGAGCAGGGCCACCAGCGCGAGACCGACCACTAACATCAGTGCCGCCACCGCTTCCTTGCGACGCACGAACCGCCGCCAGGTTTCTGTCCAGAAACCGGCGGACTTGCGAACGGGAGCAGGGGTGGTCGGGTCGGTCATGGAGGGGGAACCTGAACTATCGGTGAACTTGGTCTTTGCCTCGTAGCCACCTTCGCCAGATGGTGGGCGACTTGTCTCGGCGATCGCTGGTGTCAACAGACTTCCGAAGTCTCCTAAGACTTCGGATGTCTGTCACCGTGTTCGAACGCTGGTTCCGGCAGCCCGCGTTCTGGCGAACGCAGCTACGGGTGTCACCCCCCGCTGTCCTCGATCCGTACGCGAGGATCGACGAGGGCATACAGCAGGTCCGCCAGCAGTTGTCCCGCAAGCGTCAGAACCGAGAAGAGCAGCGTCAGGGCCATGATGACGGGGTAGTCACGCTCCAGGATCGCCGAGAAGTACAACTGCCCCAGGCCGGGCCAGTTGAAGATGCGTTCGATGATGACCGAGCCGCTGAGCAGCGCTGGCAGGCTCAGGCCGATCTTGGTGACGAACGGAATCAGCGTGTTGCGAAAGGCGTGCTTGACGATCACCGCGAACGGGCCGAGTCCCTTGGCCTGGGCAGTACGAATATAGTCCTGGCGGATCACTTCCTGCATGTTGGCATGGATGAAACGGGTGTAGTACGCCAAGCTGCCGTAGGTGAACACGATGATCGGCAGCACGGAATGCTGGATGACATCCCACACCTTGCCGCCCGCCGAGAACGTGTCGTACTCGTCCGACTTCATGCCGTACAGCGGCAGCCAACCGAACTTCACCGCCACGACCATCTGCAGCATCAAGGCGGCGACAAAGCTGGGGAAGGAGTACAGGACATACAGCGTGATCCCGGTCGCGCGTTCGTCCCATTTCCCGGCCCGCGCCACGGAGAGCAAGCCCAGCGGGATCGAGATCAGGTATGCGAGCAATAGCGAGGTCGAAGAGAGCATCAACGTCGGCCCCAGCCGCTCGCCGATGACCTCGCTGACGGGTCGCTTGCGGGCAAACGACCGACCCATTTCGCCGCGAGCCATGTTCCAGACCCAATCCCGGTACGCCACAGGCCACGGCTTGTCGAGGCCGTACTGCTTCAATAGCTCCTGGCGATCAGCATCGGAAATCTGGCGTTTCAGGTCGCCCCGATCCTCAACCATCGTGATCGGCGAACCGGGCATCGCGCGCACCAGCCCGTATACGCCGAACGTAATCAGCAAGAGCGTCAACAGGCCGATCGAGAGCCGTCGGATCAAGAAGTCCAGCATGTCCGGGGGAGTCCTTCCGTGGTGTTTCCGACACAAGTGGCGAGCCGGGCGGCGTCAGCCCCCGGACTCTGTCGATGGCAACTCAGAATCCGGGGGCTGACGCCGC
>JAYWFM010000268.1:0-10029 GCA_043778825.1 Planctomycetota bacterium | reverse complement strand
TCCGCGAAAGACCGGTCTTTCGCGGAGCGAAAGACGACTCTCTCCGGCGACGAAGAGACCGCTGTGCGGGATAAGGTCGCCGCCTACCGCGATCAGATGCGGTCCTATGCCCGCGCCATCTCCCTGATGTACAAGCTCCCGCCCGAGCGAATCACGACGCGGCTGGTCATGCTCGCGACCGGACGGGTCGAGACGGTAGAGTTCGGCCCATGAACAGCTTTCGCTTTCTCCACGCCGCCGACCTGCACCTCGACTGCCAACTCAAAGGGCTGGAGCAGTACGAGGGGGCACCGGTGCAGCAGATTCGGGACTCGACTCGGCGGGCGCTGGAGAACCTGATTGAACTCGCCATCACGGAGCAGGTGGCGTTCGTCGTGATCGCGGGCGATCTGTTCGATGGCAAGTGGACCGACATCCAGACCGGCCTGTGGACCGCCAATCAGTTTCGGCGGTTGGAGAAGCTGGGGATTAAGGTCTACCTGATTCGCGGCAACCACGACTCCATGTTGGAGGCGGCGCTCAAGATGACCTGGCCCCGCAACGTGTTCGAGTTCCCCACCGACCGCCCCACGACGGTGATCGATGAACGCACGGGGGCTGCCCTGCATGGACAGGGGTTCGCCTCGCGCGAGTGCTCCATCGACCTCGCGCAGAACTACCCACCCGCCGATCCCAATCGCGTCAACATCGGGCTATTGCACACCAGCTTGATGGGGGATGCCCAGCACGATTCGTATGCCCCGACGACGCCAGATGTGCTCATCAGCAAGCGGTACGACTATTGGGCACTCGGGCACATTCATGCGCATCGCATCGTGCATCGATCGCCGATCATCGTCTATCCCGGCTGCACGCAGGGGCGGCACATTCGCGAACCGGGGGCCAAGGGGTGCCTGCTCGTTTCCGTCGAGGGCCACAGCTGTCGTCCGCAGTTTCGCGAGACGGATGTCCTGCGCTGGCAGTCGGTGACGATCGATCTCCCGGCCTCGGCTCAGCGGCCCGAGATGCTGGAAGCGGTCCACTCGCAGTTGGAAGCCTGTCGTCAGCAGTCGCCGGGTCGCTTCAGCGCGGTGCGGCTGACGCTGACGGGACGCTGCGAGTTCCATCGCGAGGTCGAGCAGCCGCAAGGCCGCATCGAGATCCTCGGCGAGATTCGCAACGTGGCCAACCAGTGGGACGACTTGTGGATTGAAAAGGTCGAACTCGAAACCGCGCCGCCGGTGGATGTCGAGGCGCTCCGCGCCGGGCAGGATCTGTTCGGAGAGCTATTGAGGGACTTCGACCGCTGGCACCAGGCCGACGACGCGGAACTCGGCGTCCTGGCCAAGGAGCTGACCCCATTGGCCCAGAAGATTGGCAGCGTGATCCCCCAGGGCGACCTCGATCTCTCCGATCCCGAGAAGATCCGGCATTGGTTGAAGCAGGCCGAGTCGATCGTGTTATCACTGGCTCCCAGCGCGGAGTGAGCGGCCCGGCGCTAGCCGCCGGTTCTGCTCACGTACGGTCAGGGGAACCGGCGGCGAGCGCCTTATGACACAGACTCTAGTTCAGTAACCCGAAGCGTCAGCGAGGGCGGACGCTCTTGGCGTCCTGCGGGAGGGTGAGCCGCTGGCAGGGACACGTAGGGCGCGTCTTGGCGGAATGCCTTGCGACGCTCGGCCCCTCGCTGACGCGTCGGGCTACCTAAGTCAGTGCAATTCGACGAGCGCCGAGTCGCTCACTTCCCTTTCCGAGATATCAGATACACCACAGCCGACCACAACCCGGCGTATTTGTACGTGCCGTCGATGTAATGCTCGATCACATAGAACGCAAAGTAGTAGGCCCGGCAGAAACACCAGACCGCAAGGCCAAGCAGCACGGTGGCCCGCAGCGTTGGAATCTCGACCAGCAAGAGCCCACTGGCCATCACACCGGCCAGGAGAAACATCAGCCCCTTGGCGATGATCCAGCGGGCATCTTTGAGATCACCGAGCATGGGATGGTTCCGCACTGGACTGACGGGCACGTAGGAAACGTGCCCCACGGGCCGATCATCGGGCCGTCCACATGAGCAGCCGTTCCAGGTCGCCGAGCTGTTGCAACATCCGCACGCGGGAGAGCGAGCTGTGAGTTCCGAATGCGGGCGAGTAGGCGTGGTTGTGATCGACGATCGTCACGGCCTCCACGAGATCGTCAAACGCCCATGTCGTTCGTCCGCGCGACATGGCCAGCCACTTGGTGATCCACAGTATGACCGACACGACGAGGACCATCGTCCGCAGCCCATCAATCAGCGACTCCCCATACGCCGCCCGCCCGCAGAGGTGCAGGCCCTGCACCTTGACTCGCAGATAGCGGGTCAGCAGGGCGTCCATCTCGGGAGTCAGTCCACCGAACGACTCGTCGAGTGTCGCGAACGGGATCGCCGAGAGGCTGCGATGGGGCGTGGGGGTGAGTCCCTTCCCGCGAGCGAAACGAATCCCGTTCCAGAAGAAGTTCCAGCGCATACCCCAGGTTGGCTGGGTGGCCAGCGTGTCGTGCCGGGCGTATTGACCGACCGCCAGTCGGAACAGTTTCAGCCCGGTGCCGGTCGGCGGTGCCACGGTCCTGTCGCCGATCCGATGCTCGCACTCCGCATAGAGCAGTTCGATCATCGCCGTCAGCTTCTCGCCGGTCAGGTGCTTTAATGGAGCCTGCTCGAGTAACGCACCCCACTCCAACATCCGCCGCAGTCGCAACACCAGCGGCGTGCCCTCAACATTCAACATCGCATCGAGGGCATCGACGCACTCCAGGAACTCCGGCCATGCGACCTTCTGCCCCTTCACCAGTTCCGGCGGTTCACTCCCCGTGTAGTTCTTGGGCAAGACCAGTTGGGCGAGCTCGCGCAACTCGGACTCTTGCTGGGTCACGGGTCGACCGAGGTTCTTGACCACCGAGGGGCAACTGAATCGCAGGCTGACCGTCAGTCCCTCGCCCGCCGGATGAAACGCATACGGATAGATCCGGCAGGCCAGCGGTTTGGCCGCCTCGCCAAATTTGCCATGTATCCGGCACAGCCCGCGCTCATCCAGAAACACACACGCCCCGTCCGCGCGAGTCGCCAGTCGTTTCTGCCCGCGTGGACCATCCGCCACGAACAGGCTCTTCTCGGCGGGCCAGTCGGGTAGATCGATCCACTTCTGGCTCACGATCCGCTGCTCTTCGGCATCTGTAATATAGATCGCATGCTGCCGACAACAGCCGCCACAGTGGTGACAGCTCCAGTTCTGGATCGTCGGCAGTTCGAGCGTCAGGCGGGTCATCGTTGGGTTTCAGGGGGGACAACTTGTGATGTCCCGAAACACCAGAGGGCGGAAGTCCCGCGTTCTGGCGAACGCAGCTACCGCTACAGCGATTCAAAATCCGGCCAGTCGTCGCTGACGGCGAACGACACCACCGGGGCTTCGGCGGCTTTGTCGACCTTCCGCTTGGGGCGGCGGTTCGAGACGGTTTCCAGACCTTCGTAGGTCATCTCCGGCAGCAGCTGATTGATGCGGATTTCGATCTGGGTCAGCTCGTCCCCCTCTTCCGAGGTCACGAACGTAAAGGCCCGCCCGTTGCTGTCGGAGGAGATGCGGCCCGTGCGGCCCACGCGGTGGACGTAGTCGTCGGACGACTGCGGCAGGTCGTAGTTGATGATGTGCGAGATGCCGCTGACATCGATCCCGCGACCGACCACATCGGTCGCGATCAGCAGCCGCAACGACCCGTCCCGCAGTTGGCGGAACACGCGGTCGCGCTCCCGCTGCGGCAGGTCGCCGTGAATGGCTTCGACATCCCGCTTGAGCCGCTTTCCGAGCCGCATGTGCAGCTTGTCGGCCCCGCGCTTGGTGCGGCAGAAGACGATCGCCTGCTGCGGACGCTCTTCGTAGAGCAACCGCACGAGCAGCGAGAACTTGCGATTCTCGTCCACGGTGCAGAAGAACTGCTCGACCAGACTCGGGCCGATCTCGCCGCCGGAGAGGTCGACCATGCCGGGCGACTTCATGTACTTCTGAGCCAGCCGCTGGACATCGCCGTCCATTGTGGCAGACAGCAGCATCGTCTGGCGGTCGCTGGGACACTTGCGGAGGATACGCTCGATGTCGGGCCGGAACCCGATGTCCAGCATGCGGTCGGCTTCATCCAGGATGACGACCCGGATCTTCGACAGATTCAGCGCCCCGCGCTGGATCAGATCGATCACGCGACCCGGCGTCCCGACCACGATCGACGGGCAGCGTTCCAGCATCTTCAACTGAGCCCCGATGGAGCGACCGCCGACCAGCAGTGCCGGTTGACAGTTGTGCTCGGCGGCCAGCTTGGTCGCCTCGGCAGCGACTTGCTCACTCAACTCTCGAGTCGGAGAGAGGACAATCGCCTGGACTTCCGGCAGCGAGTGGTCGATCGTCTCCAGAACCGGGATGACGAAGGCAGCGGTCTTGCCGGTGCCGGTACGTGCCTGCCCAATGCAGTCCTGGCCGGTAATCGCCAGCGGAATGAACTCGGCCTGGATCGGCGTGGGGTGCGTGTAACCCACCGCATGAATGGCTCGCATCATGCGCGAACTGAGACCTAAATCATCGAACGTGATCAAAACTGAGCTTCCTGCGGAAATCAAATCCCAAACCTCGAACGGAGAACACTATGTGTATGGGGACGGTAGTCCACTGGCCCGCTGGGGTCAAGAGTGGAACGGGATTTGCCGATTGTGGGAGTGAGCGAGGGAACGGAATGGATTCCGAGCTACGGGAGACGTAGACGCCACTTCTCTGGGCTGCGCGAAGTATGAAACACGCAGTACACCTGAATCGTACCGTCGATGTACTCGTAGAAGACGGCGTAGGGAAACCGCCGCACCAAGCTGCGGCGGCAGCCTTTGTGAACCTTCACAAACATTTCTGGGAACCGACAAATTTCTTGCACACAGGCGTCCACACAACTGAGGAACTCATCCCCCAGCCCCACTCTGTGACTTTCGTACCACCCGTATGCCTCGTCGAGATCCTGAGCGGCTTCCGGGGCAATCACGAGTTCAGCGGCCATAACGACTCCGGATTCTCCGCTTGACTTCCTCCCAGTCGAGCCCTGTTGCCGGATGGCTCATCAAGTTGGACTGCCGCCGTTCCAGTTCCTCCACCTGCCAATCCGCGATGGGAACATCAGACGGGGTTGCGGCCAGATCGTCCCATAGATCCTCCACGAGTTGGAGTTTTTCCGAGGGACTCAAGTCGAAGACGGAATCGATGCTGTGGTTCATGGAAACCTTCCCCAGGCAGTGTACTGAACGCCACGGGTTCGCACGGGTTGATGTTCGAACTTTCTGAAGCTGCTGTCAACACCCTGCATTGACTCTGCATAACAACTGACGAGGGAAGAGAGATGGACAGCCAGACGCGGGTTGGCCCGACGGACGGGCACATTTGCCCGTCCGTCCGGGTTTGCACTGGACACTGGAGTTCAGAATGAGTGTTGTGATTGAACCGGACAGGCTAGAATTCGAATTCAAGTGGATGGGATTGACGAATCGCAACGATCCACCCACCTGCAACTTCACCACCGAGAGGGACCGCGATGATCCAGCCGAGCACACCAGGTCGTGTGAGCGTGGGGGACCATTACGGGAAGCGTCATGAGCTAGACCTTGGACAGTGTCCGTATTACGGAGTCGTGAAAAATCCAAGTTACCTGGAAGAAACTCCCAAACGACTCGGGAGCGATTGGATTGTTGAACGACTGCAGAATGGCCGACAACTTGCCCTTCATCGGATTGGTCACGAAGGGACTTGGTTTGTTGTCGACATGAGTGAGATGCAGGGCGAAGTCATCAATCTCGATCAGCTGCGTGATCTACAGCCGGAGGTGGTTTCATTGGTGGCCGCTGATGACGACTCACGTTCTTTCCAGATCAAAGTCGAAACTACGAACTATCGGGCGATGCGAAAAGCTCAATGGAATCCCAATGGGGTGTGTGCCTTGGTGGGGCCCAATGGATCTGGCAAGACCACGCTGCTCACTCTGCTGGAGTTTTTCAGAAACGCCTTTCTGCGGAACGCTCCGGTCGCCATGGACCAGATGGGAGGCGCATATGGATTGCGTTCATGGAATAGTAACGCGGAAGTGCCGGTCAGTGTCGCGCTGAGCGTTGGGGGGCAACGCTGGCAATTGGAATTGACCACACAAGGATCGACACTCACCAGTAAGCTCGGTGAGACTGTCACTGATGCTGGCGAGATCGTTTTGTCGCGACCACCGTGGGGGCGGCAGTTCTTCTATCGTGGCAAAGATATTCCGATCGAAGCGAACGACGATCGAATGGCAATTCGGATCGTCGCTGAATCGTCAGTGGGGGATGAGTTTCACCGATTCGCGGATATGGTCAAGACGATTCGTGTCTATCGTAGCTACAACATCTGGAGCCTGCAGACCAATGGATCGCGCCAGGGCGGCGATCTGTACCTTCACCCCAGCGGACAGAATCTCTTCACCGTCCTTCGGAATTGGCGTGATCGACGCGACTTGAAACCGAACTATCAGTTCGTCGTCAATCAGATGCGGGAAGCCTTTCCGGAAGTGTTTTCTGACTTAGATTTTCACGTTGCGGGATTGACGGTGACGGTCGATGTGATTGATCCCCATACGAATGCCTGCCCGCTGGCATTGGCACCTGATGGTGTGATCACGGGGCTATTGCATCTGACCGCATTGGCCGGAGCAGTCCCTAGTTCGTTCATCGCGATTGACGATTTCGGGAACGACCTGCATCCTTACGCGATTCGTCAGCTCGTTTCGGCATTTCGGGATTGGGCAGAGATCCACAATCTGACCATTTGCCTAGCTTCGCACTCCCCTGTGCTGCTTGACGAGTTCAAAGAGCAACCGAGTTCGGTCTTCGTGATGGAACATGGCCTTGAGAATCGCCCGGTTCCTTTGACGGACCTCTTCGAGGAAGACTGGCTGTCGCGATTCTCGTTGGGGCAGCTTTACGAGTACGGGGAATTCGGCGGTCAACTGGCTCGTCCCAAGGCTGTGGAGTAGCCGATGGCGGTTGTCGCACTAATCCCCACCGGGAGCATGGAGCATTTGGCACTGGCTCCATCGCTGGGGCGGATATTCCCTGACCATACGTTTGTGGTTCTTCCCGCCGAACGTCACATGGATGGATTTACGTCCTGTGATCTCTCGCAATCCTCGATACTAAATCCAAACCAGATCCCAACGACGCTCCAGAATCTCGTTACCACCTTGGTCAACGCTATTTTTCCAGGTCGACGCGGGAAACGGATTGACTTTGCTTACGTTGTCGAAGACGTGGAACTCTTCAACAACGCCCATCCTGAAGTTGTACTGACCCAATTTCGAGAAGTGGTCAAACAGTGTGTCGAGTCCCAGTGGCCGCAACAAACAGAGCCTCGATTTGAGCAAGTTCGCCAGCGATGTGCGTTTCACCTGTTTCGCCCCATGACTGAAACCTACTTCTTCGGAGACCCGGAAGCACTTACCCGTGCCAAGGTTCTATTGCAACCACAGTTGCCCGCTGATGTTGACCTCGAACGCTTTCACACCATCGACCAGACCTACCTCAAGTTGCCACCGAACACCAAAGACATCAAGGATATGCCTCAACGAGAAATTCACCCGAAGTCGTACATTCATTATCTCTGTGATCCGACGCTTTCCGATAAAAAGCTGCGATATCGCGAAACTCACGGAGGCCGTGCTGCACTGGAGTCGCTCAATTGGGAACTCGTCCTCCAGCATTCATCACATTGCCCGTTCTTAACCGCATTGCTGGACGATCTCTGTCAAGCACTGGATTGCATACTTCCATACGTCGATTCCGCAAAAGCTGATCCACGGGTTCGCGTGTTTGGAACTCAGAACAGGATTCTGCGTAATATCTGAAAGGCCGCGAAGTCTGGTTGCCGGTAGGTCAGGCTGTGCTTGGTCGTGCCTATTGGCACAGCCTGACGCATCGTTCAGTGTCTCACTCGTCGGTCACACACCCCTCGGTCGCGGTCTTCACGTTCTTGATGTACTTGTAGAGCGTGCCGCGGGTGTACTTAAAGGCCGGGGCCTTCCAGGCCGCTTTGCGCTTGGCCAGTTCGGCGTCGCTGACGGCGATGTCGATGCGGTTCTTTTCGGCGTCGATGGTGATGATGTCGCCGTTCTTCGCCAGGGCGATCGGGCCGCCGTCCTGGGCTTCGGGAGTCACGTGGCCGACGATGAAGCCGTGCGAGCCGCCGGAGAACCGGCCATCGGTGATCAGGGCCACCTTGTCGCCCAGTCCGGCTCCCATGATGGCGGAGGTCGGGGTCAGCATCTCGGGCATGCCGGGGCCGCCTTTGGGGCCTTCGAAGCGGATGACGATCACCTCGCCGCCGGTGATCTCTTTCCGCTCCAGGCCGTGCAGCATCTCTTCTTCGCTGTCATAGCACAGAGCGGGGCCAGTGAAGACCAGGCCCTCCTTGCCGGTGATCTTGGCGACGGCTCCACCGGGGCTGAAGTTCCCGCGCATGATGCGGATGTGTCCGGTCGCCTTGATCGGCTTCTCGATTGGATGCACGACATCCTGACCCGGAGTCAGCCCCGGCAGCGAGGCCAGATTCTCGGCCAAGGTCTTCCCGGTCACGGTCAGGCAACTGCCATCGATGAGGCCCTTTTCCAAGAGGTACTTGAGCACGCCCGGTGTGCCGCCAACCTTATGCAGATCTTCCTGCACGTACTTGCCGCTCGGCTTGAGGTCGGCCAAAAACGGAATCCGATCGCTGACCGTCTGGAAGTCATCGATCGTCAGGTCCACCCCCACCGCCCGCGCCATCGCGATCAGGTGCAGCACCGCATTCGTCGACCCGCCGACCACCATGATCAGGACCATCGCGTTCTCAAACGCCGCCCGCGTCATGATGTCGAGAGGCTTGATGTCCTTTTCCAGCAGGTTCTTCAGGGCGGCCCCGGCTGCGAAGCACTCCTGGTACTTGCCGCCATCTTCCGCGGGGATCGAAGAGCTGTACGGCAGGCTCATGCCCATCGCTTCGATCGCACAGGCCATCGTGTTGGCGGTGTACATCCCGCCGCAGGCTCCGGCCCCCGGGCACGACTTCTGCACGATCCGCTTGCGGATGTCTTCACTGATCTTCCCGCTGAGGTATTCCCCATACGATTGGAAGGCGTTCACGATGTCCAGCTTCTCCCCCTTCTCGCCGCAGCCCGGCTTGATCGTCCCGCCGTAAACCATCAGCGACGGACGGTTCATCCGCCCCATCGCCATCAGGCAGCCCGGCATGTTCTTGTCACAACCCGGAATCGTGATCAGCCCGTCATACCACTGGGCTCCCATCACTGTCTCAATGCTGTCCGCGATGATCTCGCGCGACTGCAACGAGTACGACATCCCGTCCGTCCCCATCGAGATGCCGTCGCTGACCCCGATGGTATTGAAACGCATCCCCACGAGGCCCGCCGCGACAACCCCCTCCTTGACCTTGCCCGCCAGGTCGAGGAGGTGCATGTTGCAGGGGTTGCCCTCGTACCAGACGCTGGCGATGCCGACCTGGGCCTTGTTCATGTCGGCTTCGCTCATGCCGGTGGCATACAGCATGGCCTGCGAGGCACCCTGGGACTTCGGCTGGGTGATTTGCGACGAGTATTTGTTGAGCATGGAGGGCGAGGTTCAAGGCGGAGGTGGTGTGCGACCGGCCAGCCGATGAGGACATCCAGCACCGGTCGGCAGATCAAGTCTCTCGATGATAACGAGACGCCAATCACCGGCGGAAGCGTGGCGGGAAGTGTGACTGGCGGGCGGGTGCGTGCGTCAAAAAATAGGCAGAGATTCACCACGGAGACACGGAGGCACGGAGACACGGAGGCACGGAGGCACGGAGGCACGGAGCTGGGCAACTCTCGGATGACTGGCACCACCTTGTTCGGAAGACGAGGAAGATTTGACAGGATGAACAGGATCCACAGGATGCCCATATGCTGTCCCAGAAGCGGAACTTATCCTGTTGATCCTGTCCATCCTGT
>JAYWFM010000267.1:0-53853 GCA_043778825.1 Planctomycetota bacterium | reverse complement strand
CTGAGGACGCAGAGAAATCCAGCTCTTCTGAACTCTGCGTCCTCAGCGCCCTCTGCGTTTCCATTCCTCCCGTCCCTGGCGTTTGAATGTTCACCTCCGAATGCCGCGAACAAATCGGGGGAGAGGCGACTGCTTTTTGGGTTGCCTGCGTTTCTGATGCACACACACACGGCAACTCATTTTGTGAAGTTGGTCAACTCTGCTCTGACTGAAAACTGATGACTGAAACTGAAAACCAAGGCACATTGAAACAGTGTGTCGCCGCGCGTCCCGGTTGCGTTGCTGTTGCCAGACTGACCCGCAACCGGTAAGTTCCCGCCCGGTTGAACGACGATCTCCCCGCCCCATCTGCTCCCCACGATCATGGCTGAAAACCGCAACTTCTCCCCGTCCCAGCAGAAGATCATCAAGCGGTTCTACGACAACCGCGATCAGCTGGATGAGCAGCATCTGGCCGAGAACGTGACCAACCTGTACCTCGCGACCGGCGAGAAGCAGAAGGCGAAGATCTGGAAGACGGTCGAGGAGATGATGGGCCGCCTCGGTGTGCCCGAGAGCCGGATCAAGCACATCCTGGACAAGAAAGACCCGGCGATCCTGGCCGAGGTGGTCAAGGATCTGCAAACCGGCAAGATCAAGAAACCCGCCCCGCCCGCGAAGCCGCAGTAGTAGATCGAAACACGCGAGATCACCGGACCCGTGAGTCATCGGGCTGGTCCGACATGCCTGGCTTACTCTCCGCTCTGCCCAAACTCGATTAACACCACGCCCACCACCGCTGTATCGGGTAAATCGGTTTACCTTCCGTCCGGCACCAATGACTTCAAGATCTTCTTGGCGAGCAGCTCATTGATCTCGCGATGTCTCGGCACGGGCTCTGATTTTCCACTCTGGGGATGATGATAGATATCGTGCTTCGCACCGTTGCGTAACAGGACACATCCTGCACGTTCGAGTTCGGCGACCAATTCACGGCGTTTCATGCGACCTCAAGTTCTTCGACTTTCCGGATGCCTGGAATGTCTTCAGCGGAGAACATTTCGTAGAGGTCACGCAGGTGTTCCTTGAGATCTTCCAGGTTGTCACCTTGCGTCCAGTGATCGGGATGAGAATTCAAATAGCCCAAATACCTGCCATCTTGTTCCTTCCAGTAGGTAAACTTGGTTTTCATGAGTGGCCAACCTTCACTGTGGATTGCTGAATACGAGCCGATGTGGCCTCCGCATCGAACGGTGGCTGGCCATCGACGGCACGACAACTTTTGACCGGGAGTCTGTGTGGGTGGTTGTTGGATTCACCCGGCAGTCGCATCGTGCAGCATGCCGCCTGGGGACACTGGAAACCGCTCAGGACCGGCCGGAGTTTAGTTTGACCTCACACTCGCGGAGAGTCAAACACAATCCATGAAGAACTCTGGAACCCACCAGCAGCCGGTCCATTTGTTCTTCGTGTGGGAATCTGTGAAGTGGCACTCTCTCGTGGAGAGTAGGCTCGAAATGCCAGTCGCGGAGCGATATCGCCTCCGCATCTCATCCCGGCGGATGGCGTCCATCGGGGAGAGCCGCGCCGCCTTCCATGCGGGAGACAGTCCGCCCGCCACACCCGGCAGCCTACTCGTCAGGAAGGCAAACAGCGCCAGACTCAGCGAGACCTGCGGGTGGATCCGGTCGGGCCAGATGTGATTGGCCACAGCATCGGCCGAGTCTCACAGCTGGCGCCAGCCCGCCCCCGCTGTCGCTTGTGGCGAATGGAAGATCTCTGCCAGCATCTCCGCCGAGTCGACCAGCCTTGGCCCCGGTCGGTTAAAGTATTGGTTCCCATCGACCGCATAGACTCGACCACCCAGCACCGCTCGCAGCTCTCTCCACCGTGGATCGGTCATCACCTCTGCGGCTTCCTGGCAGGTCCGCTCCAGATCGAACCCGCAGGGCATCAAGACGAGCAGGTCCGGGTCGGCAGCACCCAGCTCTTCCCAAGTCAGCCACGGCGAGTGCTTCCCGGCCTCACCGATGACCGACTCGCCCCCTGCCGCTTCGACCAATTCAGGCACCCAATTGCCAGCGGCCATCAGCGGCGACAGCCACTCGATGCAGGCGACGCGGGGACGCGGGCCAGGGGTGACCCGCTGGCGCAGAGCCTCCAGGCGGGACCGCAACCGGGCGACCACCTCTGCTCCACGCGAGGAGACACCCAGCGAGTCAGCCACGGTTTGGATATCGTCCCACGTCTCCGCCAGACACTGCGGCTTCAGCGACACCAGTCGCGTGCCGGGGAGTAATTCCGGCCCCAGCGCGGTGAGTACGTCTTGGTCGCTGACCGCGCAGACCGCGCACAGCGTTTGCGTCAGGATCACATCGGGCCGCAACGCAGCCAGCAGTGGCCCGTTGACCTCATAGATGGAAATCTGATTGGCCACCAAGGCTTTGACTTGCGAGTCGATGTCTCGACTCGATGCGGAGGGGTCCACGCGCGGCTTCGAGCAGACCGGAAGCCCGAGTACCCTTGTCGGGTAATCGCATTCATGAGAGCGCCCGACCAACCACTCCAGGCAGCCCAGTGAGTCGACAATCTCCGTGGAGCTGGACAAGAGCGAGACGATTCGAAGCGGGGTGGCCCCTGTGCTCTTCATGACAGACCCCCGCACAGAAAAACAGGCAGTTCACTGGTGTGTCTGCCCGTGTCCAATGAGTGTCGGAATCGCCCCACAGTTCAGGCTGTCTTGACGACCAGTACCGGCTCCCGAGCCGCTGGCTCACCGGAGACCTGGGCCACTCCCAGCGGGCTGAACAACAGACCCGCGAAGATCGGCGTGCTGATGAATTCCTTGGCAAAGGGAATCCCCATGACATAGCACTTCAGCAAGCCACCGAACGTCGCGGGATACAGGAGAGCCAGTTCCTCGCTCGCGAACCGTCCCAGCGCCCACACCACGAAATTCGTCACCAGAAAGAATGCCATGCAGGACAGCAGACTCCCCGCCTGAACACGCCCGAAGGAACGGTTCTGAGACAGCGATCCCCCCAGCCACGCACACAGCGGATAGGCCACATAGACCCCCGATGACCCCGGATCAAAGGCTTGCAGGACATCCCCGGAGAGAGCCCAAATCCCCAGATCGCCGAGCAACTGCGTCCCCACGATCAGCCCCATGGCCTGCCACGGGTTCTTGAGAAACGCCCCGGCATACAACCCGATCGCCAGCATCGGCGTGAACCCCCACGGATACCTCACCGAGGACATGTCATACCCGGCACTCGTCAGCTTCACGAGCAGCTGGGGGGCAAGCCGCAGCAATACCGCGACAACGGCCAGAGCGATGAAAAATCCCCAGCGGGGACGGGTGGAAGTGGGGGACGACATGTGCAACTCTCCGGGCCGCGAACGTCAAACCTCCTCGACGATTCGCGATCGGAAAGCGTAGACGGGGAGTGCCCTCGCGTCAATCAGTGCGGATGGAATCCGAGGTGCAAGCTGTCAGCGGTCAGCCAGCAGCCAGCAGCCAGCAGCCAGACAGGAAGCATCCGTACATCGCCCCTCTGGCTGAAGGCTGAAGGCTTGCCCCCCGCCACCCTGGTCTAATCGGAGGAATCACATGCGAATCCCGGTCGGTTTGATATCATGAAACGTCTGCAAGTGCGGACCGTCATGCCACGGTCCGCCTTCCCTCCGGGAGTGTTGGTCATGAATCGATGGACGATCTCAACTCTGTGCGGACTGCTGCTGGGGGCCAGCGGTTGTGGAGGAGATGCCAGCGGGCCTCCGAAAAATTCTTCAGCTCCCCCGCCGACCGTCTCCGCACCTCCTCCGTCCACAGTGCCGGTCGGTCGCGATCCGACAGCCAACAACGCCGGTTCGCCTTCCCGACCGAAACCGGTGGCGAATGCTTCCCGCTCCCCGAAGGACGACGGGCCTCTGGAACAGAAGTTCGATCTCTCCGAGGACCTGAACAACTTCACCGTCGAGCCCCAGGCATCCTCCCCTGATCTGTTCTTTGTGAACGCAGCGAGTCCCGAAGGTTCGATCGTCTCGGCTGTGCCGCCGAGTGTCGAGGCACCCGCTGTCGCCCGCACCCTGCCCGCCGGGTTCCAACCGGTGCTGCGCGAGGGCTACACCGAGACCGGTTGGCCGCGACGGATACAAGGGGATGTCGACGGCAAGGAGATGGCCTGCGTCCCCTCGGGCCTGTTTACCCAGGGGTTCGACAATGGCCCCCCCGATGCCGCCCCCGCCCATCCCATGTCGCTCGACACCTATTACATCGATGTGACGGAAGTCACCATCGGCGAGTTCGCGAAGTTTAAGGCCGCCCTGACCGGGAAGGATGGTGGCCCCACGACTCCCGTTCCGCTCAACGGAGATCCGCGTCTGCCCGTCGTGATGCTGTCCTGGAAGGACGCCAGTAACTATGCCAAGTGGGCCAAGAAAGACCTGCCCACAGAAGCCGAGTGGGAGAAGGCCGGACGAGGCCCCGACGCCGGGGTCCATCCCTGGGGCAACGACCGCGTGATCTGGCACCAGACGCGCACTCTGGGACAGATCACCCCCGTCGGCAGCTACCCCCTTGACCGCAGCCGTTACGGGGTGATGGACCTGTCCGGGAATGTCCGCGAATGGTGTTCCGACTGGTATCACAATGCCGCCTACGCCGAGGCCAAAAGCAAGGACGGCTCCACCGCCCACAACTGGACCGGCCCCAAGAAAGCCAGCAACGCCGAACGGGTCGTCAAGGGGAGTACCGACCGCTGGGAACTCTGGTCGCGCGGCAGTCACAGTATGACCAAGCCCGCTGCCGATATCGGGTTTCGGGGCGTGCTGCGGTGTGGGGCGGAAGCTCCAATGGAAGAAGCCCCGAAGGAATAGCATGCGAGTCGTGATTGAGCGATCAGTGCGCTGGCTGGTCTGCTGGCTGGTCGTCGCTTGTGTCGTTGAGCCACCGAGCCGGGCCGCTGACGATCGGCCCTCGGGGGTGCATTCACCCATTGACGGTACTCCGCTCTCTCTGCTCCCTCTCCCCCACATTCGGCAATGCTTGCAGAGTGAACTCCACTGTGGGGGAGAGGGGGCCGGAAGGGGGCCGCCAATGGGCGAATGCACCCGGCCCCTCCCGCCACCAACGGCCGAGCGGCTGCCCCGGCAGCGTTATGAGTACGACTTCGTGGCGATGGGGATGAAGTACCATCTCGTCGTCTATGGCCCGGATCAGCCGACCGTCACCCGCGCCATCGCACAGGTCGAGGCCCGCGTCCGGCACCTCGACCGCGTGATGAGCGACTACCACACCGAGAGTGAGCTGTCCCAGCTGTGCGAGCACTCCGGTCCCGGTCAGCCCGTGCGGTTGAGTCCGGAGTTGTATGAGATCCTCGACCACTCGCGGGAGCTTTCCCGCGAGACCGGCGGGGCCTTCGATGTCACCGTGGGACCCGTGATTCAACTGTGGCGGACGGCTCGCCGAACGAAGAAGCTGCCGCCGCCCGAGTTGCTGGCCCAGGCCCGCGAGCGCGTTGGTTGGCGGGCGATTCATCTCGACCCGCTGGCCCGATCTGCCGAACTCGCACGCGATGAGATGCAGATCGACCTGGGCGGCATCGCAGCCGGTTACGCCTGCGACGAGGCCCTGCAAGTGCTGCGGTCGCACGGGCTGCCGCGCGGGCTGATCGATGCCAGCGGGGACGTGCTGGTCGGAGATCCCCCACCAGACCGCGAGGGCTGGAAGGTGACGGTCGCGGGCCTCTCGGGTGGCGTGAATGACCCCGGTTCGCGAACGATCATGTTGAGCAATGCCGCCATCACCACCTCCGGCGATGCCCGGCAGTTCGTCGAGATCGACGGCCAGCGCTACTCGCACATCGTCGACCCCCACACCGGCCTCGGACTCACCCGCCGCAGCAGCACCACCGTCATCGCCCCCACCGGCTGGCAAGCCGACAGCTACGCCACAGCCGTGAACGTCCTCGGAGCCAAGGCAGGCATCCCCTGGATCGAGCAGCACCCCGGATGCTCGGCGTTGATGATCGAATTGCAGAACGGGGGCGAGGTGCGAACGGAGTCACGAGGCTTTCCGCCCGTCGCGCCGTGAGCGGCACGGCGCTAGCCGCCGGTTCCCCTGAGCGTTACTCCGACGGGGGACACCGGTTTCTGGGTGGACGCTGGTCCGGGGAACCGGCGGCTAGCGCCGGGCCGCTCACTCGCTGGTCGCGACGAACTCCACTCGCCACAATCCCGGATGGAAGAACCTCTGATCGCGGACGAATCCCCCCTCCATGAAGCGCACGATCCCCCTGCTGATTACGGCACTCGGCGGCATCGTGCTGGTCGTGGCGTTCTTCATTCCCGCGTTCGAGTCGTGGGGAGAACAGGCGTCAATCTGGTTCGATATTCTGGCGGCGATTGCGTTCATCCTCGGCGGGGGCAACCTGTTCAAGGTCCACCTCAAGACGATCAGCGATCGCAAAAAAGGCTGGGGCTTCTCGGCGGTTACGCTGGGCGTGTTCCTGCTCATGCTGTTCCTCGGACTGTTCAAGATCGGTAGCCAGCCGTCCCCCAGCACCGAGTTCCACGGCGAATCGGTCGTCCATTTCCCGTTGGACTGGATGCCGGAGTTCTCCGTGTTTGGACAGTTGAGGGACACGCACACTGCGACCGTGTTCCCCGCTCCGATTCAGCGGCAGCTGCGTCTGACAGAGGGGAAGCTGTACTTCCGAGGCTGGGTCGATCGGTCGCAGGGGGACGCACTGGATGGGTTCGACGACCAGTTGGCGTGGAGGTGCTCGTGCGAGAAGCTGAGCGAGGTGGCCCAGCCGCCAGTCGCATTGCGAGGCAAGGTGCGGCATCTCGCCGATCATCAGAAGTTGGCCTTCAAAGGAGTGATGTCGCCGGAGGACGAGCAGGCACTCGCAGCCCTGTTCCCGCCGAGGCCGGAGGTGACAGCAGCCATCGCCCAGTTGGCGACTGCCTCGCGAAGAGTTCACACGATCCAGACCCCACCGCCCGCGACATTCCGTATCCCGGACTCGCTGAGTGGAGTGGTGACTGCCACTCCCACGGGACTTGAAATCACCGGTCCGGTTTCGCCCGGTCTCCGCGATCAACTGGCTCGCACGGCCTGCAATTACCCACTCGCCAAGCCGCTCAATGAGCCCGCTCGTTTGGCCCTCCGCAAGGAGTTGGAATCCCACGGTCCCGCACTCAGCGAACCTCAACAGAAAGCGTTCGACCGCTACTGCAACAGCCTGTGGCAGATGGATCTGTTCATCCAAGTTCTCGAAGGCACCGGGGCACCGAAGCCGGGGAGAAAAACCAGCTGCGAGTTATTGGCGGAGCAGGCTGCCGGGGTGACTGACCTCCAACGTGACCTGCCCGCCACCGGCACACTGGAGCCGATGAGTGTCGAGCAGAAGGGCTGGCTGCTGGCCTTCCAGAATCAACCGGAGATGACTGCATCAGTCCTTGTCGAGAGCCTCCAGAAGGCGAATCTGTCGCCCCCGCGAATGGCCGCTGTCGAGTCGTTCCAGGAGCAACTCCCCACGATCGGCGACCGCAACAAAGCCCTGTGCATCGAACTGCTGAAGGCCGGTCCGCTGGCCCGCGAGCAGCGGGACTGGCTGCTGGCCGACGCTCGGGCGCAGTATGCGTGGCGGCGGGCGGTGGGCGACTTGTCTGTGCAGTCGCACACGGTCCTCTACCCGTGGTCGGGGGACTATGCCGAAGGGGGCACGCCGTTCGACTGGATGTACACGTGGGTGCTGCAACCGCTGATGACGACCACGTTCGCCCTCCTCGCGTTCTACGTGGCGTCGGCAGCCTTCCGGGCCTTCCGAGCCAAGAACCTGGAGGCCACGCTGCTACTCGGCACAGCCCTCATCATTCTATTCCGAGCCACGATGTTCGCGGGGTCCGTCCAAGTGCCCCTGCCGGATGGGTCGCTGCTGGGGATGGACCGCATCTATGCCTTCGTGATGAGCGTCTTCAACACAGCGGGAAACCGGGCCATCATGATCGGCATCGCTTTGGGAATTGCGTCGACCAGTCTCAAAGTGCTGCTGGGAATTGACCGGTCGTACCTGGGGTCGGATGATTGAGTCGCACTGCGCTCCGCTGCGCAAAGCCTTCGCGTCGCGGCTAAACGGTGTTTCTCCGGTCGCTCAACTCTCAACTCTCAACTCTCAACTCTCAACGTTCTTTCTCATGCTGCACATTCTTCAGACACTCGATCGCCGCTGGATCTTCCTGCTGATGGCAGTGGCGGTCGCGGTGCCGACGTTGCTTCAGTGGAAGTTTGCGGAGACGCCGGGACAGTTCTCGCAGGATGTGTTCAATGAGATCGAGAAGCTCCAGCCCGGCGACAAGGTACTCATGGCCTGGGACTATGATCCTTCGACCGAAGGGGAACTCAGCCCGATGGCGAAATCGTTCGCCAAGCAGTGTGCGGCGAAGAAGGTCAAACTCTATTTCATCACGCTGCTGCCGCTCGGTCCGCAGATGATCGACAAGACGATCGAAGAGGTCATCCGCCCCGACTACCCCGATCTGGTGTATGGCGAGGACTTCGTGAACCTCGGTTTCAAATCCGGCAACGAGGGGGTCATCAAGGTCATCATCACCAACCTGCGCGGGCTGTACACGACCGATGCGCGAGGCATCAACATCGACCAGATTCCGATGTGCCGCGATGTGAAGAGCGTGCAGGATATGAAGCTGATCGTGAACGTCAGCGGCTCCTACCCCGGCACCAAGGAGTGGGTGCAATACGCGGTCTCGCCGTATCAGCAGAAGATGAAGCTCGTCGCGGGCTGCACCGGAGTCCAGGCCCCGCTGCTGTTCCCGTACATCCCCGAACAACTCGGCGGGCTGCTGGTCGGGATCAAGGGAGCGGCGGAGTACGAACAGCTGGTCGTCGACAAGTATCTCGTGGACAATCCCGACGATCCGCGTTTCGGCGATGCCCGCAACCGGATGGGGCCGCAGTCGATCGCTCACTTGGTGATGATCGGGTTGATACTGCTGGGCAACGTCGTGTTCTTCTGGGAACGGCGCGTCCGGCAACCGAGTTAAGCGTCATCAACGACCGTTTAGCCGCGACGCGAAGGCTTTGCGCAGCGGAGCGCTTCTCTCGCGGTTCCGCATTCGATCCGTCCGCATTCACATACCGAATCGTCACTCATGTCCACCCTTCGCGCCTACTGTCAATTGTGTCGTCTCCCCGCTGTGTTCACAGCGCTGGCCGACATCATGCTCGGATACCTGCTGACACGGTCGAACGTGGACTCTCCGTTCCCGCTGGCACTGCTGCTGGGAGCCTCGGCGGGGCTGTACCTGTCGGGGATGGTCTGGAACGACATCTTCGACCGAGAGCAGGACGCCAAAGAACGCCCCAAGCGCCCGATCCCCTCGGGGCGCGTCCCGCTCAAAGCAGCGATCAGGTTCGCCAGCCTGCTGACCCTCATCGGACTGGCGTGCGCCGCAGCTGCGGGGTGGAGGAGTCTGGCCATCGCGGGGATGCTGACGGCGTGTATTTTTCTGTACGACGGCGTGTTGAAGCAGACTCCGCTGGGGCCGTTCTTCATGGGGGGATGTCGGTCACTGAACGTGATCCTCGGGGCGAGTACCGCCGGAGAGCGGTTCGCCTCGGCGTGGCAATTCCCACAGTGGTGGGTGGCGGCCAGTCTGGGGGTCTACATCGTCGGCGTGACGTGGTTCGCGCGGACCGAAGCGGTCGCCTCGAAGCGGTTCACACTGATCTTGGGCGCAGTGATTCTGAATCTGGGCCTCGTCGGATTGGCCACTTGGATCAGTGGCGAGACCACGCGGTTCGGCTTCTTCGCTGGAGGCGGCGGCGTTCAAGACCCGAAGATGGTGCTGCTCGTGCTGGGGATGATCGCCCTGACCATCAACCGCCGTATCCTGTTCGCCCTCCAATTCCCCGAGCCGGATACCGTGCAGGCGGGGGTCCGCATGATGCTGCTGTCGGTCATCATGCTCGATGCCACGTGCATCTACTTCAAGCTGGGCGACCCCGGCATGCACTACGCCGCCGCGACGGCCTGCCTCGTGATCCCCAGCCTCATCCTGGGGAAGTGGATGTCGATGACATAGGGGCGGCAGGGTTAATGGTTGATCGACCGGAAAGCCCAGGGTAGCAACCCCTGGGCTTTGGCAATCTCGGGCTGACCGCTGACCGCTTCCCCGTGTCCCTACACCCCGCGCAGCTCCCGGCGCAATGCCGCCAATTCTTCTTCCACCCCGTCCTCATGAGCGATATGGATCGGCTCTTCGTCGTACGGACGGGCGGGGGAGTCGGCGGGAGCTGAGGTGCGGCGACGCTGGGCATCGGACAAGCGGGCTTCGAGAGCGTGCAGTGTCGTCTTCAAATGGTCCCGCGTCGAGACGGCCGCGTGCAGTTGTTGCTCCAGACCCGCGATCAGGTACTCGACTTCCTTTTTGCGGGAGAGAGCCTGCCGGGCGAGGTCTTCGCGGTCGTTTTCCAGAGCCTGCCGGGCTTTGGACATCCATTCGCCGGTCTGGATCAGTTGCTCCGAGATCTCACATTCGACCTTGGCGACGTTGTTGTGGGCCGTGCGGACGCTGCGCTGGGCTCCGGAGATTCCCTCCTGCATTTCCCCAATAATCTCTTCGAGGGTGGCCTCGCGGTCCACCGCCCCGTCGAGGAGGGCCGTCAGGTTGCAGGTCACAATTTCGGTCAGCCGGCTGAAGTACGGCATTGCGGAATCTCCCAGCTAGACGCAGCATGCCCTCGCCACATCGGCCACAAATCGGATTCAGAACTTCGTCATGGCGCATCTTACGCGGTGAGGAGTGACGAGGCGAGACGCGACTGCCCAAGGCCGCCCGATTCGCCCGATCTTTTCAGAACGGAGAATGACTGGGAGTGGATCATTCGAAATTCGAAATTCGAAGCACGAAATTCGAAAGAGAATCGCTCCGCTGCGCAAAGCCTTCGCGTCGCGGCTAAACGGTGTTCTGAGAAACGCTTCGGATTTCTCTCCGATCACGCTCCGAACACCTGTTCGAGCGATCCCCGCATCACGGCTGCTTCCGGACTGATCTGCTTCCCGGTCGTGGCCTCGGTCCAGTATTCGACGCCGATGATCCCCTGATTGACGAGCATCCCCAGCCCGTCGATGACTTGACACTGACAGGCCAGGGCGTCCCGCACTAGGTGCGTCTTCGGTGGATTCGGGATCACATCGGCCACGACCATCCCCGCCCGCAGCGTGCTCACATCGAGATCGAGCCGCGCGTCGATGTCCGGGTAGAGCCCGATCGAGGTCGCGTTGATCACAATGTCGGCACTCTCCGGCACTTGATAGGTCCAGTCCCACGGCACAAAGTTCACGTCCACTTTCACCCGGTCGGCCAGCAACTGGGCCAACTCTTCACCGCGACGAGTGGACCGATTCACCAAAGTGATCTTGGTCGCCCCGGCCAAGGCCACCTCAACGCCAATGGCCCGCGCCGCTCCCCCAGCTCCGAACATCACGACATGCTTCCCCGTCGGGTCGACGAGTTCCCGCAGCGACTTCACGAACCCCTTGCCATCGGTGTTCTCGCCGATCAGCTGGTCCCCCCGCCGCACGACACAGTTCACCGCCCCCATCAGCGAGGCCGACTCGCCCAGCCCGTCGAGGTGCTGAATCACCGCGACCTTGTGCGGGATCGTACAGTTGAACCCCCGGAACCCCATCACGCGGGCTCCCTGGACCGCCTCACGCAGGTCGTTCGGGGCCACCTCGATCGTGAGGTAGCGCCAGTCGAGGCCGTGATACCGGTAGGCCGCCTCCATCATGACCTGCGTCGGGTTTTCGGAGACCGGTTGCCCGAAGCACGCGGTGAGTTCCTGCTTGAAGTTCAGTTCTTTGGCCATGAGGCGGGTGTTTCTGTGGAGGGAATGAGTCTGTGAACGATGCCAGCGTAGCCGAATTCGTAAGAATTCTGGCGTGACCCAAAGTCGCCGGATTCTCCGAATCCGGCGGAGCCCGCCCCCGACTCGGTCCTCTCGGCCTCTCCAGGCCGGTCGATCGCCTGAAGGGTCAATCGTCGGCGGGATGTTATCGGGTTTGGCGAATGTCGCACCACCGGACTCGGAGAGTCCGGCGACTTTGAACCCCGTCACTTTGCCCCTTCCGACCGGGCTTTCGCCTTTGCTCGGATCTCCTCTTTGATCTTCGTCAATCGCTCCGGCCAGACGAACGTCGGGGCCTGCGACGGATCGTACCCTTGCAGGTGTCCCGTCAATCGGGTCGTCGGGTCGGTGTAGACCAGTTCGGTTTCGCCGAAGACCTCTTCGCAGAGCTTGGCCAGTTGCGGGTCGTACTCCTTGAGGAGCTTCCGCGTGCGGACATGGTTATGGTCGTGGTCCGGTGGGCGATTGTTGTCGAACCACGACTGCACCCCTTCGGCGAAGTACTCGTGGTGGTTCGTGCTCGCGTACTTCCCCTTCCAGAGTCCGGCCTCCATGGCGTTGTCGTACGACAACTTCACGCGCGAGTCGAACGTCGGGTCGACGTTGGCCATCCCGCGCAGGTGGATGTTGTGAGCGAACTCGTGAATCAAGATGTTCTCGGTCGAGTACGGATCGCCGGGGTACTTGAGCAGGTTCTCCTCTGCCGACGAACAACAGGGGTCGTCCTGCGATCCACCGGTCCCTCGGGCGCGGGCATCCCAGTAGTCCTTGGGGGTCAGCTGGGCGAAGTCGGGCAGGTCGGTCGTGAACTCTTTCCAGCTGATGATGCACATCCGCGACCCGCTCTTGATCATCGCGTCACGGACATCGGGGCGATTGGCGAGCATCAGGTTGATGAGAAACTCGGCCTCGCGCAGGGCGTAGTCGTTGACGTTGGCCGAGGCGACGATCGGGTAGCCGTTGGCGCTGATCGACTTCTGGTAGAACTCCGGCACCTTCCACTCCGCCGGGGGAGCCACAATCGGTGTGAGCGCGGACGAAATGGGTGCGGGCCTCACGACGCCCCAGACCTTGGCCAGCAGCTTCTCCATGTCCGGGTCGTGCTGGAGCAATTCTGCGTGGGTGAATGGGTAGAAGTCGTTGCGAGAGAAGAACGCCTCCGAGGTCTCGGCGAAATACTCCATCGGGTTCGTCATGGCGTACGCCTTCTCCCGCCGGATGGGGATGCCGGTGCCACTCCAGCGTTCGACATTGTCGTACGACTGGCTGTCCTTCGCATGGGCGTAGGCACTCGCGATCTCCTGATCATCGAACCCGAACACCTGGTCGTGATAAGCATGCGCCAGCTCATGCAGGGCGAAGTTCGGCATCCGGTCGAGTTCCTTCTCGAACGTCTTGATGTCGGTGAACTCGACCCCTTTGACCATGTCGGGGTTCCGCTTCTGGTCGACCAGCCACTGTCGACCCGGATGGTACTCCGCACTCGGGCGGACGCCGGGATACTCCGGCGAGAACCAGAGCGTCACCTGGCGCAGCTTCTCGACTGCCGGGGCCGGGACAACCTTGACGACCTCTTTCAGCTGTTGCTGGAGGAGCTTGAGGGCGAGCTCCGTCTCGCTGGAACTCTCCTTGAGGAGCGACGTTTCGACCTGAACCGTCCAGCCTTCGACCTCTCTCTTCTCATAGGTCCGGGGAGTCGCCGGAGCCGGTTTGTCCTCGGCGAATCCACACCGTAGCCCGCCAGCCAGCAGGCTCAACACCAGGCACACAATACGCAACGGCATGGTTCAGTTCTCCCGAGGAAATACGTGCGACTTCACACAGTCCGCATCAGTTCCCAAATGCCAAGAAGTGAGTCGCGAGAACTGAGCCTAAGTGTGGATTTTACTGGTGTCAATCACAGATCAGAAGTGCGAGGCCAGAGGGCGTGTCCGTTGTAGGCGATGTCGCTCCGCGACTCGCATTCCACTAGCGGGAAGCCGCGCTCCCGATGGCTCAGTGTCTGGCGGGAGGAATCTCAGTCGCGGAGCGACATGAGCTACGGTCCGTGTCCACTCGCTGTGGGAGCCCGCGCATGTAGGCGGCATACTGGGTATCGAGTGTGGCGTACGGCACGCCGAGAATCTGCTCCAGGGTCCGGGTTTTGTTTCCCGCGCGGACACGCCCATCCGGGCTGTAGACCTGGCTCAGGTACTCGATGAACCCATCACGGTAGAGGCCGTTCTGAGTGTTCAGGAAGAAGTGGGCCAGTCCGGTGGCCTGGGCGTAGCGCTTCTGCAGGACGGGAAGCTCCCCCTTCTGGAACGGGAGCATGCCGTGGGCGATGAACCGTTCCAGCGGTTCTTGGTCCTGCGTCGTGACGACCTGATCGCGGGCGGCCTGGATTCGCGGATGCTGGATGTCTCCGACCGTGATCGTGCCGTCTGGGGCGACGCGAAACGATTCGAAGTAGCAGGCGATCCCCTCCACCACCCAGAAGTCGCGAGCATTTCCCACGGCCACCGTTTGCGTAGAACTCTCGCTGAGCAGTTGATGCGTGACCTCGTGGTACAGCGTGCCGAGCGATTCGTCCTCCGGAGTGTCGGGGTTGTGGAAGAAGTAGGCTTTCCGGACCTTGGGAATATAGATGCCGTTGATCTGTGCCGCGACAGGACAGCGATTCGCGAGTGCTTCGACGAACTCCGACTGCAACCGGAAGTGATCGATGTGGTACGGGTCAATCGGCTTCCCCCCCGTGCCGTCCTGAAACAGCTTGTCCATCTGTTGCGGCGTCTGGAAGAACGCGGCGAACTCGCGCATGAAGTACCGATGGAACGCTTCCACGGAGGCGGCGAGATGGGCTCCTTTTTGCAGGCTGTGGTTCGTTCGGATGTGGAAATGCTCCGTCTCGACGGGCCAGGCGTTCTTGAACTCGGAGCGAATGGTTTCCTCGCGGGCGGCGGTGATCCACTTGCCGTTGTAGTATCGCTCACCGGCCACGTAGCGTTCGACATGCTTGGCCAGGAGCCAGCCGAACTCCTCATGCCAGACCTTCCCCTCTTTCTTCATGTCAGCGGCGAACTGGGTCGTCCACTCGTCCCCCGCTCGGCGATATCCCCTCATTTTGCGGGTGATGGCGTGGTCGGGATCGTGAAACAGCACCTCGCGCACCAGGCGGTAGGCGAAGCTGGGATGCTTGTCGGTCTGGGCCTTGCGGGCGAGCAGGTACAGATCGTTGGCATAGGTCGTTCGTAGCTTCCGCACCCGGACCTTGGCGGCCCGTTCTGCTGGGGGCAGGTTCGCGGGGATATCCGCTTGGATGTGGGTCGGCAGATTGTCGATGTTCCCCGGTTGCTGTTCCAGGGGCAGTGCCTGTTGGCGAATCTCGGTCGCGAGCGCGGGGAGTGGGGCCTGGTCGCACTCCACGGCGGCGGTCTCCATGTCGGCAGCGAAGCGGGCGTGCGTCTCCTCGTGCTGCTTCAGCAAGACGGCCAACCGATCGGTCGGCCCGACAGCCTGGGCCTCGGGGTTCAGCCACAGGACGAACACGAATGCCAGCGCAGTAGCCAGCCAGCCCCACCGCGCCGAGCCCCCCGCCTGTCTGTGACAGAACCGCTCACGGGACGGGATCGTTCGCAGAACGGCAACACGGGTCATATTCTGCACAACCGGCATCTTGAGGACTCCTGAACTCTTCCCCATCGTAGATCAAAGGATCGACTCTCGAACAGAGGGATCATCCCTCACTCTCCCGACGACCGACACTAAGCTGGGAGCGGACCCAGTGTTTCTCAGTAGACGGATGAGTTGCGGATGCCCCTGATCAAGAACAAACGCCAAATGGCCCTCACGGCATGCAACCTGTTTCAGGTGCATCGCTGGTGGGGACTGCAGGACCGTTGGCAGGGGCTGGTCACACTCAATTACCACCGCATCGGGGATCCCGCACAGACCTCGCTCGATTCGGGCGTGTTCAGCGCCACGGCGGAGCAGTTCGAAGCCCAGTTGAAGTCTTTGAAGGCCGACTGCGATGTGATTCGTGTCGCCGACATGGCCGACGTGCTGAGGAAGGGATCGAAACGGCGGTGCGTGCTGCTCACGTTCGATGACGGATATCTGGACAACTATGAACTGGCGTTTCCGGTACTCCAGCAGGTCGGGCTGAGTGCGGTCATCTTTCTGGCGACGGGATTTCTCGACGAGCGTCTGGTGGCCTGGTGGGATGAAATCGCCTGGATGGTCAAGCGGACGACGCAGCCCGTACTGAGCCTGCCTGCTGCCTGGCAGATTGAGAGTCTGGATGTTTCCCCCGATCAGCGCGATTCGGTCTGTCGCCGTCTGTTGCGATTGTCGAAGATGCTGTCGCCGCAGGAACTGAGCCAGTTTCTCGGCGACCTGGGAGAGGCATTGGGGACCGGTCGCGCACCGCGAGATGCCGACACGGCCCCGTGGATGACGTGGGACATGGTGCGGGAGATGCACCGGGGTGGCATCGACTTTGGCGGTCACACGGTGACTCATCCCGTCCTGTCGAAGTGTACGCTCGACCAACAGCGGGAAGAGATTCAGCAATCGAAAGCCCGCATTGAAGCGGAACTGGGCACCTCCATCACGACGTTCAGCTATCCCATCGGACAACCGTGGGCTTTCACCGGGGAGACGATGCGTCTGATCCGCGAAGCGGGTTACCACTGGGGGTTCAGTTTCTATCCCGGCTATGCGACTGGCGAGTCAAATCCACTGGATCTGCAACGAGTCGCCATGGAACCGCGAATCAGTCCGCAAGAGATTCAGGCCATCGTGCGAACTCCCACACTCTTTGCCCGCTGAGGCGAGTCCGCGAGGAACGGAATTTATTCCGTTCCTCGCTCCACTCGCGCGAGCAGCACAACCGCCGAGGCGTCCATCGACTCCTCGTGACCCACCGGCCCGACGCGCTCACCGGTCTTGGCCTTCACATTGACGCAGCCCGCATCGATCCCGAGCACGCGGGCGATATTCGCCGCCATGCTTCGCTTATAGGGACTCAGCTTCGGGCGTTGCGCGAACACCGTGCAGTCGACATTCACGACACCCCAGCCTCGCTCGCGGACCACGCGAACCGCTTCTCTTAACAGCTGCGAGGAATCGGCCCCTCGGTAACGCGGATCGGTGTCGGGGAACCACTCGCCGATGTCGCCCAAACCCGCAGCTCCCAGGACCGCATCGGTGATGGCATGCAGCAGCACATCGCCATCGCTATGAGCTACAAACCCCAGCTCATGCGGGATCTCGACCCCGCCAATGATCAGCCGCAACCCCGGCTGCAACCGGTGCGTATCGTGTCCCAAACCGACCCGCCACGGGACGGGGGAGGGAACTGGGGCAACAAGCTGGGGGAGTGGCTCGGGCATGGCTTCAGCTTACCGACCTCGATGCGGATTCGCACGAGAACCGGGTGGCGAGAGGCCCACGTTCTGGCGAACGTGGCTACGATTGCACCACCGGTTCATCCAGCAGCGAGATCAGCGTTTGGATCACGATCTGGCGGGCCTCGTCGAGGTGATTCGGGACAGCGATCTCGTATGACTTCCGATGTGTGATCCGAGGGACGAAGCGGATGACTCCGGCCTCGGTCGAATCGACCCACCGGACCTGAGTCCCGAAGCGGGCCTGCACGGCTCCCTCGGTGACACGCGAGCGGGTGAACTCTCCGCTCCAGGCGACAAGGAGTGGTCGCAGCAACAGTCGAACTCTCAGTTCGTCCAGCGTCAGGCCGAAACCGGGATGCACCATCTCACCCGCGAACTCGCACGCCGGGTCGAGGACGAACCTCCGAGACCACGCCGCCGGATGCGGCAGCTGCAACTGGGGATGGTCGACCTGCCACTGACCAAACAGCACGATATCGAGGTCCAGCGGTCGCGGCGTCCAGTGGCCCGTCCGCACCCGGCCCTGTCCGGTCTCGATCTCCTGCAATCGCTGCAGCAGTAGCATCGGCGTCAGCTCGCTGTGTAGCAATGCGGCGGCGTTGAGGAACCGCCCCTCGCAGCCGACGGGTGCGGTCGAGTACCAGCGGCTGGTGCGCTCGACTGCGAGGCCGGGCGTGTCGTGCAAGAGGGCGAGGGCCGCCTCCCCGGTCGATCTCACGTCGCCGAGGTTGCCCCCGAGGGCGATGACAACGGGGACGGACATCACGTACTCCAGGGCCAGGATGAGGCTGAGTGGGCGGGAAGGCACGAGTACCTTGTCAAAGGCTAATTTGGGGGTTGGAGTCCAGCCTTTAGGCTGCTCCGGGGCAGGCTGAAGCCTGAACTCCAACCCCCATTCTGACCCCTGACGCGGATCGTCTCACGAGGGCTTCCGGTGAGTCTCCAGCGGCACCAGCACTGGTCCCGGTGAAGCTGCTTCCATCGTCCGCACCTCACCCCGCGCCAGCAGGGACGGAGCCGAACCCGCGCTGTGATCCCGCCCGTCGTAGACCGAGAAATCATTGAAGAACAGCTTCTTCGCGATCCAATACGCCCAACTCTTCTCTGGAACGGCCCCTTCCGGATTGTATTGCGAGGGCCGGACTTTCATGGCGTTCAGTTCCGCCATCGCCGTCGCCCGCACAGTGCCGTCCTGGGCCGAGTGCTTCGTCACCAGATGCGCCAACAGGTCGGGCCGTTCCAGCACGATGCAGCCGCGTGTCGTGTCGCGGGCCAGTTCGCGGAAGTCCTTCAGGAACGGCGACTCGAACTTCTCGACCAGCGTCTTCGACTCGTCATGGATCGAGTCGGTCACGAACTGCACGATCGGGCAGGGCTCGATTCCGCCCCAGGGATTGATGTGGTGCGAGATCCCGGTCGCGGCCGGGCAGAGGGCCTGACCCGCGTGATCGTAGTAGGCGTCGACGAACACGATCGGCTTCTTGACCCGCATCTCGACCACGAACTTTCTGATCCGCAACATCTCCTCGGGCGACAAGCACAACTGCTCATTGGCCTCCGGACCCATCGGGCGGTAGACGTGGAACCACGTGTAGAACACCCCCATCTCGATCAGCCGGTCGACCCACTTCTCGGTGACGAGATCGTCGAGGTTGGTCTTGCAGACACTCGTGCAGACGCCGGTGAACACCTTGTTCTTGAGGCAGTTCTGCACCCCCTGCATCGTCTTCGACAGCACCCCGGCCCGGCCCCGCCGCTCATCGCTGACGATCTCCGACCCCTCCACGCTGATCAACGGAGTCACGTTGCCGAGCTGGCGGATACGCTTGGCGACCTCATCGGTGATGAAGTGCCCGTTGGTGAACACCTGGAAGTAGCACTCCGGATGCTCGGCCAGAATGTCGAGCAGATTCGGGTGCATGAACGGCTCGCCGCCCACGATGCCGAAGAACACATTCCCCGCCGCCTTGGCCTCGTTGATCAGCTTCCGCATGGCCACGATGTCGATGATCTGCTGCTTGGCGGCCACATCGACCCAGCACCCCTGGCACCGCAGGTTGCACGAGTTGATGACCGAGATATACAGAAACGGCGGAAACACCTGCCCCTTCTTGAGCCGGTTCTTGTACCGCTGGACCGACAAGCCCCCCTTGACCCCCATGTTCCAGGCGAGCTTCCACAGCAGCCGCTTGTCGGTCTCGAAGAGAATCCGCTTGGCCATTCGAAGATACATCGCGCGGGTCTCGCTGTCGGGGGTGGGGCAGGCTGCCTTCGATTCTAGCGAGTGCCGGAACGGGCGACGAACCTTCGGTGGGTGATGAAAGCCGGGTCAGCCCCCGTCGAGCCGGAAGCGTCAGCGCCCGGAGCCCGCCGCCTCATCAGTGCTATTGTCCCCGTTCGTACTGAATCAGTGTGTCAGCTCTGGCGTCGATGGTCACAATCAGATCGCCGCCGGTCTGGATGTAACCGGGTGCAGGCAGTGGCGCAAAATGAATCGTGCAAATCCCCTCTGACACCGATGCGTTGATGTCCATCGTCTCCACCGGATAACCCAATCCGCGAGCTGTCCGAAGGGCGGTTTGGATTCCACGAACGAGCTGGGTGTCGTAATCGGATGCAGCGGCGGCACTCATGGATTCGGCTCCTCGATTTCAGGAATCAGCACTTCAACGGTGCGACCCACAACGGCTACCAATCCGTCATTGTCGATGTGATAAACCGTCTCACGATGGATGACAAATTGGTGCGCCCCCATCGTTTCAGGATACTCTTTCGACAGACGAATGTCTTGAGGGCTTGGTTCCTGCCGTGAGTGCATCACGAAAACAGGCAGCCCCTCAGAGTTTCACCACAGTTCCCAGACAAAGGGAGAACACAGAGCTTGAACATGGCGACACAGGAGATCACTCGATCCAGCGCCTCGGAAATTCGAAACGCAGAGGGCGCTGAGAACACAGAGACAGGCATGCCTCCTGAACTCTGCGTCCTCAGCGCCCTCTGCGTTTCCATGACTCCTATCCTTTGCGTTCGAATGTTCACCATCAGATGCCGCGTGTCTCCGAGTGGGGAGGGGCTTCTGGTTTAGGGGCTGCCTGCTTTTCTGATGCACTCACTGATCTTTCACTTCCCGCCATCCCCGGTATCATCTGGTGATCCGCCTGCGTTCGCGGGCAATTCTTCGTTCTCTCGAATTGGGAGGTGTCATTGTGATTTCTGAATGGCGTTCCTGTGTCAAAGTCGTCGCATCGTGGGCGTGCCTGCTGTGGCTTCTGGCCAGCACTGGCTGCGATGCACTCCAGTCGGTCAACAAAGACAAGGGGGAAGAGACGGTTTCCGCCCCGCCGCCTCCGCCGCCTTCCGCGGCCCCGACCGTTGTGGCTCCCCCACCGCGCGTGTTGACGCCCCAGGAGATCATCGACGGGTTCCTCGCGCTGCCCAACACCGAAAAACGGGATGAGCATCTGGCCCAGCTCGCGGGCTTGACCGAAGGACTGGATGCGATCACCACGCTCGATCTGTCCCGCAGCGGCGTGAGTGACGAGGGGATGAAGTCCCTGACCGCATTTCCGAACCTGACAGAACTCACCCTCTCCGAGACGCGGGTCTCCAATGTCGGACTGGCCTCAGTGGCTGAGGCGAAGTCTTTGCGCAAGCTGACGCTCGCCACACTACGCGCGGTCGATGATCTCGGCGTCCAGAATCTGACCCCGCTCAAGGATCTGGAGGAGCTGACCGTCGCCGCCTGCCCCGTGACGGATGCGGTACTCCCGACGCTGGCGAAGTTCGAGGGACTGCAAGTGCTCCGGCTATCCGGTTGTCCCGATCTCTACGGGAGGGGGATGAATATCGTGCTGGGCAAGAAAGCGTTCAGCAATCTGCGCGAGCTGAATGTGAGTGGGACGAACTTCGGCAACTATGGGATGGATCAGTTGAACAAGCTGCCCAAGCTGGAAGTGTTGCGGGCCAGTCGCTGCGGAATGGCTGGAGCGACGATCCAGGGACTGCTGGGGTGCGATGCACTCAAGGTGCTAGACCTGTCCGGGAACAATTTCTTCGACGACAACATGAAGGTGGTCGGTCGCATGAAGAACCTGGAGGAGCTGCGGCTGGCCCAGATCAACGGCCTGACGGACGAGTGCTTGAATTCCCTCAAGATCATGAAGTCGTTGAAGGTTCTCGATCTGGAGGGGACTCGGATCACCGAGCCAGCCGTCAAGCTGCTGAAGGAGAAGTTCCTGAAGGACACGGAGATTCTGGCACTGGGGCAGAAGTTCTAGTGAATCATGCGAAATCCGGAATGAAGCAAAGCGTCTCAGAGAACCGTTTCGCCGCGACGCGAAGGCTTTGCGTAGCGGAGCGCTGATCGCAACGTTTCGGATTTCGATTTGTCTCACGGGGGGAGTTGAGTGACCGTCGTGCCGCATGATGCTCCTCAACCCCCGTCCGCTGCAGGTCTCGTGGAGGCCCCCGCTTCGCCATCGAGCCTGTTCGCGGGCCTGCGGATCGTCAGTGCCTGCACGCTCGCCAGTCGGGTTCTCGGGCTGTTGCGCGATACCGCGATGGCCGCCCTGTTCGGTGCGGGGCCGATCCTCGATGCCTTCACCGTCGCCTTCCAAATTCCCAACCTCGCGCGGCAACTCCTCGGCGAGGGAGCCCTCACAGCCGCCTTCCTTCCGGCCTTCCTCCGTGAGCAACGCCAGTCCGGTCCCGAGGCCGCGCGCCAACTGACCTCAGCCACGTTTGTGCAGCTTGGCAAGTTGCTCTCAGCAATCGTCATCGCGGGCGAACTGCTGATTGGCTTGGCGCTGCTGTGCTTCGACCTGCCTGTGGATGTCACTCGCCTGCTTCAGTTGCTGGCGCTGTTCGCTCCGTATGTGATTCTGGTCTGTCTGACAGCTTTGTTGTGTGCCGCTCTACAATCGCTGAATCGGTTCTTCTGGCCCGCTGTCCTGCCGGTGTTGTTGAATCTGTTTTGGCTGGGGGCTGTCGCGGTGGTGCCGCGAGTGTGTACGGACCCGGAGATTCAGATTCGCGGGATCGCGATGAGTCTGCTCGGGGCGGGATTGATTCAGTTGCTGGTCCCTGTGTGGATTTTGCATCGGGCCGGGTATGGCTGGTCAGCCACATGGAGGGATTCGCTGCCTCAGGTGCGCGATGTGTTTCACTCGATGCTGCCGGTCGTGGCGGGAGTGACGCTGTCTCAACTGAACGCACTGGTGGATCGGGTGCTGGCGTGGGGCTTGTCACTGCCGGTGTGGGGCGAGACGGCCCCCGCATGGTTTCCGGTCCTGGAGAGCGGGACCGCATCGGCGTTGTACCTCGGGCAGCGGATGTACCAGTTCCCGCTGGGAGTGTTCGGCGTGGCCCTCGGAACCGTGCTGTTCCCGATCCTGACACGGCATGCCGAGCAGGGGGACATGCCGGGGTTCCGCGCGGACCTGACGCTGGGCCTGCGACTCTCCTTGGCGATTGGGTTGCCCGCGAGTGCGGGCCTGATGCTGGTCGCGGGTCCGCTCTCCTCAGCTCTCTTTCAGCATGGCCGCTTCGATGTGCATGACGCCGCGCTGACCGCCGGCATGGTACGAGCGTATGGCTCAGCGGCGTGGGCGTTCATCCTGCTACTAATTGCGAACCGGGGATTCTACGCGCTACATGATCGGCAGACTCCGGTGCAAATCGGGAAGTGGGCCGTGGTGTGGAATCTGGGGCTGAGCGCGATCCTGATCTACCCGCTGCAAGGGGCGGGCCTCGCCTGGGGCACTTCGCTGGCCACAATGGCTCAGGCGGTCTGGTCGATGTCGCGCCTCGCCCGACTGAGCGGCGGACTCGATTGGAAGACAGCCCGCACCTCGCTCCTCAAGACCCTCGTCTGCTGCGGCGTGATGGTCGGAGTGGTCCTCGGGCTGCAACTGATTCCCTGGCCGGGCGACAGCTTCAAAGTCCGTCTGGCGATCCTCGGGGCGCAATGCCTGGCCGGGGGAGCCGCGTATCTGGCGTCGGCCTGGCTCCTCGGACTCGACGAACCTTCGATGCTGGTTCGTCGACAAAGCCCAGGGGTAGCAACCCCTGGGCGTTCGACGGACATCGACTCGGACATTGCTACTTAATCAACTTCGCATCCGCCAAATCCACATGACGCAGCGGCCCGATCTTGCCGTCTTCCGTCGAGGTCACGATCTCCAGGGTCCGCACATCCGCCACATCCAGATCGAGGCTCACCGGGGCCGCGTCCCACCGCACCGATTGCTCCCACAGCGACTTCCCATCCGCCAGAATCCGGACCAGCACCACCGGTTCAAATCGCGCCCGCTCGCTCGCGTTCTCATCAATCCCGACCACCGTCCGCAGCTTGCGATACTGCCGGTTCAGCGTGAATTCCAGCTTCGTCTGCGGATGGATCAGCAGCCCGTCGGAGTACGACTTGTTCCCCAGCCGAAGCGGGATCTTCTGGAGCGTACTCGGCGAGATGGCATGATTGCGGACCGCCGCCGTCGCCTCGGAAACCCCCTTCGGCAGCGTCTGCCGCGTCAGGGTTTTCATCAGCGGCACGATCCGCCCCAATCCGAAGTCGAGGCTCCGCAGCGCCGCGACCGGAAACTTCAACTCGGTTCCGAAGGTCAGATCGAGACGTGCCTGCCCCTCCAGTATCTCGATGCCCTTCACGCGGAGTCGCGACCCGTTACTGGTCACCACCTCGCACGCCGGGCTGCCCGTGACGAGCTTATGGGTCGCATACACGATCCCCACAATCTTCTCGCGAGGGACTTTGACCTCACGTCCGCGCGAGATCAACGTGACCGCCCCATCCTCGACCGTACCGATCGTGCCGCCCACGAAGTCGAGGTTCTCCCCCTTGCGCACGATCAGCAGATCGGACTGAGAGACCTTCATCCGCATCTCCTCCCACGCCGCCGATTGAGAGGCCTCCACCGGGGCCAACAGCACACTGTGAACTCTCTCGGTCTTGAGATTCAGTGTCCCCAACTCGGCACTTTCGAGCGTGAGGGCCCCGGCAGAGATCGTCACCTTTTCCCCGGCCAGGAGGGCTTCATCGGTCAGCCGCACCTGCTGCGGCGCGAGCTGGCCGCCCGTCGCCGTGAGCCGGACCTCTTGCAATTCACTGACCGGAATCTCCACCGGCCCGCTCGGTCCCTCGATCTGCAGGGCCGTCGCCGTCAGGCCCTTCAGCTCACCCGACGCACGCTGGCCATCCAATCGCGTCGCCTCGACCGGCAGCCCCAGCAGCACAGACAGATAAATCACCATCGAGCTGATCGACATCGCGAGATCCTCCAACTTCCAGCCGCCGCCCCCGTTTCGCGAGGCCGCTGGCTGGATACTACGCCTCGGCGTGCGATCCGGAAAGTCCGCCGCCCGATTCAGGTTTGATGCTCGTCCAGACTGCGGATACAACCCATGCCGGTCTTCGATCACCGAACACCGCCTGACACATTGCCCCACAGCGAGTTCCCGCCCCGGATGGCCGCCCCGTCTCCCGCATCGTCTGGATCGCCCCTCCCCGAGCTGACCTATGAGGCTGCGGTGGAGTATCTGTTTGGCCGGATCAACTACGAGCGGGTGCCGACCTCGAAATACTCGACGGACGACTTTCAGTTACCGCGCATGTCGATGCTGCTCGAACGGCTCGGCAACCCGCATTTGACGATCCCCGCCGTCCACATCACCGGCACCAAGGGCAAGGGTTCGACTGCCGCGATGACAGCTGCCATGTTGCAGGCGGCGGGCCACACGGTGGGCTTGTTCACTTCTCCCCACCTGGTGCGGTTCGAGGAGCGGATGACCGTCAATGGGGTGTTGCCCTCGCCCGAGAAGATCGTCTCGCTGGTCAAGAAGTTACGAGACTTGGCCTCTGATTTGGAACAGAGCGAAGAGACCCGCCCGACGTTTTTCGAGTTGTCGACGGCGTTGGCCTGGATGGTGTTTCAGGACGCAGGCTGCGACTTGGCGGTGTTGGAGGTCGGACTCGGCGGGCGGCTCGACACGACGACACTGTGTGCCCCCCTGGTCACGGTCATCACCAGCATCAGCCGCGACCACATGCGACTGCTCGGCGATACGCTGGAGCTGATCGCCCGCGAGAAGGCCGGGATCATCAAGCCGGGCGTGCCGTGCCTGATCGGGGTCGATCAGCCGTCGGTCGTCGCGGTCATCGCCGAGGTCTGTCACGAGCGCGGGGCCGAGCTGCGGCAACTCGGCCAGGAGATCCGCATCGAACATCGGCATCCCACGCCCGGACGAGTCGGTCCGGCGAAGTGGACGATCGATGTGCGAACCCCGACGCACACTTATCGCGCGATGGAGATCCCGCTGGCCGGAGAGTTCCAAACCCGCAACGCCGCCCTGGCGATCGCAGCTGTGGAGTGTGTCGTCTTTCGCTCCGCGAAAGAACGTCCTTTCGCGGAGCGAAAGGAGACAATACCGGCGGAGCGAAAGGAGACAATACCGGCGGAGCGAAAGGAGACACTCATCACCGAAGACCAGATGCGAGCCGGACTCTCGCGGGTTACATGGCCGCTGCGTCTGGAAGTGGTCCAACAATCCCCGCTGATCCTGCTCGATGCCGCCCACAACGACGCCTCGATGCGCGAGTTGTGCCGCGCGGCCCTGTCGATCCCCGCCGCGACCCGCACGCTGATCTTCGGCACCTCGCGCGACAAGGAAGCCGCCGTGATGCTGGGGATCGCCGGGGCTGCGTTCGATCAACTGATCGTCACCAAGTATTCGACCAATCCCCGCGCGTGGCCGGTGGAGGAACTCGTCGAGATCGCCAAATCCGCGACGCGCACACCGGTCCAGTCCAGTCCTACGGTCGCCGAGGCGCTGCACCACGCTCGTCAATCCAGTCACCCCGGCGACCTGATCTGCGTCGCCGGGTCGTTCTTCCTGGCCGCCGAGGCGCGGGAGATTCTCACCCTCCCGTGAGCAGCCCGGAGCTAGCCGCCGGTTCTTCTCACCGTGTGACGTTCGGAGTATCACGGATTCTGGTGGGTGTGCGATCCCGTGAACCAGCGGCTAGCGCAGAGCCGCTCACTCAGAAGGTCGGCCTACGGCACCGGCGGCTTGGGAACCGGTGGCTTGGGCACGGGCGGCTTGGGCACAGGTGGCTTCGGTGATCCAGGCGATTCACTCGGCGGCGGGGTCGGGGCGGCGGGGACATCGTCGTCGGTCTCCAGCACCTGCACCGAATCGAAGAAGCGGTTAACGACCGCTTCCCGCTTGGTTTTGTCTTGCTCCGATGTCGTCACCTGAAAGTGATACGCCCGGGAACCGACAATCACGATCCGCTCGACGACGAAGACGCCGGTTTTCACCTTCACGCAATGCATCCGGCCCGGATGCTTTCCCGCATTGAACTCATCGGAGTCGACCAGTTCTCCTTCCGTATTCGTGACGAGGGCCTTCTCCATGTAATCGAACAGCTCTTTCGCCCGCGCTTCGAGGTTGTCCTCCGCCGTGTCGATGAAGACATTCCAGACGGACAACTGATCAGCGGGTTCGAAACTATAGGTCACGCGTTTTGTCTTCTCGTCTTGGGCCCGCTCGGGTTTTCCGGGCATTTCGAAGGACACGCCTTCCGCAGTGGCGGGCACCTTGACCCAGGTGAATCCGCCCACGTTGTTGGACACCGCCGGACGATTCGATTCCTCCTCGGTCGCGGGCCTCACCGCAAAGCCAGTGAAGTCCGCCTTCAGTCCGATGAACTGAAATGTGGTGGTCGCCATGTAGTTCTCTTTGGATCCACGGACGAAATGGGTCAGCTGGTAATTTTCGCCCTTCATGTTCGCGTCAGATTCGACACGCAGACTCTCCAGTTCGAAGCCCTTGAAGCTTCCGCAGTTCGTGCGGAATGTCTCGAACACGTTTTGGAACGGTTCCCGGCCCACCTGCTTCTGAACATCCGGGTGGAACGTGGCGAAGGCTTTCTCGTCCCCGCCTTTGAGGACCAGTCGCACAAACGCTTCGCAACGCGGCGTGTAGAACTCGGCCGTCGATTTCCCAAACGCCTGGTCATCCATGAGGGCTTGGTACAACTGATCTCCCAGATCGTTGAGTACGGGGGACTTGATCTGGAACCCCATGATCCGATTCTGAGCGACAACCAGTGAGCCGTCGGCCACGCCCGTCTTGAACTGGAGTGGGCCGGAATAGAATGTGTAGGGCGGCTGGCCTTTGACAACCGTTTGCTCTTCTTGTTTCGGAGCGTCCTGGGCCGAGGGATCGAATTCTCCCAGTGATTTGGTCAGAGTCTTGAGCACGAACGTCAAGACGGGCGCGTCGATGTCCTGGGCGAACTCGGGGTCGGACATCTTCAGGAACGCTGTCGGATCGGCTGTCCGAATCATCTCCAGGAACACGATCGGCGGTGGGACGCTGGCGGGGTCCGCAATCGGCTCCGCGACGAAGCCCGCCAGGAATTCCTTCTCGCTGACGCGGCGGTCGCCATTGGCATCCAGCGTTTCATAACCGGCCAGCTCTTTACCAGAGAGCCGCCCGTCCTGGTTGATGTCGAGTTGTTGAAACTTCTCTTGAGCCTGACGGGCCATTTCTTCCGGGCTGGGGCCAGCGTGCTGTTTCCGATCGGTCGCCCGTCCGGCGTCGAATTCCTGCCGCGACACCTCTCCATCGTTGTCCGCGTCGTATTGCTGAAAGCCCAAGACCTCTTTGCCGGACAATGTGTCGTCCGCGTTCGAGTCCCGCTCTTTGAACAACTGACCATCGTCCAGGGCCAGAAACCGCTGTCGTTCCAACAGACTCCCGACGAGGTACTCATCCTTCGTCACCTCGCCGTCCTTGTCGGCATCGAACGGAAGAGCGATCGTGACCTCGAGCCCCGACAGCACACCGTCTTGATTCAAATCCAGAGCCGTGAACGTCTCTTCGTCAGTCGCCGCTGAGGCGGAGGAGAGACCGCAGACCGCCTGGACGAACAGCGTCATCCCGAACACGCAGTACCAGGAGTTGTGGGATCGCAGTCGTGTCATCATGGTGTGCCCCCTGGTCGAGTCTGGAAGTGGTGGACTGCATCATCCGTCGGTGGGTGCCGATACGGGCGCGACGGTCCAACTCGGCCATGCTACCGTTCTGCGCCACCGGCTCGCAACACAATAATGAGATTGTCACAAACGGTGTGCGGCACGCGCTCGCCGGGCCGCTCACGGAGGCGGAACACATCGGGCCAGCCGCCGCTGTGTGTGACTTCAGCCGATCGAGTCGATTTCATCCAACCGAATCACACGAGGCGCTGCTGCCCCATCTTCTATGAATGAAACTTCAACGGATCGATTTGGCCCGATGCCTAATGAGATCGGAGAGCCTGCGAATGATGTCCCATCCTTGAGACCCACGTGGTGCGGTTGCCACACACCGGGCCCACGGTTCATCAACTCAATCAGCTTTCGGTTGATGTCCTCAGTCGTCATCGAATTCGCCCGTGTGAATGTGAAGATATGACGGGGGTAGAGATAGATTTGCTCAACCAACATCGATCCGAGTGATTTTCCACCGAACCAAGTCGCCATCCGTCCCGTAAATCGAACCATAATTGCCACCGCATCTTTGGCGATGGGATTCTTAGGTCCGATGACCTTGATTTCGGAACTGGAGATCAAGGAGTTTTGGAGACTTCCAAGTGATCGATGAACCGATCGGTAGGCGGCGGCGGGGCCGTCACTGTCGTAGATGTCGGTGACGACATAGAGGAACCAGTCCCCTTCTTCAGCGGTCTTGACCCAAAACGCAGCCTGAACGGTGTTACCGTCGGCGGCGAATCGTTCGACGAATCGTCGACCATCAGCAATCTGTTCGTCTACCAGCGCGACTTGACCCATGGCAGCACCCCCCTCTCGATGGCTTCATACATGTCTGTGGCAACTTGCTCCGATTTTCCGATCTCGTATCGATTCTGTTCACTCCATTCCTGAACGATGCTCCACTGGACATTGACGGCAGGATCTTTGGTCATCTCCACATCGAGTTCAGCCAGTTTGCAAAGTGAGGTCAGATTGTGCTGATAGAATGTTCCGACGAAAGCCTTGTCGGGACAACTGTTCGTCTGCATTAAGCGGGAAATGATGCAGACCTTCAGCGCGAACTCGACCGCGTATCCAGCAAGGTAATAGGAGCCATCCCAGTTCTGGTGGTCGAGCAGGAGCTTCGCCTCTCTCATTCGAAGGTCCATTAATTGCTCAAAATCCGCCCGAGACGTGATGGTTGTCATCTCGATCAGTCTCCAGAATCGATGAGTCCGAAACTCCAGTCGTTACCTCAAAAGTAGCGGATTGCCTCGTCTTTCGCCAGTCCTTTCAAACTATCCAATGGCGCTGACGAGGTACGCCCGACCAGCGGCGAGTGCTTCGTCCAGCTTCTCCGGCATGCGCCCACCGGCTTCGGCCATGTCGGGCTTGCCACCGCCGCCGCCGCCCGCGATGGCGGCTGCGGCTTTGACGCAGTCACCGGCCTTGGCCTTCTTGAGTTGGTCTTTGCTGACAGCGGCGATGAAGGCCACCTTGTCTTCGATCAGGGCTCCGAGCAGCACAGCCACGGTCCCACCGTTCGCGATCAGTTCATTGGCGTAGAGTCGCAGTTGGTCGCGGTCGACTTTCTCTAGCTTCTGGCAGATCAGTTTCGAACCGCCGACGGTTTCGGCATTGGCGAGGAGCTTGGCGGCGTTCTGGGCGACAGCGGCCTTGCTGTAGAGGGCGATCTCCTGCTTGAGGGTGCGGATCTCGTCCTGCATCGCACTCACGCGGCCCGGGATCTCGCGCTGCGGGGACTTGAGGGCGGCACCGAGTTGCTTGAGCAGCGAATCCTGCTCGCGGACGCTGTCGATCGCCTTCTCACCGGTCAGGGCGGTAATCCGGCGAATGCCCGCTGCGATCGGTTCTTCGGCGATGACCCGGCACAGGCCGACTTGCCCGGTACTGGCCAAGTGGATGCCGCCGCAGAGTTCTTTACTGAAGTCGCCCATCGAGACCATGCGGACGATGTCGGGGTACTTCTCACCGAAGAGGGCCATCGCGCCGGAGGCTTTGGCCTCCTCGATCTTCATGAACTTGATCGAGACGGGAGCCCCTTCGACGATCTTCTCGTTGATGATCTTCTCGACTTGCAGCAGCTCGTCGGGAGTCATCGCCGATCCGTGCGAGAAGTCGAACCGCAGTTGGTCGTTGTCGACCTTCGAACCGCGCTGGGTCGCGTGATGGCCGATGACCTGATGCAGGGCATGGTGCAGGATGTGTGTGGCCGAGTGGGCACGACGGATGCCAGCACGGCGCGAGGCGTCGACAGTGGCCTGGACCGTATCGCCGATCTTGAGCGAGCCGGACTTCAAGCGGCCCGCATGGACCAGCAGGCCGGTGTGCTTCTGGCAGTCGGTGACTTCGAACTGGCAGTTGCCGGTGATCGTCCCCGTGTCGCCGACCTGACCGCCGGACTCACCGTAGAACGGGGACTGGTCGAGGATGATCTGGGCTGCGACATCCGTCACGATGAGTTCAGCGACTCGCTCGAACACTCCCTCGCGAGCGACCAGAATCCCGACGACCTTAGCGGTCGACTCGGTGGAGTCGTAAGCCAGGAACTTGGTGTCGCCGACTTCCTGCTGAATCTTGTCGAGCGGCCCGGCGGACATGACCCCCCACGACCCCTGGCCGCTCTTCTTCTTATGGTCTTCTTCGGCGACATCGAATCCCGGCTTGTCGACCGTCATGTTGCGGTCGACGGCCAGGGCCGAGGTCAGGTCGAAGACGAACCCGTCGGTCTGGTGCAGGTCGAACACCGCCTCGCCGGGGAGGACCGAGCCGCCGTCCTTGCGGACCTTGTTGACGAGCTTGTCGAACTTCGACAGCCCACGATCGATCGTGGCCAGGAACGTTGACTCCTCATCGCGGATCGTGTTCACGACGCTCCGCTCGGTCTGCATGATGTCGGGATACGGCCCCTTCATCAGCGAAATCACGGTCGGCACCAGCGTGTGCAGGAACGGCTCCTGCTTCCCGAGCAGATAGCCTTCCAGCAGAGCCCGTCGCAGCAACAGGCGGATGATGTACTCGGCCCCGTTGGCCCCGGGAGCCACCCCTTCATGAATCGCGAACGTACACGCCCGCACGTGGTCAGCGATGCGGCGCATCGCGCGGCCCGACTGGCCTGCGTATTCGTACTTGACTCCGACCGCATCACCCGCTGCGATACACAGCGGCTTGAGTGAGTCGATCTCGAAGTTGCTCAGGACGCCTTGCATGACACTGGCGGTCCGCTCCAGTCCCATGCCGGTGTCGATGTTCTTCTTCGGCAACGGCTGCAGATTGTTTGGCGGTGCTCCCACGCGGTTGAACTGCGTGAACACGAGGTTCCAAATCTCGACCGGCTCCTTGGCTCCCGGGGTCAGGTAGTAAATCTCGCTGCACGGACCGCACACGCCGTCCGGACCCTGAGAGGGAGCCGACGCGGGCCAGAAGTTCTCGGCTTCATCCAGTCGCGAAATCCGGCTCGGGTCGAGGCCGATCTCCTTGTTCCAAATGCCGTACGCCTCGTCATCGTCGAGGTACACCGTCACCGTCAGCCGGTCCTTCTCCAGCCCCAACCACTGCTTCGAAGTCAGAAACTCCCACGCCCAGTGGATCGCCTCTTTCTTGAAGTACCCCCCGAACGAGAAGTTCCCCAGCATCTCGAAAAACGTGTGGTGCCGGGTCGTGACTCCCACGTTCCCGATGTCGCCCGTGCGGATGCACTTCTGGCAGGTCGTGGCCGCTGTGAACTCGATCGGCCCGATGCCGAGGAACTGGTTCTTGAACTGATTCATCCCGGCGGGGGTGAATAGCACGGTCTTATCCGCGCGCGGCACCAGCACATCGCTCGGACGGCGGACGCACCCCTTCGACTCGAAGAAGGAGAGGTACTTTTCGCGGAGTTCGTCAGTTTTCATCGGATCGGACACACAGAGGCTGCGGACAGTGAAGGGGGGATTCTAGGGGGGAAGCCGGGCGGGCTGAAGGGAGAGGGGGGCGGTCAGCAGGGTGCCGCAGTGTTTCACACTGGGCAAGCTGTCAGCTTTCAGCTTTCAGCCAGCAGGCTGCCACCCAGAGTGAAACAGTGCGTTCAGCATCTCATCTCTGGCGGAATGCGGATCGCTGATGGCTGACAGCTTCCCCATCTTCAAGTCGTGCGTCGCCTTGAGCCCTCAGCGGTCCGCCAGAGGATTTTTGGAGTCATCGGATGTTGCCCGGATGCCACATGGTCCCTCCGATGTGGCCCAACGGCATCATTCCGACAGACCCACCACACGGGCGGTCACGGGCTCTATCGCTTGGCCAGATCACGAATTACGCCGCTCACTCGGCCCTGTTCAGCGAATTGGGCGCGCGGAATGCCAATGCTCCTTGGCACGAGCAGACTCCGTAGCCCTCCGCCACGGACCTCTCCCCACCTCGCAGGCGAGTCATCATGGCCGAACGCAAATACATTCATGGTCTCACCGTCCGCCAGGACGACAACGCGGTCGTCATCGACATCGGCGACATGGAGATCTGGGACGGTGCGGACTTGTCCCTGATTCGGGACACCCTGATCGCGATGATCCGCAGCGACGGAGAGCGCTCCATCGGGATCCACATGCAGTACGTGAAGTACGTCCCCAGCGGGTTCTTCGGGATGCTGTTCGACTGGTTTGAGTCGGGCATCGAAGTCCGGCTGTATCAGCCGACCGACCGCGTGGCCCACATGGTCTGGTTCCGGCAGTTCTTCCTGCACGAGACGGGCGTCTGTTACACCCTGCACGATGGCAGCAAGTGCGATCCCGTCCTCGCCGGAGAGGAGGAGGACTCGACCTGGCAGACCGAGTCACGCGTGGGGGAGCCCAAGCGGTGTGACACGTCGCGGGTGCTGTAGAACGGAATTCATTCCGTTCTCTTCACGACCGCCGCGTACGTTCCTTGAGGATCGGCTGGAGTTCCTGAACGAAGTCGTTCACGTCCTGGAACGAGCGATAGACCGAGGCGAACCGCACGAAGGCCACCTGGTCGACGAGCTTGAGGGCCTCCATGACCTTCTCGCCGACGAAGCGCGACGGAACTTCGCGGTCGAATTGGGCGTACACATCGCGCTCGATGTCGCTGACGATGCGCTCGATCTGGTCGGGGCTGATGGGTCGCTTGTAGCAGGCTTTCTCGATCCCGGCGCGGATCTTCTCGCGATCGAACGGGATACGGGCTCCGTCCTTCTTGATGACCTTGAGCGGCGACTCTTCGATCTTCTCATAGGTCGTAAACCGGCGACCGCAATCGAGGCACTCGCGGCGGCGGCGGATGACGTACTCCTGGCTGCCGCGCGAGTCGACCACTTTGGTTTCGCCCTTTTGGCAGAATGGACAGAGCATCGCACACGCCTCCCGTCGATTGTGTTTCGTCAGTCTGAAACATGTTGGCACCGGCACAGCCGACGAACTCGCGTTATGATACGCTCCCTCCCCGCTTCCCGTTAGTCACCAGCGAATCTCCGAGGAAATCCCGTGGCCGCCTCGGTTCCTCAGCCTCTCGCCCAGCCTCGCGAACCGGCTCTGACTGCGGCCCTGCTGTTCGCAGCCGGAGTGGTCGTTGACCGGTTTTCGGCGACGACCATGTCGACCTGGATCGGGTTCGGAGTGGTGGCAGCGGTGCTCGCCGTTCTTGCTCATCGAGTCGCCTGGGGGAAGACTACCGCCGTCCTGGTGGCCATGCTGCTGGCCACCGCCGGAGGGGCGCGGCATCACCAGTTCTGGTCGCTGCGGGAGACTCAGTCAATCGCTGCCCTTCCAGTGGACAGCCAGCCCGTGAAGCTGATTGCCACGATCGCCTCTCCGATTAGTACGCGGACCAACAACCGACCCGGAGTGCCGACTTGGATGCGACTCGATCATTCGGTGTTGCAAGTCGCCTGCGAGTCGCTGGTCACGCATGACGGGCAGCTGGTCCCCGTCGTCGGCCTCGTGCGCGTCGATATCGCCGGGCATCTGCTCGATCTGGTCCCGGGTGATCGCATCGAGATTATGGGCCAACTGGCGGTCCCTGAACCGCCTCGCAATCCCGGAGACTTCGACTACCCAGAGTTCCTGCGAGCGCGAGGGATGGACCGGGTGTTACGGTGTGACTCCCCCGACACGGTGCAGCTGATCGAGCGACCGAGAGGCATCAGTGCCCGTGTGTCGAGACTGCGTGAGGGGGTTCGCGCCGAGTGTGACCGGCTGATGTTTGACCACCTGCCTCCGCGACTGCATCCGGTGGCGGCCTCGCTGCTGATTGGCGATCGGTCGGACCTGAAGGACGAAACGGAAACCGCCTTCATCCGCAGCGGCACGATGCACATCCTGGCCATCTCGGGGCTGCACATCGGCGTACTGGCGTCATTCATCATGCTGCTCTGCCGGGCGGTGCGTCTGCGCACGCTGACGACTTCTCTACTCGTGCTGGCCGTGATCTATGGCTACGCCGCGATCGCAGAGAGTCGGCCGCCGGTGATGCGGGCAGTGGTCCTGGGCACGCTGATCGTGGTGAGCCAGGCTTACGGCAAGAAGTCGGATGGGATCCAGGCGCTGGCCCTGTCGGCTTTGATCCTCCTGTTGCTGAACCCCGCCGACCTGTTCGATGTGGGGGCCCAGCTGAGCTACGTGGCTGTGGCGGCGATCATTGTGGTCACGCGCTGGGTGGCTGAACGGACGGAGGAGTCGTTCACGGATCGTCTGCTGGCCGGAGAGCGGTCGCGGCTCTGGCGAGCGCTCTCCTGGAGCGGGCGCTGGCTGCTGGCCGCGTATACCGTGACCTTCGTGGTCTGGCTGGTGACGGTGCCGATCACGATGCGGACGTTTCATCTCGTCTCTCCGGCGGGGCTGGTGGTGAACGCCTTGCTGACTCCGTTCTCGACGCTGGTGCTGTGTGCGGGCTATGTGTTCCTCGGAGTCGGGCTGTTGTGCCCGCCGCTGGCGAAGTGGGTCGTGATCCCGTTTCGTGAGAGCCTGAATTGGTTTCTGAATGCCGTCGAGTGGTCGGCCACGCTCCCCGGAGGTTACGGCGAATCTCCCAGTCCCGCGCTGGGGTGGATGAGCGGGTTTTACCTGTTGCTGCTCGCGGGGTTGCTGCTCCGTTCCACGACGGCGCGGCGTTGGGTGTGGCGCGGGACGTGCGTGTGGACGCTCGGTTGGCTGGCGGTCTCCGCGTGGCCGCGCACTCCGGAACCGGGACTGACCTGTACGTTCCTCGATGTCGGGCACGGGGAGGCGATCCTCATTGAGTGCCCCAACGGACGCACGCTGCTCTATGACATCGGCTCGATGGGCGATGGGCGCCGCGCGGCCCGCGCGGTGCAAGCTCTGCTCCGAGAGCGAGGGACCAGCCGCGTCGACGCGCTGGTCATCTCGCACGCCGACTCGGACCACTACAACGGCGGCATCGACCTCGTCTCCCAAACCCCGGTCGGCACAGCTCTCTTCAGCCAGCACTGCCTCGACTTTGAACAGCAGGGAGTGCCCGAGCTGTTCGACGAACTGGCGAAGCGCGGCACCGCGCTGAGCATGATTCAGACGGGCGACCGGTTGCGGCTCGACCCCGAGGTGTCCGTCGAAGTTCTGCACCCCACGCCCGGTGTCGAGGATTCGCTGGACAACGCCAACAGCGTGGTGCTGCGGATCACCTATGCCGGAAAGACGCTGCTGTTGACCGGCGACCTGGAACGCAGCGGCTCGACGCACCTCCAGCAAGAACCGCTCGATCCCATCGACTTACTCCTCGCTCCGCACCACGGCGGCAAGTCGGCCAACACCCCCGCCTTTGCGAAGTGGACCCGCCCCCGGCACGTCGTCGCCAGCTGTGGCACCGACATCACGCCCGCACTCACGAGAATCTACGACCGCGCCGAAACGATCCACTGCACCGCCGCGACCGGGGCCGTGCGCGTGCATGTGGCCCCGGATGGAGTTCTTGAGATCAGCACTCACAACGGAGGGGATCGTTGAGGGTTGAGCGATGAGCGTTGAGCGAAAGCATACAATCCTCAACGCCACACTCCTCCCCTCTGTCGCTCAACCCTCAACCCTCATCGCTCAACGATCCCTCATGATTCAGCCCATCACCTGTCCGATCTGCCACAAGCCCGTCCCGCCCGATTCGCTGGACGCCCCGCACTTCCCGTTCTGCAGCGTTCGCTGTAAGCAGATCGACCTCAGTCGATGGTTCGATGGCAAATACGCGGTGGTGGAAGACCTCGACCCCGATCAGTTGCCGTTGGAACTCACAGACCCGGACGATTTGCCGCAGGAGGGGTGAGTGTCGTTTCTGGCCCTAGACCCTAGGCCATAGACCCTCCTCGGCCTCCCGCACCAACGTCCGGAACTGCTCCCCCCGATCCGCGAAGTTCAGGAACCAATCAAAGCTCGCACACGCCGGGGACAGCAGGATCGTGTCCCCCGGTTGCGACTGCTCCCACAGCCACTCGAACGCCTCGCGCAAGTTGTGCGTGATCCACTGCGATCGACAGCGAGCGGGGGACGTCAGTCCCCCGTGCTCCTCCAGCGTCTGCATGGCCAGAGCGTGAAGCCGCTCCGCCGTCTGCCCCATCCAGGCGATCGCCGTCGCCCGAGCCGCCGCCTCGCGGGCAAACTCGCTGAGGTCAACCCGCTTGTCATACCCCCCCGCCAGCAGCAGCACGCGGCCCGGAAACGCCTTCAAGGCACAGATCGCCGACTCCGGCGTCGTGGCCAGTGAGTCGTTGTAGAACCGCCGCCCCGCGACCTCTCCGACGAACTCCAGCCGATGCGGCAAGCCGCGAAAGGTTCTCAGTCCCTCGGCGAGCGACTCCCACTCCACCCCCACTGCCAACACCGCACAAATCGCCGCTGCGGCGTTCATGCGATTGTGCTGGCCGGGGAGGGGGAACAAGTCGAGGAGTCGTGTATTCGTAGCGTGGGCTTTAGCCCACGCAGGCATGTCAACCTTCGAGAGGCGTGGGCTAAAGCCCACGCTACGCATCTCTTTCTCAGGCACGTAGGAAACGTGCCCCACGTTCTCTGCTCCCTCTCCCCCACGATCAGCGCTGCTTTCGGAGAGGACGTGGCTGTGGGTGAGAGGGCCGGGGTGAGGGGGCAACACTTCGGCGTGAACCCCCTCACCCCCACCCTCTCCCCCACAGCGGAAGTCGTTTAAGTCGGCCACATCGCCAGCGGGAGAGAGGGAGCCGGAGGTCTGTCCAAATAACCACACCCGTCCCAGCGTCGGCCACTCGCGCACATCCGCATCCTCCCCATTCAGCACAGCTGTCGAGTCCTCTGACTGCCAGCGCAGGATCGTCTGTTTGGCCCGGCGGTAGTCATCGAGGTCGGGATGCCAGTCGAGGTGGTTGGGAGCGAAGTTCGTGACGACCGCGATCTCCGGACTGGCCTCGATCCGGTCGAGGTCGGCCAACTGGAAGCTGCTCAGTTCGAGGACCACCCAGTCGGTCGGCTCGATCGAGTCGACGATGGGCAGCAGGCTCCCGCCGAGGTTGCCACCGAGGTGGACCGTCCTTCCGGCGGTCTTCAGCAGATGAGCGATCAAGGCTGTGGTGGTTGACTTCCCATTGCTCCCGGTGACGCCAATCACGCGGCCCCGGTTGTGCTGCCAGAACAGATTCATCTCGCTCGTCCGCGGGATGCCGCGCTCACGGGCCTTCTTCAGCCACGGGCAATTCGGCTTCACCGCCGGGTTCACGACGAGCAACTGGGCGTCCGCAAAGTCGGCGTCGGTGTGGCCACCGCAGTGCAGACGCACGAGCTGCGAGGCATCGAACTCTTTCAAGGTATCAGCGAGTTGAGCCTCGGGCCGCAGGTCAGTGACCGTGACCCGCGCCCCGCGATCCAACAGGAACTTCACCGCCCCCAACCCGCCACCAAACCGCCCCAGCCCCATGACAGTGACGGGGAGGTTGTGGTAGTCGGCCAGTGGAGGGTGCGAAGCCATGAGATGCCCCGTGGGATAGGCTTCCAGCCTGTCGTCCTCTAAACACAGAAGACAGGCTGGAAGCCTATCCCACAACGGGTAGCCACGGGAACAACCGCTGCTTCGCCGCCTCATCCAGCGGTGCCCCGTACTCGCAGCCTTCGAACGCCTCAATGTACTTGACGTTCGCCCCGCGCTGGGGGCCATAGGTCTTCACGACCAGATCGCGGAACCGGTCGGCCAGCGGGGCGATGCGGGCCAGGATGAATTCGCGGAGGAACTGCTTCCGCTCCAACAGTCCCGTCGGCATCGGCGTGTCGCCGAAGAACCCGATCCACGGCATCCACTCGTAGAACTGCGACTCGTGGCAATCGAGCATGTCGATCACCTGGTCCAGGACGGGCTCGATGTCGACGACCACGCTCGGGCTGAACGGGTACGGCTTCTGGAAGTTGTCCGACAGAAACCCCATCACCGGGTTTTTCCGCAGCGGCGGCACCGAGGGCACCACAGCCGGAACCATCACCATGTAGGCTGCATCGCACACGATCTGCGAGGTATAGCGGTGGTCCGGGTGATAGTCGTTTGGGCGGTGGGTGAGGATCAGGTCCGGCCCAAACTGGCGGATCAGCGTGATGATCCGGTAGCGAGTTTCGAGGGTGGGTTGCAGCCCGCCATCGGGAAACTCCAGCACGTCGTACTGCACCCCGATGACCCGACCCGCGCGGGCCGCCTCTTCGGTGCGGCGAGCTGTAAGCGTCGGGCCGTACATCTGCTGATGCCCGGACTGACCGTTGGTGACGCTGACGAACCGCACCTCATGACCGAGCGACCGATAGATCGCCGCCGTGCCGCCCGCGCAGATGTCGCAGTCGTCCGGGTGGGCACCGATGATGAGAATGCGGAGAGGGGTGGTTGGCATTGTGCTGAACACTTCAGGGCGTTAGGGAAATGGAATCAGGTTGCAGAAGCATGAGATTCGAGCCAACCAACAAAGATGGCAAAATGGGGGCAGCGTTTGGCGACTTTCAGGGGGTCAATTGCCGCCAGAAGCTTGCTCCCATGATCGACTTTCTTGTAACCCCTCTTCTTCGGGTTCTCTTGTGCCTTTTTCGTCCGATCGATGGCTTGATCGAGATGCTCGGCGACTTGTTGTTTGGATAAATGCTCAAGATTCTCCCTTTTTGGCAAACTTTCAAGGGGAAACCCCTGTCCGTAAAAGAGAGCTAATGCTTCTGGGTCGGCAAGAATCCATGTCTCCATGCATTCGATCATCAAGTGGATGACATTCGGGTCAACATCAGTTAGCCTCCATTCGTCCCCCGTTCTTTGACTCAAATGGTATTTCCGTGACTCTGCGTCAGTACTGCGAGCATGACAAGTAAAGGGTGCCTCGGAATCCACCAACAGTACGCAAGTCTGATCAGGGACATTCGCTTTCAGTTCGCTTTCGAACTTCTTTCGAGCGTTGCCTCGCCCCCCACAGAAAGTGAAGTCGAGTTGGATATGCATCAAGGCCAGCATTTGCCGCTGTTTCTGAAACAGTTGTCGAAATCCTTGCCCCAAGGCGGCTCGCCCATCAGCAGAATCAGTCCCTGTTGGCCCGCCCTCTACGAATACCTTCAACTTTTTCACGGGTTACCCCCAATCGCTCCGACACGCCACGCTTCACCCAGTCGGTAGTCTTCCAGCCAATGTTCGACCTGCTCCTTGTTCACTCGCTCGAATGTCGTGCCGCCAACGTGATTGCACACCAACACAGAGTCAGCTTCTTCCGTGAGGGCGGAAATGAGAGTGTCTGAATGAGTGGTCACGATCAGCTGCATCCACTTGGAAGCAGTCACGAGAACATCAGCCAAGAGATTCAATGAATCAGGATGCAGACCGAGTTCGGGCTCTTCAATGCACAAGAGTGGCGGTGGATCTGGAGAGAGAAGTAGAGCCAGAATTGCCATGAACCGTATCGTCCCATCGGACAATCGGGTCGCGGAAACCGGCGTCGCCAGACCATCCTCGTGCAAATAGAGCTGCACTGAGTTTGCTTGAATTCGCACCGAGAATTTCTGGTAGCGAGGAAGAAACCGTTTCATCAACCGATTGAATTCCGTGCTGGCTCCTGAAAACTCAAGTTCATTGAGCAGTTGAGCCAGATTCCGAGAATCAGCTGTAAGGGCGTCAGTGGGAAGTCCAGCGGGTTGCGGCTGGCGGACAGCAGCGTATCGACCAAAGCTCCATTCACGAAAAGTCTGGATACTTCCAAACTGCCGGCCGAGCCATGTGATCTCTGGATATTCGTCCTTACCTTTTCGCTGGGACAAGACGGATTCATCGGGAATGAGATCTTCCCTTTGAAGTTTTCGTTGTTTTGATCCGGCATCATCTCTGATATTCAAGACGGGATGGCCTTGCTGAAAGCGATAGTAGAAGTACACATCCTTCGCTTCCGTGTTCTTTTTTTCCAGTTCCTCGATTGCCTCATCGATGACTTCCGTTCTCATTCCCTGCGGAGCGAACTGAAGGCGATACCTCAAGTCTGGTATGGGACTTGTCCCAGTGATGATCGCTTCGATTGTCGCAACGTTGCTTCTATCAGCACCCTTCCACATCCATTCTTGTGCGCCACCTCCGTCTCGTATTACGCTCGCAAAGGCAGTGGGTGTTCCACGAAGGAGTTCAATGGCTTCGATCAGGTTCGACTTCCCCGACCCGTTGGGACCAATGATGACATTCAGCGGCGTGAGCGGAATCGCTTCCGCATCGGGCGGGAAGGAAAGGAATCCCGACAACTTGATCGACTTCAGGAATGACATGACTGACCTCGCTTGCGACTTCGCGTGTACCGTCTCCAATCAGTGCCCGATGCCGTTCACGGCCAGCCAGCGTTCGCAGTCCAGCGCCGCTTGGCAACCCGAGCCAGCGGCGGTGACGGCTTGCTTGTAGTAGTCGTCGGCGACATCTCCAGCGGCGAAGACGCCTTCGACGTTGGTCATCGTGCGGTGCGACACCGGCCACTGGATGTAGCCCTTGTCGTTGAGGGTGATCTGGCCCTTCAGGAAGTCGGTGTTCGGTGTGTGGCCGATGGCGCAGAAGTAGCCAGAGACTTCGAGCGTCTCGGTCTTCTGGGCGTCGACCAAGCTGCGAATGCGCACAGCTGTGACGCCTTCGTCGTCGTTGCCGATGACCTCATCGACGGCGGAGTTCCACTTGACTTCGATCTTGGGATTGTGGAGGGCGCGGTCGGCCATGATCTTGCTGGCGCGGAACGAGTCGCGGCGGTGGACGATATAGACCTTGGCGGCGAACTTGGTGAGGTAGTTCGACTCCTCCATCGCGCTGTCGCCGCCGCCGATGACGACCAGCGGACGCTCGCGGAACCGAGGCAGTGCCCCATCGCACACGGCACAGGCCGACACGCCCATGTTCTTGAACTTGTTCTCCGAGTCGAGCCCCAAATAGTTCGCCCGCGCCCCGGTGGCAATGATCACCGAATTGGCCACGATCTCCTGGCCTTCCAGCGACTTCATCTTGAACGGCCGCTGCGAGAGATCGATGTCGACGATGTCATCGGTCACGACCCGCGTGCCGAAGTTCACGGCCTGCTGCCGCATCAGCTCCATCAGTTCCGGCCCGCTGACGCCGTGCCCCCGGTGCGGCATCATGTACATCCGCCGCTGGGCATCGATCGACGCATCCAGGTAGCTCAGCATGTTCCCCGTCGGGAAGCCGGGGAAGTTCTCGACCTCGGTCGTCTGGTTCAGTTGACCCAGCGGCAGCGTCCCCTTGATCTGGTTCTCGCCGTTGATGGCCCCCTCATACACGATCGGGTTCAGGTTCGCCCGCGCGGCGTAGATGGCAGCTGTCCAGCCCGCAGGCCCCGACCCGATGATGACGACGTTTTCCGGCACTTGAGATGCTCCTGCGAGAAGGCGGTGACGACCCGAAGGGGGCTGCACCGCGTGATCGACCCGCTGCCGTGGCAGACGGGCCCTGCTTGAAGCCCGGACATTAGTTCATGCCGTGCGGAGTCGCAAATCAGGGGACGGCAGGAACGCAGCAGAGATCACCCCGACCGTGCCACTCATGTTCGATGCCCCGCATGAGTAGTGCGTGGTCGAAGACGGCGGAGCCTTCGGGAAAGAGAGTCTTATCTTCGAAGAAGCTCGATTCGATGTGGTCGATGTCCAGGGGCTGCATGCTCCAGTTCCGGCAGCGTAACTCCAGCCCGTCGTAGCGACCGTCTTGAGCAGTGTCGGAGTAACCCAGCGAGCCGTGTTCGAAGAACTCCGATGCCTGAGCCAATGTCGAGAAGACGGAGGTGGACGGCAATGCCTCGGCGACTCGTCCGGAGACATGCACGCGGGTCTGGCCATCGTCACTGTGCAGGGCTACGGAGAGGCGGTCGACCGACTCTGTCACCTCGAACCGCGAATGGTGATGCACCCCGGGAAACAGCGTGCCTCCGACGATCGTGCTGAGACGGGAGTTGGTGTCCCTGCGGGGGATGTAGACACCCTCGCGAGTCTGGCCGCCTTCGACCCACTCGACCGCGAAACGATGGGCGGCGTTCTCGGATTGCAGCCCCCACGGAAAGGGAAAGAACCACGGGCGGACCTGCTTCAGCCGGATCAGGCAGATGCCGCCGAGGGCGTACCCGTTTACCAGCTTCGGGCGAAATGGCGGAGGGAGGACGCGCGCGGCCACTTCGGCATCGATCCGGTAATTCGCCAGGATGCGCCGATCGATCACGCCACGCAGGACGGGGATTCGCATGCTTCACTCCTCGGGTTGTTCCCTTGGGAACCGAAACTGCGTGACGAACACAACTGGGAGATTGTGAAATCTGTTCGGTTCCCCGGGAGCTGACACCGCATGCCTCAGTAACCCGACGCGTCAGCGAGGGCGGACGCTCTCGGCGTCCTACGGGAGTGTGAGCTGCTGGGAGGGACGCTTACTGTTCGGTCTGGACGCGTCTGGGCGGCACGCCTCGCTACGCTCGGTCCCTCGCTGACGCGTCGGGTTACTGAGGTCAACCCGCTGGGTGAACCCACGGGGCGCGGTACGACCGCTTGGCCAGCCCATTCGCCTCGTCATCCCCGGTGATCTTCCCGGCAGCGGCGTCCCACTTCAGCGACCGGCCCAGCTTCTGCGACATGTTGGCCAGGATGCAACTCGTGGTCGAGATGTGGCCCTGTTCGATGTCGGCGACGCACTTCCCACGGGTCTGGATGTTGTGCAGCAGGTCAATCATGTGGCCGCGAACAGCTGGGGCGACGTGCTTTTCCAAGTCCTTCTCCATGTTGTCCTCGGGGTACTTGTCGAGTTCCATCACGACATCCTCGTGCAGTGGCGGACCGCCGTTGCGGGGGGTGAAGTCCCAGCTGTTGACGCTGGCCTTGAGGGTGCCCTTGTCGCCGTAGAAGGTCGCGCCCCACGGGTACTTGGGATCGGGAGCATCGCCGTAGGAGCGGTGTTGCCAGATGACTTGCAGGTCGCCGAAGTCGAACGTCGCGGTTTGAGTATCGGTGATGTTGGAGCGGCTGGCCTTGTCGATCAGGATGCCGCCGGTCGACGAGACACTGATCGGCCAGCCGAGGTCGAGCATCCAGCGGACCATGTCGAGCATGTGAATGCACATGTCGCCCACGATCCCATTGCCGTACTGCATGAAGGCCCGCCAGCGGCGCGGATGGACCAGCTTGTTGTACGGCATCATCGGAGCGGGGCCGGTCCACATCTCGTAGTTGAGGTTCGCGGGGGCCGCCTCATCCGGTGCAGCGTGGATGTCCTCGCGAGCCCGCATGTGGTAGTAGCAGTAGATCTCGACGACGCCAATCTTGCCGAGCTTCCCTTCCTTGATGACCTTGTCGCGAGCACTGATGAGGTGCGGCGTGCTGCGGCGTTGCGTCCCGACCTGCACGACGCGCTTGTGCTGGCGAGCGGCAGCAACCATGGCCTGGCCTTCGGCGATGTCGAGGCTGATCGGCTTCTGGACATAGATATCCGCCCCGGCCTCGCAGGCGGCGATCATCGGCAGGGCATGCCAATGGTCGGGCGTGGCGATCAGGCAGATGTCGAGATCCTTCTCCTTCAGCATCTCGCGATAGTCGCCGTACAGCCGTGGCACCTTCTTCGACACCTGCCGACTGGCCACCAGATCGCCAGCCTCCTTGAGCATCGTCGAGTCGACATCGCACAGCGACACCACCTCGACCGGAGCCACCTGCACCAGCCGCAGCAGGTCGATCTTCCCATACCAGCCGCAGCCGATCAGGCCGACCCGCTGCGGCTTGTTCGCGAAGGCTGCGGCGTACTGCTGACCAGAGAGAGCGGCAGCGACTCCAGCCGACGAGGCCGTCAAAAACGTGCGACGATGCATGGGCGAGTTTCTCCAGAAAAAGGGGAAGTAAGAGTGTACCGCAGTGACGCCGCCCCGTCGCCTCATCTCAGGGCGCACCGAGCGCTGCTCAGCTTGGAACTATCGGGATCGCTCCCGACCGCTGGTATCCCTTCGGGATAGTGTGACATCGCCTCCAGCGACAGGCCGGGCCAATGGGCCCGGCCCACGACTTCACTTCGGGTCCGAAGTGAGGCACTCGATCACGGCAGCGCCGAGGGCCTCGGCCAGCATCTCCGATCCGCGGGTATTCACATGGCAGAAGGGATCGACATAGAGCGTTTCGGTCGTGTGGGCGAAGAGCGGGGTCAGGTCGAAATGCCGGACGCCCCGAGCACGGAGTGCGGCTCCCTCGGTGCGGAGCAGCGGATACCCCTGCTTCACGACTTGCCCGTACTCGAAGTCGTCGCCGTAGCAATACGTCTTCTCGTATTCTGAGAGCGGCTTGGACCCGGAATCGTATTGATTGGGTTGGATCGCGTGGACGAACAGGATCTGGTTTGCCTCGCAGATCTGGTGCATCTGGAGCGTGGCCTGCTTCCACAGGCGGACGCTTTCCCGAATCGCCTCGTCTTGATTCTTCACGGTGGGATGCGGTCCGGAGTTGATAAACGCCTTGCCGCGGGTCTTGCTGCGACCCAGGAGTTCCGCTTCGATCTCGATCATCTCGGCCCTCAAGCGTTCCTCGCGAGCGTACCACAGCAGTTGGTACGACGGCAGAAATCGCAGCGGAGAACGCACTGCGGCGAGGGCGGTGCGTTGGCGGATGCCGCGAATCTCGAACACGCGCAGGGAAAAGTCGGCATCGCGGGGGTCGACAATATCCATTGTGCGGACATGCCATCCCTGGGGATAGTCGAGGGCCACATTCGAGGGCAGGTTTTCCGCCACCGGCAGGGCGATTTCGTTGTACCCATCCAGAGCGATCACGATGTCAAACTCGCCTCCCAACAAGAGGTAATACTGAAGCGCATACAGGGCCTGCGGCTGCTTGTAGCCCGACTGGGCCACGCGGACGAAAAGGATCTCCCGGTCTCGATACGCGGGCACCTCGTGCAGCTTTCGGCGGAGAGCATCCGCACCCGCGCACGACATCTGCCACGCCACCGAGCCCCCCGCAATCGCCACGATCAGACGGTCCGGGCTGCGGCGATGGACCCCATCGCTGGAGTCATACAAGCCGTAGCGGTTGGTCTTCAGCTCCAGTCCGCAACAGTCGACCTGCGGAACAAAGTCCGGGTTTTTCACCCAGCCGAGATACGGATGAAAGGTCTCGGTCGAACTGGTTTGATGGGTCGTGAGTTGCCCGGAGGATCTCTGCAGTTCACGAATCCCGCGCATCCCATTCCGGACAATGACTTGAATCCCCAGGAAGGAAACCGTCTCGATCGCAATCCAGGCCAGGAGCAGCATGAACGCCCGGAAGAGCCACCGCCGACGGGAAGTGTTCGGTTTCTCGGGAACAGTCGGTCGGGTCGAATCGGGCAAGGTCACGGGGGTGTCGTTCCGTTACAAAGGGGGGGCCAGTGGAAGAGTGTCATCAGAGTCCCCTGATTTCGCAATCTCACGTGAGTGTAGTAGCCATGGAATCAGGCCGCTCTGTACGATCTCGCCCTAGGTGGGACCGCTGCCACCCGTCCGTGTTCCGTTCGTCCTCGCCGCACCCCATGACCGCCATCCTCGGCATCTCCGCCTTCTACCACGACTCCGCCGCCGCGCTGGTGGTCGATGGCCAGATCGTCGCCGCAGCTCAGGAAGAGCGGTTCACTCGTAAGAAGCACGATGAGCGGTTCCCGTCGCACGCGGTCGAGTTCTGCTTGAAGCAGGCCGGTCTGACCATCGATCAACTCGACTGGGTGACGTTCTACGAGAAGCCGCTGTTGACGTTTGATCGGCTGTTGGAGACTTATCTAGCCGTTGCCCCGCGCGGGTTCAGTTCATTCCGAGCGGCGATTCCGGTCTGGCTCAAGGAGAAGCTGCACCTGCGGCGGGAGATTACGAACCAGCTGGGGCTGAAGCACTCGAAGCGGTTGTTGTTTACCGAACATCACGTCTCGCATGCGGCCAGTGCGTTCTTCCCGTCACCGTATGAGCGGGCGGCGATCCTGACCGTGGACGGTGTGGGCGAGTGGGCCACCGCATCGTTCGGGGTCGGCGAGGGGAACAAGATTACGCTGTCGCACGAGCTGCGGTTTCCGCATTCGCTGGGTCTGTTGTATTCGGCGGTGACGTACTTCTGCGGGTTCCGCGTGAACTCGGGGGAGTACAAGCTGATGGGGTTGGCTCCGTATGGAGAGCCGAGGTTTGCCGACCTGATCCTCAAGCACATCGTCGATCTGAAGCCGGACGGTTCGTTCCGGATGGACCAGTCGTACTTCGGCTACTGCGACGGGTTAACGATGACCTCGCCGAAGTTCGCAGCTCTGTTTGGCGGGCCACCTCGAAAACCAGAGAGCGAGATCACACAGCGAGAGATGGACTTGGCTGCCTCGGTGCAGCAGGTGACGGAGGAGATCCTGCTGCGGATCGCGCGGCATGTGCATGCGAAGACGAGGGCCAAGCATCTCTGTCTGGCGGGCGGGGTGGCGCTGAACTGTGTGGCCAACGGGCGAATATTGAGGGAGGGGCCGTTTGAGAGCCTGTGGATTCAACCCGCTGCGGGGGATGCGGGCGGGTCGCTTGGAGCGGCTCTGTATACGTGGCACCAGATTCTCGGGAACCCGCGTGTAGCCACCGGACATGACAGCCAGCGCGGGTCGTTCCTCGGGCCGGAGTTCAGCGACGCGGAGACGCGAGCATTCCTCGACCAAGCGGGCGTGACGTATGAATTCATCGAGGACGAGACGCGGTTGTGCCGCGAGGTGGCCGCGATCCTGGCCCGCGAAGAGGTCGTCGGCTGGATGCAGGGCCGCATGGAGTTCGGCCCCCGCGCCCTCGGCGGTCGCAGCATCCTCGGCGATGCCCGCAGCGCCCGCCTGCAATCGGTGATGAACCTCAAGACCAAGTACCGCGAGTCGTTCCGGCCGTTTGCACCGGCTGTGCTGCGCGACCATGTGCATGAATACTTCGAGACCCCGCCGGGCCTCGACAGCCCGTACATGCTGCTGGTGTCGCAAGTGCGGGAGGAGCATTTGACGGAGGAGGGGCGAGCCGCACGCATCAGAAACGAGCCGGAAGCGTCAGCGCCCGGAGCGACGATCAAAGAACTCGGGGGGCTGACGCCGCCCCGCTCGCCGGTGCTTTCGGAAATCAACTCCGTCCGCTCGACCGTGCCGGCCATCACACACGTCGATTGCTCTGCGCGGATGCAGACGGTCGACTCGGTGCGGAATCCTCGGTTCCACCAACTGCTCACCGCGTTTCACGACCAGACCGGCAGCCCATTGGTCATCAACACCAGCTTCAACGTACGCGGCGAGCCGATCGTCTGCACGCCGCAGGACGCCTGGAAATGCTTCACCGCCACACAGATGGACGCCCTCGTGATCGGACGCTGCCTGATCCGCAAGGCCGCTCAGAAGAACCTGCCAGTGGTGAACCTGGATGAGTACATTGGCAAGTTCCCGCTGGACTGAAGAAAGAGAAGAGAGGAGAGACGAGAGAGGAGAGCCAGCAGTTGGAACTTGATATTCTTCCACTGATCCCGGAGGGATTTCAGCCAATAGCCGGTGGTCAGCGCAGCGCCACCACCGGATAGAATCGTTCAGAGTGCTCTATCCCGAAGGGATTGCAGCCCTCTGCCGAATGGTGTGACACCTTTCAGACTGGGTTTGAACATGAGGATCAAAACTGAAACGACGAGCGGCTTCAATCCCTTCGGGATAGGGACCGACTCATGACAATTGTCCGGTGGTGGCGCTACGCTGACCACCGGCTATTCGCTGGAATCCCTTCGGGATAGGAGGGGCGCGTCAATTCCTCCTGCTGGCCTTCAACCCTCAACCCTCAACCCTCCCCCCCCCATGATTAGCATCGACTGGAACCCCGATCGCAAGACCCTCCGCACGTTCGCCATCGGACTGGTCGTCCTGGCGTGCGTCTACGCGGGTTGGCTCGGGTGGCACAACCGTCTGTCCAACACCGCAGCCTGGGTCTGTCTGGTCGCGGGCTGGCTGGGTCTGATCGGAGTCTGCGTGCCTCCGCTGCTGCGGTGGGTGTATGTCGCCTGGATGGTCTTGGTGTTCCCCATCGGCTGGTGCGTGTTTCAGGCGATGTTGGCGATCCTCTACTTCGCGGTCATCTGGCCGCTGGGGCTGCTCATGAGAGCCCTCGGGCGCGATCCACTTCAACTGCGATCCGATCCGAGCGCGACCACATATTGGAACACGCGCCCCCAGTCAGATGACCCGCGACGGCATTTTCGTCAGTATTAAGGGGAAGTGGTCAGTCTTCAGTAATCAGTCGTCAGTGAAAGCCCAGGGGTTGCCACCCCTGGGCTTGTTCGCCATCACTCTTGGAACGTCTCATGGACCCGAACACCCCCGAACCCACGAAGCCCGAGCCGTCCGAAATGGAACGTCTGGCCAGTCAGCCAGACCCCGGCATCGTCGCCGAGTTCTGGGAATTCCTGCGCCAGGAAGGCAAGTGGTGGTTGATCCCGATCGTGGTCGTGCTACTGCTGCTGGGTCTGCTGGCGTTCCTGTCGACGACCGGTCTGGCCCCGTTCATCTATCCGGTGTTCTGAAGAGAGTCGCCTTTCGCTCCGCGAAAGGCCGTTCTTTCGCGGAGCGAAAGCCGACTCTCTGTAATGCCTCGATCCTCATGGAATGGCTTAGGAAATGGTCCAAAACAACTCCCCGATTTAATTGTTAACAGAAGGTAACGAAGGAAACGAAGGGCCTTTAGATTGATCCCTTCGTTACCTTCGTTTCCTTCTGTTCAAATCGGGATGTTCATTTGGTCCAATTCCTGAGTGCCTGACTCCGCTCACTCCACCCGCGCGAGGCTCCTCTCCGTGTTCCAAAATCTCTCCGCCTGGTCAACCGCCTACGCCATCGGGCTGGGTGTCTGGCTGTTGACCGGAGCAATCGCCTTCTGGGGGTTGCTGAAGTTGCGGCGGCGTTGGCGAGAGAAACCACTCGCGAAGAAGTTTGTCCACGCCGGGCTGGGACTGTGGATGCTCCTGGCCTTACTCACGCTCCCCGAGATCGCCTGCGCCCTGTTCTACGACCAGACCGATTCCTTCAGCCAGACCAACGTCTCGCGCCGCTGGTATGCCCTGCATGTCGAGACGAATCGGGATCATTTTCGCGATGACCAGCCGCTCCCCACGCAGCGCCAGCCGGGTCAACAATCGGTCGTGTTTGTCGGTGACAGCTTCACCTTTGGTCACGGAGTGAAGAACACCGCCGATCGCTTTACCAACCGACTGCGATCTCGCTGGGAGCGAGAACGTCCCGACCAGTTCCTGGTCTCCAACGTGAGCTTGCCGGGCCTTGATATTCGAATGCTGACGGATGAGCTGGTGGTCGACCTGTATCGGGAACAACACCCCGTCGATCTGCTGGTCTACGTGTTCGTCCCCAACGACATCGAATACTTCGACGAGCACTCCGCCGAGCACTACAACTCGCTGGCTGCCATGCAGCCTCACGGGTGGCTGTTCGGCGAGACCTATTTCTACAACCTGCTGTGGTATCGCTGGCAGAGCCTGCGCCGTCCAGAGGCGTCCTCATATTACGGGTATCTGCAAGGGGCCTACACCTCAAAACCGTGGCCCCGCTTCACGACGAAACTCGACCAACTGCGAGCGACCTGCGATTCCCACGGAACCCGCCTAGCCATCGTCGCATTTCCCTTCCTGCAAGATCTCGGAGGTGAGTATTCGTTCGCGGTGGCCCACGAACATCTGGGGAAATATTGTCAGGAGCACAACACGCCGTACCTCGATTTGCGATCGACACTCGCGCCGCATGCGAGCGAGGGCCTGGTGGTGAACCGCTTCGACTCGCACCCGAACGCCCGCGCCCACGAACTCGCCGCCGAGGCATTGGCCCCCTGGTTGGAAACCCTGCTCGACCCGCCGCCGCCGTAGACGTTCCAGACAACACGCCACCGGGCTCGACCGACCGACATCCACGGAAGTCATTGCGCCCGGGTGGACTCGAACCACCGACCGACGGATTAGAAATCCGGCGAACTTCGGCGAACTCCCGTAAGAATTGTAGTATTTCCCTCCCAGTGATGCCCCCCATGATGCCCAGCGATTCAGAACCGGGGGACGATGCTGATTTGGGACGGGTTGTCAGAGCATGGCCGAAGCTCCCCCGGCAGCTGCGGGCTGCGGTGTTGGCGCTGATCCAGACTGCGGAATCCTGAACCGACTCCCAGAAAGCCACCAAAGCCACCAAACCCACCCCGTCAGGCTCTCGCGAGTCGAACGTGAACGATCCCACAATTTGGCGAGTCACCTCTTTTCAGAGTGTCGGGGGCTGCGTACTCTTGCGTTGTCTCCCTTGTTGGGGACAAGAACGCAGGGGGACAGCTGGCCCGCACCTCCCTGCGTTTCTTCGTTTGTACATACCGGTCACTCTCTAGGGACGATGAGTTCCGGCGAGTCATTCCGGACCGAACCGACCAGCGGCGAGACGGGATAGGCCGTCATCTCTTGCGCCGGGTATTGGTCGAGCATCGGCAACAGCTGCTCCGGGTCGGTAAATGCCGGGTCGAGCCACGGGGCGAACTCAGCGGGGGAGAGGATCACCGGCATGCGGTCGTGAAACTGTTGCATCAGGGTATTGGCAGCCGTCGTGAGGATCGTACACGACTCGATTCGCGACCCGTCCGGCGGTTGCCACGACTCCCACAGACCGGCGAACGCGAACGGCTGTCCCGAGCGGAGCGTGATGTACTGCGGTTGCTTCTGTTTCGGGGTGACAGCTTGCCATTCGTAGAACCCATCGGCGGGGATCAGGCAACGTCGCCGACGAAACGCCGTGCGGAACGATGGCTTCTCCGCGACTGTCTCCGACCGGGCGTTGATGAGGGGCGGACCGGTGAGGGACTTCGACCAACTCGGGACCAGCCCCCAGCGGAGTGTGACGAACTCGCAACCGTGGTCGGATTGGCCGGGGCCAGGCGAGGCCGCGCGAACCGCCAGAACATTCTGCGTCGGGGCAATGTTGAACCGGGGCCGGAACAGCCCCCCGTCGGGACTCCCAAGGTCCGGGCAATGCAGGTCAGTGAACAACCGGGCGAGTACGTCCGCCGGAGTTCGCAGGGTGAAGCGTCCGCACATGATTCAGAGATCGTAACAACCGATGGCAGTCATTCAGACAGGATGATTCGTTCCGAGACCTCATCTTGAGATTGGACAGAGATGAATGAAGTCCTCTTCTGTCTCTTGTGATCGCAGCTATTCCTCTTCCGTCTGATTTCGCGAGGTCCATGAGTTGTGAGCCTGACGAGCGGCACCGGACCACAGATACTTGACCTCAAGCCATTCGGCTCCGAAGTTGGAAAACGAGATTCGGGCTGCCTCTGCGACGGGTTCAACGAAAGATTGTGGCTCTGATGGATCACCGCAGAACTCGAAATGCTGGTTTTCTCCGGCCAACCGAATTGGAATTGGAGGCGGGTTCGGATCGCGAGATTCCTGTCCCCGAATCCATGCCTCTGTCCAGCTCGCGAGTAGTGCCAACTCATTGGGAAATACACTGAACTCCAGACGGCCCGCAAAGCCATTGTCGGCTGTCAGTCGGAGGCCAAGCCGTTTCACTTGCCTTTGATCCGACAAGTTCAATCTGCGAATGTTGAGTCGAAGAACAAGTGGACAATCGGGGGTTCCCTCTGATGGGCCACAGTATTCGCCGACAGAGAGCATGACCCCTTTGTCTGCAACACGAACTGCAAATGAGTGAGAACCGACCTCAACCGACTTCTCGAAGGCTGCGGAGACTTGGTCGAGAAACGTGGTCACGATGGCATCGTATGGTCGCTGTTCAATCTCCATAGGGAAGAGCTTGTTGACGGGTGGCTCTTCGTTGACGCTCGGCTCGACCTCTTCGTCACTGTCGGTTCCGACATCATCTGCCCCGTCCGGAAGCATTTCGTCCCCAAAATCTAAGTCCTCATCGCGCCCCAGCATTCCTGGCAGGACCAGTTCGCAGAACTCTCGGTACGCGACCCGGAGTTGATGCTCCTCCGCTCGGAGCGAATGCACATTGTCCATAGTGTCCGGAATGATATCGGCAGCTGCCAGTTGGCGTTCGATGACCGCGAAAATCCCTTTTGTTGAACGTCCGGACACACTGCCGAGAATGTAACACACCATACCATAGATGAACGGCGATTCTTCCGGCAGCATTTGGGTCAGAGTTCGGAATCGCTTCTTGAATTCGCGATATCGAAGCGGGCTATCTTTGCTCTCTGATTCGCCGTCCTTGGAAAAGACATTCAGTGAAATGTAGGCATCTCGTAGCAGTTCATCGCGTCCCACTGGCTCAAGATCATCCATCAGCTGAAAGAGCTTGGAGCATGATTGATGGTGACGATTCTCGCTCACATATTCAAAGTGAAGTGGGTGCATGTGGGATCTTCCGTGGCGTTTGCGTTGTCTGATTTGTGGCGAGGTCAGGGGCAGGTGCTATCCGTGGTGACGAGACGATTTCGTTTCCATGTGCAGTTGATAACCATTTCACTGGCGGTTTGTCGAGGGGCTGCGTTTTTGGGCCAACTCTGTTTCAATCGGCATCAATGGGAGGATAGTCGTCAGGCAAGGGCAAATGAGGTTGGCCCTTCACCCTCTCCGAGCGCATCCGCGCCGTCCGCCCCGTCCCCCGCTTGACGCCCCCAACGCCTCACCCGTAACGTCACCCGATCGGGCGGTTCACCCGCCGGGCCAGACCTTTCCTTACCTCCCCCGATCCCACAATGACCCCTGCCGAATTCGTCACCCGTTGGAGTCCATCCGGGGGAGGAGAGATTGCGAACTCGCAATCGTTCCTCAAGGAGCTGTGCGACCTGATCGGGGTTCCGCATCCGGAGCCGTCGAAGGCGGATGAGGACGCGAATACCTACACGTTCGAAAAGGCGGTGAAGATCGGCAACGGGGACGGGACCGAATCGGATGGCCGGATCGACCTGTACCGCCGGGGGGCGTTCGTCCTCGAATCGAAGCAAGGGACCGAGCGACGCGAACGCGAGGCCGATGAAGCCCTCGCCACCGTGACCAAGGCCAAAAAACATCGCAAG
>JAYWFM010000266.1:0-4274 GCA_043778825.1 Planctomycetota bacterium | reverse complement strand
ATCGTCCGCAGCGAGCCTCCACACATCGGCCTCGGCCCGCAAGGCACAGCGGACCTCGCCCGGCTGATCTGGCCGAATGGGTATCCGGCGAATGTCTTACAGCCGAAGCCGAACCAGACGCTGTGGGAGGTGCAGACCTTACTCGGTTCGTGTCCGTATCTGTATACGTGGGACGGGGAGCGTTATCAGTTCGCGACCGACTTGCTGTGGGCCGCACCGCTGGGGATGCCGAGTCCGGCGGGCGGGATGACGCCAAGCCGGGAGTGGGAGTACCTCAAGCTGCCAGGTTCGCTGTTGAAGGAGCGTGACGGGGTGTACTCGCTGCAACTCACCGAGGAGCTCTACGAGGCGGCGTACTTCGACAAAGTCCAGTTGATTGCAGTCGACCATCCGAGCGATGTGGCGGTGTACTCGAACGAGAAGGTCGGTCCACCGTCGATTGCGGCGAAGAAGATTCACACGGTGCGGCAACCGCGCACGCCGCTGTCGGCCAAGGACCAGCAGGGACGCGACTTGCTGCCCGCGCTGTCGCAACTCGATGAGGTCTACACGCAGCACTGGGACCACAAGCTCAAGCAGGGGTGGACCGAGAAGACCTCGCTGGAACTCGACCTCGGCGCGGTGCCTGACGCTTCGAAGGTCACGCTGTTCCTGACCGGCTGGGTCTACCCGACCGATCCGTCGATCAGCGTCTCGATCCAGCAAGACCCCGCACGGGCCGGGTTCGGCATCCAGCCGCCGTCACTGGAAGTGCCCGATGGCCAGGGCGGCTGGAAGACCGCCAGCCCGTACATCGGTTTCCCCGGTGGGAAGACGAAGACGATCGCGATTGACCTGACCGGGCAGTTGGCTTCGCATGATGGACGAGTGCGGATCGTGACCTCGATGGAGTTGTGCTGGGATCAGGTGTTCTTCACCGTCGATGAGGCCCCGGTCGAAGTCAAGGAGACCCCGCTGGACCTGGTCTCCGCCGACCTGCACTTCCGAGGTTGCTCGGCCCGCGTGACTCACCCGCAGCATGGCCCGGAGCGCTATGACTACTCGCGCGTCGACCCGATGATCTACAGCTCGATGGGTGGCAAGTTCACGCGGTACGGCGATGTGCGGGAGCTATTGACCGCGCAGGACGACCGCATGGTGGTACTCGGTTGCGGAGACGAATGCACGCTGCGGTTCAAGGCTCCGGCTGCGACGCAGGCGGGCTGGACCCGCGACTTCCTGATCCACAACGTCGGCTGGGACAAGGACTGCAACCCGCAGAACACTTACGCCAAGACCGTCGAGCCGCTGCCGTATGCCGGAATGAAGAACTACCCGCCCACGGAACCGTTTCCCGACGATGAACTGCACCGCAGCTATCTCGAGAAGTACCAGACGCGGGAGCAGAGCGATGTGCAGTTCCGGAGGTTCGTGTTCCTGCGGGGGCAGTGAGGCTTGATTGTAGCACGACGCTCCGCGTCGTGAGTCACGACGCGGAGCGTCGTGCTACATTCGTCAAACGAGGCCATTCTGGTACGCTGCATCCATCATGAAACGTGAATTCCAAGTTGTGATCGAAGAAGACCCCGAGGGCTACTATGTGGCCAGCGTGCCAGAATTGCACGGCTGTCATACGCAAGCACGCTCGGTCGAAGAGGTTCTGGTCCGGATCAAGGAAGCCATCATACTCTGCCTGGAGGTGGAAGACTCCGACAGCTGACAATTGATTCCATTGTGGTACGACGCTCCGCGTCGTCACACACGACGCGGAGCGTCGTGCCACATTACTCCAACTCCACCAGCCACAGCCGGATTTCGTTCTGGTATTCGCTGGAGAGGTCGCCCTTGACCAGTTCCCGCTCGAAGGCGGCCGCCCCATATTCCGAGAGGTCGGCGTCTTCGGCACTCGCGAAGCGGTCCTCCGGTTTCACGGCGATCAGCTTGGCCAGCAGGTTCAGCAGCATGGAGTTGCGGGCCACATCCTCGGGGAGCAGGAATGGCAACTGCTTGGGGAGGAGCCTCTTGGCGGCGATGAGTTCTTCTTCCGAGTGGACCCCCGAGAACGGGTATTGCCCGGAGAGCATCTCGAACAGCACGTACCCCAGGCTGGCCAAGTCCGAGGCGGGCGTCGGCGTCGCTCCCTGCTGGACTTCGATGGCCGCGTAACGCGGGGTCCACATGCTGTGCGGCGGTCGATCGTCGACGAGGAAGGCCGATCCGAAGTCGATGATCTTCGTGTTCCCGGTCCGCTTGAGCATGATGTTCGCCGGCTTCAAGTCGGCGTGAATCAGCCCCTCGCGATGCAAGGCCCCGACTCCGACCAGACACTCCCGCAAGATCGAGATCGCGATCCCCGGCTTCAGTCGCAGCTGCTCCGAGGTGCGGGTGACGATGACATCGTTCACGTAATCCCAGCGGCTGTCGTCAACCGAATCGCGAACCTGGTCGAGCATCTGCGGGGTCAGCAGTCGCCGCAGGTCGTAGCCGTCGACCCACTCCATGGCCTGGATCATGATCCCTTTGTTCTCGACGACATTGTAGACATCGTGCAGGTGGTCCTGCTGCAAGCGGGAGAGCTTCATCGCCATGCGGGCCAGACGCGACATGTCGGTCCGGTAGTCAGCGACGGTCTGGTATCGGTCAGGGCGGAAGAACTTGAGGGCCAACCGGAACGAGACATCAAATGCCCCCTCGCGATCGGCGAGGTACACGATCCCCTGCCCCCCTGAGCCGAGCTTGCGCAGCAGCCGATAGCTGACTTCCCACGCCACGTTATCGCGCGAGACCAAGTCGCGATAGTGCTGCGTGAGTTGCAGCCCTTCCGCGTAGTGCGGATCGTACGTCGCGGTGGGCGTGTGGAAATGCTCGGTGGGATCGATGGTGGGAGAGGGGTGGGTCATCGAGGGGGTGGGGTGCCTTGTGGGGAGGGAAGCTGTCAGCCTTCAGCGATCAGCAGTCAGCCAGAGGGAAATTCGCCAGGTCGCATCAACATCCGTCGATTTCTGGCTGAATGCTGACGGCTGATCGCTGACGGCTATTTCACACCAACTCAACAATCGGTCGTCCATCCGTGATCGGGTACGGGCGGTTGAGGGGGTCGTGCATGTGGGTCTCGTACGGGATACCGAGGAGTTCGAACATTGTGGCGGACAGGTCTCCGAGCGTCACGGGGTCTTTCGCGGGGAACGCCCCCTGCTTGTCCGAGGCTCCGTGGACATGCCCGCGCGGCATGCCTCCCCCCGCTGCGAGGACTGTATAACATCGGGGCCAGTGGTCGCGCGAGAGGTTGTCGTTGAGCCGGGGCGTCCGGCCAAATTCGCCCATCCAGAGCACCAGCGTCTGGTTGAGCAATCCCCGTTCCTCCAGGTCATTCAGCAGCACCGGCAGCGTGTGATCGGTCAGCGGGAGCTGCCACGCCTTCAGAATCGGGTACATCCGGGTGTCGTTGAACCCGTGCGTGTCCCAGCCGCCGCCGTCGAGCTTCTGTCCGCCGATGCTGTTCGAGAAGTAAACGTTCACGAACTTCACGCCCGACTCCACCAGCCGCCGGGCCAGCAGGCAACTCTGCCCATAGGTGGTGCGGCCATAGCGGTCGCGGAGTTCGACCTTTTCCTGGGAGAGGTCGAACGCCTCGCGGACTGCGGGCGAACTGATCATCGAAAATGCCCGGTCGAAGTAGTCGCTGAAGCCCCGCGCGACCGGTTGGGACTCCAGCGACTTCAACTGGGAGTTCAAGAGGTTCTGCATCTCGCGCCGTCGCTGAAGTCTCTCGGGAGAGACACCGGCGGGGAGGCTGAGTTCGGGGAGCTGGAAGTTCTCCGCATTCGGATCCTGGGTGATGAGCAGCGGATCATGGCCCTTGCCGAGGAAGCTGGCATGCTGGCCGGGAGTGACCGATCCGTCGGAGATCACATGCGGCAGGGCCACGAACGACGGCAATCCCTGGGCGGGCGGCAGAAACCGATCGGCGACCGACCCATAGGCGGGGAACAGATCCGGCGTGTCCCTCAGCCGGATATCATCGATCGGCGGGGTATGCCCGGTCAGCGCACAGTAGGCAGCCGGGTTGTGGTTGTTCATCGTGTGGTGGACGCTGCGGATGAGCGTCACCTTGTCGAGGATCTTGGCCATCTCCGGGAGGTGTTCGCACACCGGGACACCGGGGATCGCGGACGAGATCGCTCCAAACTGCGTCTTCACTCCGCTGGGGGCCTCGAGCTTCAGGTCGAACGTGTCGACATGACTCGGGCCACCGAACTGGTACAGGAAAATCACCGACTTGGCCTTGGCAGCTC
>JAYWFM010000265.1:0-1684 GCA_043778825.1 Planctomycetota bacterium | reverse complement strand
ACACCCTCCTGAAAAACCTCAAAATTCAAACCCCGGTCGCGGCACTCTCAACTTGACAAGCGACACAGTCGCTCCGTGGTGAATTTCCGACCGCTGCCGACTTTTGTGATGCACACACTAATTCCGGAGCCGAGTGCGGATTGCTCGCATTTCTCCCGGCGAACCGATACCCTTTTCTGTCCTGCCAGGTGACACTCCCTGCGGGGCGCACCACGTCTTGGACGACCCTTTGGGTCTTTGCCGCATGCCGCACGCTTTGGACGATTCGAACCGCATTGTCATCACCGGCGTGGGGCTGACCTCGCCCAATGGGGACACGCTCGACGAATTCCGGGCGGCGCTGCTGGCCGGGAAGTCGGGGGTGGTGCCGTACGAGACCCGTTATATGGGGGCCGTGCTGGCGGGGGTCTGCCGGTTTGACGAGTTCAAATACCAGAAGAAGAAGGACCGCCGCCGAGGCACCCGCGCCGGGTCGATCTCGATTTACTGTGCCAACGAGGCCATCCGCGATTCCGGCTGGGACTGGCCGAACGTCGACAAATCCCAGATCGGCGTGTACCTCGGAATCACCGAACATGGCAACGTCGAGACCGAGAACGAGATCTTCGAGATCTCCAAATTCGGCTATGACACCAAGGTCTGGTCGCACCACCACAACCCCCGCACCGTGGCCAACAATGCTGCGGGCGAGGTCACGATCAACCTCGGCATCTCCGGGCCGCACCTGACGCTCGGGGCCGCGTGTGCAGCCGGGAACGCCGGGTTCATTCACGGCGTGCAGATGCTGCGACTGGGCGAGGTCGACAAGGCCCTCGTCGGCGGGGTCTCGGAGAGTATTCACACGTTCGGCATCTTCGCGAGTTTTGCCAGCCAGGGGGCACTGGCCTGGGACGAGAACGCAGCCATCGCCTGCCGCCCGTTCGACATCAACCGCAAGGGAATTGTCGTGGCCGAAGGCGGCGCGATCTGCACCCTGGAGCGGCTCCCCGATGCCCTCAAACGCGGGGCCAAGATTTACGCCGAGATCGTCGGGTACGGCATGAACTCCGACGCCAGCGACTTCGTGCTGCCGTTTGCGAAGCGCCAAGCCGAGTGCGTGCGGTTGGCCCTCAAGCGAGCCCAGCTGACGCCCGAAGACATCGACATCGTCAGCAGCCACGCCACCGCCACCGAGCAAGGCGACATCGAGGAATCCAAAGCCCTCCTGGAAGTCTTCGGCGACAACCCGCACCTGGCCATCAACAACACCAAGAGCTTCATCGGCCACGCGATGGGAGCTGCGGGAGCCTTGGAACTGCTGGGCAACGTCCCCTCATTCGGGGACAACATCTGCCACGCGACAATCAATCTGGACGAGCAAGACCCCCGCTGCGCCCTGAAGCAGGTGGTCGCCAACGTGCCCCGCAAGATGGAGCGGGTGCAGCATATCCTGAACAACTCGTTCGGCATGCTGGGGATCAACTCAGTGCTGATCGTGAAGAAGTTCCCGCACGAACACGGCGGGGTGTATCGGTAAGTGAAGAGGCTTCTTGCCAACAGACTTCCGAAGTCTCCGAAGACTTCCGAAGGAGTGTAGTCGCCATTCTACGCAGAATCCCCTGGGATTCTCGCCCCGAAGGGGCTTGACTCGATAGCCCAGGGCGGCAGCCCTGGGAACACTCAACCGATCAAGGCCCAACGGGCC
>JAYWFM010000264.1:0-4298 GCA_043778825.1 Planctomycetota bacterium | reverse complement strand
CGGCTCCAGCCGGTGTGTCCTCATCCGCGATAGAAGGGGCCGATGCAATCATCGCACTTCCCGAGAGCAGGAGAACGCTCGGCAACTCGCCGAACGTTCTGATTCTAAACACGTTGTTGGAGACGGACAACCACGAAGGCGATGAAGTTTTCATGTAGGCACCCCCATCCACCGGCGCAGCGTCATTGACAACCCGCCGAATGGGCGTACAATCAAACGTAAGTTGTTGTCCCGAGAGATGGTTGCCCGCTGTCCCAAACCTGTTCGAGGGGTTCGCATGTTGAGGTCTCACTCACTCACTCACTCACTCACTCACTCACTCACTCACTCACTCACTCACTCACTGCATCGTGGTGATTCTCTGCCTGGGTTGGGCCAGTTTGGCGAGTGCCAGTGATGGTGCCGGTGATAGTGCCGATAATCTCGTGGAGTTTCTGGGGCCGGGGACGACTTACGGCACCGTTTTGATCAGAGCCGCTGCGGTGGCTCAGGATGCCTCGCAGCTGGGGTTCAGCAGCAAGAGCGTTCCGGATGACCGCAGCGGGGAATTTTCGATCGAGGTGGCGGACGACGGGGTGCAGGTGGCGGTCCTGTCGGATGACGGGGTGAATGTCCAGGTGACCGACATGGGTGACATCAACGATCCGCTGGGGTCCGAGCCGCAGAGCCTGCCGGGGCTGAACAATCTGGGAACGGGTCAAGACCTGCCGACGCTGGGGCAATCGCTGAAGCTGATCCCGGGTACGCTGTCGGCGAATCACCGCTACCGCTTTGAATGGCAATACCGCAACACCATCCACACCGGCGACAGCGATATCGACGGCATGAAAGTGTTTGTGTTAGGCGGGGGGGCTCAACTGGCGTTGGCCGGTGATACTGCGTTTCTCAGCCCAAAAGATGTGAACGGCAAGACCTGGGACCAAGTGGCATCCATCTCGCCGGATAATACCACTTATGTTTTCCCAGGAAAAACATTGACATTGCAGGTGATTATCCCTGAAACTGACTCCTACAAGGTGCTCGTGGGTGGTGTTTTTGGAGCCCCGCAGGGTGTTCCCTTCGAATTAGACGCAGAGGGAAAAACGGGGGTAATTGCCAGAATCACCTTGGACAATGCGAAATTTGACACTGGTGAAAAAACCAAGGACTTTCCCCTCACGTATTATTCCGGCGACCTGTTAATTGTACCGAAACCTCGAATTGTTGCGGATCAAAGTCTGACTGCCAATCAAAAAGTCAAGGCTACGATCTCTGTGACAGACCCCGGAAGACCGCCAGCCGCCATACCCGGAATCACTTTTGTCACTGGATTTAATAGTCCAACGGTGAAGGATCCCGACATTAGCACGAGTATCAGTTGGAGCAGAGTCCCTACCGGCATGGTCGCGCCAGATCAGGTGAAAGGCTACATGCAGAGGAATTTTCCACCTGCAGGAGATCCCGTTCCCGTCCCCGTCTTCGACGAACATACCGGGCGACACATGAAAATCGTCTATCAGTATCTTCCGGATCGCAATGGGGCCACTGAAGCGGCTAACTACGACGGGATCCCCGTGCTGGAGACGTTCGGCCCCATGACCGTGACGATTGCGAATAAGTCGATGGACCTTGTGCTGAAAGAAGTCAAGGACGAACTCGAACAAACAGGAGACACCGTTGACACACTGTTCACGAGATGGATGGAACAGCGATCGCAACAGGACGGGACGTTTACAATCTTTAGCGTTATCGATCCCAACGGGAAAGATCCACCGGTGTTTGATATCACAGAGGACACTTATCAATTGACGTATCCTGAAGCGGCGCTCGGGGGCTTTTTCAAACCCGCGAACTGGTCGCAGCCCGTCACGGTGACACGTACACAAACCTATGAATGCCCCTCGGGCAGAGCACTCACTGGAGATATGCCCGCCATCTTGTCGAGTTCTTGCAACGGATTGGTGGCACCGACGGGCAACGTGCTGCCGAAAGCACCCAAACAGAAAGTGACACCAATCTCGCCGTAAGGGATTGGGGGGGGGAAATCAAACCAGTTGACGGACCACTTTCCATGAACACCATCACACGCAAAATGTTTGGCCCGATTGCCGCCGGATTCTTTCTGGGAGTAATCTTTACGATCTTGGCTGGCCATTGGAGTTCAGATACTTCACAGCCAGTACCTCCTTCGCAGCTGGCGATGCCGGGATCACCGTTAGTGACGCCGCCTCCACAGACGGCTACGCCGGACCCACAAGCACGAGGCGATACTCCATCCGAACGAGCAGCTCCAGTCCCAGTTGAGCCACAATGGGAGACGGTCAGTGAGGAAATTCGAAACTTCTCAGGAACTCCGGCGGCAGCGGAAGAACTGGTTCGAGTTCGAACTCAGCAATTCGAGAATAATCTGGCTGCGTTTGTGTCCATTCAGTTGGCGGCTGCCGACTGGGCAGAGCGTCACGACATCCCCAATGCGCCCGCTAAGATGCAAGCCGCTATCGACGCGACCGACTTCTTTTGGATTCATTCTGCGATTTGGCGTTTGGAAAGCAGAAAGTTCCAAGCAAACCTCTATAAAAACAAAGGAGATTTGGAGATGCACATTTATAACTTGAAGCGTATGAAGCGAATCTGCGACGAGGAATATCTATTCTGCAGTCAGCGAGCTCGTTCTCCGAAAGATGTGGTTCGACTCAGAAAACTGTACGACTATGCTCTGGACGGCTTGAAACCAAATGGGGAAATCCTGGATTTGCTGTGGACCGGTCCCGGTGACGATCCGGGGCACCACCGGTTCTTTATGGGCTCGGGCGAAGTCATTCTTTCCGAGACCATTCGGTCATTGCCGGAACACGTTCCACTCTCGTTTCTCGGTGAGGAAGACTCGCAGGTGGTCTCGCAGGCCATCCAAATATTGACGAAATACTTTGACGATCGGTCGAATGGGGCGAAACACTTACGATCAACCATGATCCAGGCAGAGAACGACAAGATGGGACCATCAAGAATCACCGCAGGGCAATTGCGGGGCCTCCCTAGTATGCCGCGAGCGGAACCGCCGGTTCCCGTTGTGGAACCGATGAAAACCTCACAGCAACGAACCAAGGAATACCGCGACCTCACCGCCGATCCGCCGTTGCCGAAGCCGGGGGAGAAGGCTCCGCCGAAGCCGCCGGAGGAGAAGCTGGTTCCGTACCTGAAAGACCCGACGAACAAGGACCCCAAGGCCAACGGGCTGGGGTTGTCGCTGGAGGTCCTGACCGATGTCGTGCGGGCCGACCTGGGGCCACCGCCGTTTCCGCTGCCGCTGCGGTTGACCGGACTCGAAGGGGCGAGGAACCCGGCCCCGCCCCCACCGGGGATGATCACCGACCGGGCCAAGACCCAACTGACTTACAAATCCCGCCGGGCTTTAATCGCCTATCTCAAGAAACAGGCGGGACGCGACATCCCCGATAATTACGGCAAGGTCGACGCCCCGCTGCTGTATTGGGCCAGCCTCGAAGAATACATGGCCCACAAGGACAACAAGCAGGAAGTCTATTTCTTAATCGGTCGCAATCTCGAACACGCCCAGCGACTCATTCTCGCGGACCCGATCCAGATTCGCCGCAGCGGGGTCGGTCTGGCGGAAGTGGCCACGATGTTTCTCCAAACGAACATGGACGACAAGCCGCTGGCAATGGCGATTATGGATCTGTACGTGATGCCGTATCTGCATCTGGGAGACAAACGCCGCGAGAACCATCTATCGAAGGCCAACCTGCTGGTGACCGCCATGGGGGTCTATTCCTGGAGCGATTTCCCCGACAAGCTGCAATTGGCCGCCGAAGAGGCGACGCGCGAATCCGGGGACCAGAATGGCCAGGACGCGGGCCGCTTCGCCATTGCCAAAGCCCTGGTGCGGCAGCAGAAAACCGACGAGGCGATCGTGGTGCTGGACCAGATCACCGACCCCAGCCTGGTGGACGGGGCCAAGGGATATATCGCGTCGATCCGGAAGGAACACGGCGGGGTGCCGAAGCCATAGGATGCCATCCAGCGCGGGTCACGATTTCCGGGAGCCAGCGTATGGGCTGGGCGGTGGAGTGATGTCGATTCGCTGTCACACAATCCGTGTCGCCTTTCTCTCCGCGAAAGAGCGTTCTTTCGCGGGGCGAACGACGACACTCCCGGCAGGTGATGGGAGTGGCGGCTGAGCGTCTCATTCGGGCTTCGGGCTTCGAGTTTTCTTCACCGCACACTTCGGCTCCAGGCCCTTCACGAACTGCATCGCCAGCGTGATCCAGGTCTGGAGGTCGGTCTTCGTGGCGAGTCCC
>JAYWFM010000263.1:0-10163 GCA_043778825.1 Planctomycetota bacterium | reverse complement strand
TGTTCGCTGAAGTCCCGTGCCACCTGCACCAGCGTCCGCACCATCGCCCCGGTCGCTCCGCCGTCGCGGTGGGGCTTGGAGGTCTCTGCAAACGCGGGTCCGGCGATGTCCAGATGCACCCACGGCTTGCCGCTGACAAACTTCTCCAGGAACTTCGCAGCCGTGATCGCTCCGCCCCAGCGGGTGCCGATGTTCTTCATGTCGGCGGTGTCACACTTGAGCTGTTCGGCGAAGGAGTCGAACATGGGCATCTGCCAGGCGTCCTCGCCGACCTCGGCAGCACCGGACAGAAGCGAATCGCACCACTCCTGTTGATTGGTGAAGACGCCGGTGACCTCTTCGCCGAGGGCCACGACGCAGGCTCCGGTCAGCGTGGCGAGGTCGATGATGCGGTCGACCCCCTGATCGACGACATACGACAGAATGTCCGCCAGGACCAGCCGGCCTTCCGCATCCGTGTTCATAATCTCGATCGTCATTCCGTTGCGAGCCGTGAGGATCTCACCCAGCATGAACGCCGACCCGCTCGGCATGTTCTCGACCAGCCCCGCAGCCATGAGGACGTTGACCTTCAGCCCCAGTCGGGCGATGGCGGTGATGGCCCCCAAGGCGGTCGCGGCCCCGGCCATGTCGCACTTCATCGTCTTCATCGAGTCGGACGGCTTGAGCGACAGCCCCCCGCTGTCGAACGTGACTCCCTTGCCGACCAGACTGAGCCACGGCTTCCCGGCTCCGGCCCCTTCGTAACGGAGCAGGACCACGCGCGGCGGTCGCGAACTGCCGCGCGAGACGCCCAGCAGCGAGCCCATGCGTTCTGACTGAATGCGAGCTTCGTCCATCACCTCACAGGCGATCCCCCAGCGCTGCGCTTCCTGCTCCATGCGATTCGCAAACGTCTCGGGGTAGATCTCATTGGGATGACGGTTCACCAGTTCGCGAGTCAGGTTCGTCGCCTCGCCCAGGATGCGCCCGGTGGCCACCCCACGTTCGGCTTCGGGCATCTGAGCCGCATCGACGAGCAGCGTGACCTGCGCGAATTCAAAGCGATCGGCTTCGGCCTTGTAGAGCCCCTGACCGTAGCAGCCCAGCGTGAAGTCGGTTGCGACGCATGTCGCCAGCGTCTCCGCCGAGAGACCGCACAGTGGTCCCGTTGGCAACAGCACCGCGACCGACACAGCTGCCTTCGCCGAGAGTTTCCGGCTGGCGGTCATCAGGGCCTTGTCGAGCTTGGCCCGAGTCAGCGTCGCCGGGTCGCCCAGTCCGAGTATGCAGATGCGATGAGCTGCGATGCCGGGGGCGAGGAGGATCTCGACCGTCTCGGCCAGCTTCCCGGTGATGTCACCGCGTGTCTGGAGGTCGCGGATCGCTCCCTGCGTCGCCTGATCGACGGCACTGGCCCCCACTGGCAGATCTGCCTTTTCCCAGACACCAACGACCAGCCAATGACAGGCCACCGAGGCCGGGGACGACGCGGACACAACCCAGTTCATACTGCTCTCCCGAAGCACATCCGGGGCGACATGCCCCTCCCAGTGTTCGCAGTGTAGCCCGGCGAGCATCCGGCGTCAGCCGGGTCGGGAGTGTCGCCTTTCGCTCCGCGAAAGTACGTCCTTTCGCGGAGCGAAAGGCGACATTCATGACCGCCGGACCGAAGCAGCCTAAAGGCTGAACTCCAACCGCTGGACCTACTCCACAAACACAAACTGGTTCGAGTTCCAGAGTACCCGCCAGACGCTGCTCAGGCCGTGTTCGGTGGCCAGCTCGGTGAGGACTTTCTGTTCCTCGGGCGAGATCGGGCGAGAGACGCAGGCGTACCACGCAACGGCCACTTGGTCGGCCAAGGGGCGCGTATCGGTCTTCGACTTTTCCTCCGCGAGCCGCGCTGCCGTCAGCATGAAGGCATCGTTCCAGAGCGACAGAGCCTGGAGCGGGGAGGCTGATTCGTTGCGGCGTTCGACCTGCATCGAGGGGTCGGCGCAGTCGAGGCTGGCCATGAACGGCTCCGGCTGGGACCGCACCAGGAACCGGTAGACCGCCCGGCGAAAGCTCTGGGGGTTGGCGGGGTCGTACAGATGGTATTCGTAGTGCGGCGAGTGCTCCGGCTTCTCAATCACGAAGTCCTGGAAGCTCGGGCCGTACAGCGTGCGGTCGAGGAGACCGGCTGTAGCCAGCACACTGTCGCGCAGTGGCTCGGCCTCCAGTCTGCGACGGTTCATCCGCCACAGCAGCCGGTTGTCGCTGTCGATCTCGGACTTCGCCGGGTCATCGGTCGAGACCTGCCGGTAGGCGGCACTCAGCACAATCGTGCGGTGTAGTTGCTTCAACGACTGATGCTCGCGCATGTCGCAGGCCAGCCAGTCGAGCAGTTCCGGGTGCGACGGCAAACCGCCGTTCTTCCCGAAGTCATTCGTGGTCTCGACCAGCCCGCGACCGAAGTGGTACTGCCACACGCGATTCGCCGCTGACCGCCAAGTCAGCGGGTTGTCGGGCGAACCGATCCAGCGAGCGAGGGCCGCGCGGCGGTCGCCTTCGGGATGGTCAGCGGGGAGATCGAACCTCGCCGGGAGGGCGGTGATGGCCGAGATCGCTCCAGGGTTGACCACTTCCAGCGGCTGGGTCACGCTGCCGCGCGCGAGGCGGTGAATCGGTCGCGGCTTCCCGCCGTTGGCTCCGGTCCCGCTGAACGCCCCGCTGCCGGTATGGACCGCTCCGATGTAGGCCACCGCCTGGGACGGGAGTGCGGCGATCTCGGCTTGCAGGCGGTCGCGCTCCGTCCCGAGGCGCGCCCGCTCGGTCGCCTCATCCGCAGTGATCGTGGCGTCCCACAACTTCTGTCGCTCCAGGCGGGCCTCGGCCAGAGGCAGTGCCACATCCCCCTTCGTCCCCGGGAATAGCCCATCGGTCAGGTTCTTCTTCCCCCAGCGCGGCCCGGCCTCAATCGAATCGAGCGCCGACACCATCGCTCCTTGCGCGACGTTCTTCCCATCGGCGGTCAACGCCTGCAACTCGGCCAGCGCGACGATGAAGTCATTCTGCCGGGGTGCGAGTTGAGTCGCCGTGATGCGAATCACCTTAGCCGTCTGCTTGTCGACCGGGAGACGCACCGGCGCGAGCTTCGGCTTGTCGAGCGTCTTCTCGCCGATCAGTCGCACGTTCTCCGAGAAGCCCGCATCATCGGCCACTTGCACGCGAAACGCCCTCGGGAACCCGAACCCGTCGCCGATCCCGTTGAAGTCATCGTGGCACGGTCGGAGTATGATCTCCGTGAGTTCGACTGGCTGGGGCAGTTCCACCTGCACCCACTTTTCAGTGTCGGCCTGCGGTTCGATCCCACTGTGCCAGCCGTACTCGATCGGGATGGCCCCCGCCGGTGTCGCTTCCTTTTCGAGGGCCGCAATCCGTGTGTCGTGAGCGGCCAGTGGCTCACCCGCGCGGGTCTGCACGGCCTGCTCGATCGCCTTGTATTTCGCCACCACTTCCGTTCGCTGGCCCGTGAGCAAAGCCCGCTTCGCCGCCACCGCCGGGTCGCGGTCGTACGCGCGATCGGTGCGATCGACGGCTGCAAAGACCGCTTGCAGGGCGAAGTAATCTTCCTGGCTGATCGGGTCGAACTTGTGGTTGTGGCACTGGGCACACTGGACGGTCAGGCTGCAAAAGGTCTGGATCGTGTTGGTGATCATGTCGTCGCGGTCGAGGTGGCGGGCGACCTGGCCATCGATCTTCGACTCGGGAACTTCGGCATGTCCGATGAAGTCCCAGGGCCCTGCGGCGATGAACCCGAGCCCTTCGATGCCGTCAGCAGTGCCGGGGTAGAGGACATCGCCAGCCAGCTGTTCCTCAATGAAGCGGCGGTATGGACGATCCTCATTGAAGGCTCGAATGACATAGTCGCGATACGGCCACGCATTCAGCCGCAGCTTGTCCTTGTCATACCCATGCGTCTCGCCGAAGTGGACGACATCGAGCCAGTGCCGCGCCCAACGTTCGCCGTAGCCGGGGTTGTCGAGCAGACGGTTCACGAGCCGCTCGTAGGCGTTCGGCTCGGCGTCTTGCTCAAAAGCCCGGACCTCATCAGGTGTCGGCGGCAGCCCGATGAGGTCGAAGCTCAACCGGCGGATGAGCGTGGCGCGGTCGGCTTCCGGAGAGGGGGTGAGACCGGCCTTGTGCTGGGCCTGTTGGAGGAAGGCATCGATTGTCGTCTTTTGCTCCGCAAAAGACCGGCCTTTCGCGGAGCGAAAGGCGACACTCGGCACCTCGGGCCGCTTGAGCGGCTGAAACGACCACCAGTCAGTGACCTCATGCCGCCGATCGCGGAGTGGTGTCTGCGGCCACTTCGCCCCAGCCACGATCCACTCTCGAATCGTCTCGCGTTCGGCCACGGTGAGCGGAGCGGCTCCTTTCGGCATCTCGGGTTTATCGCCGCTGATCTGCTGCCAGAGGAGGCTCTCCTCGGGCTGACCGGGCACGAACGCCGGGCCGGTCTCGCCGCCCTTGAGAGCCGCTTCGCGGACTTCGAGAGACAGTCCCCCCTTCGCATCGGCGGCGTCATGGCACTGGATGCAACGGCGTTCGAGGATGCGAACGGCGGTGGTGTCGTCGGCGAAGAGACTCGATCCCATCGAGAGCAAGACGAGCAGAGCCGCCCGTACGACGGATGTCCTCGTCCGTCGTCGCCGAGTGAGCGGCCCGGCGCTAGCCGCCGGTTCTTCGCACTGGATCACGTCCGAAGAACCGGCGGCTAGCGCCGTGCCGCTCACGGATTCGGGCCACGGATTGACGGAGTACGGACGATGGAACAGACTAGGCATCTCGAACTCCGGGCCATACACATGATCGCTTGGATGGGTTCATTGTGGGTGGAGCGGGGTGGACCGGCAAGTGTGCCCCGCTTCGAGGACTTCGCGTCGCCACTCAACGAGATACGAAAAGAGGATCTTTTGCTAATTGACATCTCGCCCTTCAGCCGATACCATAATTCTAGTTGACCCCCCGGGCCTCTGCCGCAAGGCATGCACACTTCGGGGGGTCTTTTCATTTCAGAGCGATCAATCGGTGCCAAATTGAAGTTTACGAAGCCATTCCTGACTTATGAGCAACAGGCCGACCGCTTGATTCATCTGGGACTCACAGGCGACCGAACAAAGATTATCGAACGTCTTCAATCCGTCAGTTACTATCGATTGAGTGGATACTGGTATCCTGACCGTCAGCCCGATCCCGCAAATCCCAGACAGAAACTCAGCGAGTCTTTTCCCAACGCCTCGATCGATGTTGTTTGGGATCGATATGTGTTCGACCGTCGTCTGCGGCTGCTCGTGATGGATGCGATCGAGCGGATTGAAGTCGACGCCCGCAACCGATTGGCCTATCTCCACGCCTCGAAACATGGTCCATTTGGCTATGCTGACGATCCCACAACTCTTCCCATTCTCTCGCGACCGGATCGAACCAGATTTCTGGAGAGCCTCCAGCAACAGGCCAGCAAGAGCCACGAGGACTTCGTCAAGCATTTTCGAACAAAGTACGGGAGCGATCACCTCGACTTGCCAATCTGGGTGGCCTGCGAGCTGATGAGTTTCGGAGAACTGTACACGTTCTATCGCGGGTGTGACCCTACCATACAGAAAGCTTTTGCGACTCAATACAAGATTGCAGATGCAGTCTGCATGACATGGCTAAGGACTCTGAATACCATTCGAAACCTCTGTGCTCATCACTCACGCCTGTGGAATCGCGTTTTGGGTAACAAACCGTCCATTCCCAACAAAGACCCTCTCTGGAAACATATTCCGAATGATCGTGTCTTAACAGTACTCACGATCTGTCGGTATCTGCTCAGCATCATCTCACCCGGCAACGACTGGACCGACCGGTTCAAAGAGTTGCTGGCCGATTACCCGGACATTCCCAGGGCCGGTCTGGGGCTGATCCCAGATTGGGAGAAACATCCGCTGTGGACGCTCTGATGCAGTGGATCGATCGTGGGTTCAGACAAGTGATATCGACGATGGAAGTCCCCATGCCCGAACTCCCGAATCATCTCGCCTTCGGCATCCAGCAGCCGTGGGCCGAGTTGATCCTGCGCGGGATCAAGACGATCGAGATCCGCCGATTGCCGGTGCGACCAGGGGGGCCGATTTATCTGTATGCGTCGAAGCAACCGTCGCAGGCGGCTTATGCGATCGAGGCGGCCGAGACGCATGGTCTTAAAATTGAGAACCTGCCGCGCGGGGTGCTGGTCGGGACGATTGAGGTCTCCGAGTGCCGACCCGCGACGCCGGAAGATGGGGCTGCGGCGTGTGTTCCGGAGGAGTTCCTGCTGCGGCGGAATGCCTGGGTGATCGGACGGGCGACTCGCTTGGAATCGCCACAACCGATCCTCAATACGCCGTTCGGGATGTGGTTTTACCCCTTTGCCCAACGAGGGACTAACAAACGGCGACGGGATCGGGAATAATGGGGGGCGAAAGCTGTCAGCCATCAGCTTTCAGCAGTCAGCCAGAGGGCTGGCGGACCAGCGGTTGCGACTTCTTTCTGGCTGAAAGCTGACGGCTGAATGCTGACAGCTCCTCCCCCCCTCGCCGGGATCGATCTCGGCGACTCACGAATTCAGGACATCATGGAACAGGTTGAACTCATCGCCACAGCGGCGTTTGGACTCGAAGCGATTGTCGAGCGCGAGGTCCAGAAACTCGGGTACACCGAGACCCGGGTCGAGGACGGTCGCGTCCGCTTTAAGGGCGACCTCACCGCCATCTGCAAGGCCAACCTCTGGCTCCGCACCGCGGATCGCGTGCAGCTCGTCATGGGCGAGTTTCACTGCCCCGACTTCGAGCAGCTCTTCGAACGCACCAAGGAAATGCCTTGGGAAGAGTGGCTGGGCGTCGATGCCAAATTTCCGGTCTATGCCAAGTCGGTCAAGTCGATGCTGACCGCGACGCCGAGCGTCCAGCGAGCTGTCAAAAAGGCCATCGTCGAGCGGCTCAAGACCAAGCACAACCGTATCTGGTTCGACGAGGAAGGCCCCGAGTACGCCATTGAGATCTCGCTACTCAACGACCGGGCGCTGCTTACCATCGACACCTCGGGCGAGGGCCTGCACAAGCGCGGCTACCGCCAGATGACCACCGATGCTCCGCTCAAGGAGACCCTCGCCGCCGCCCTGATCCAGCTCAGCTACTGGAACCGCGACCGCATCCTGGTCGACCCGTTCTGCGGCAGCGGCACGATCCCGATTGAAGCGGCCCTCATCGCCCGCAACATGCCGCCGGGAGGCGACCGCTCCTTCGTCGCCGAGACGTGGCCGCAGGTGTCGATCAAGCTCTGGACCGAGGCTCGCAAGGAAGCCCGCGACCTGCGGCAGAAGCCTCTGGAGATGTCGATCATCGCGACCGACATGGACCCGCAGGTGATCCGCCTGGCCCGCAAACACGCCAGTGACGCCGGGGTCGGGACCGACATCCACTTCGAACGCAAACTCTTCGCCGAGTTCAACGAATACCGCGAGTACGGCTGCATGATCTGCAACCCGCCGTACGGCGAGCGCATGGGTGAACGTGACACGGTCGATCAGCTCAACGAGGACTTCGGCGAGATCATGCGGATGCACCCGACGTGGTCGTTCTACTGTCTGACCTCGCATCCGATGTTTGAGCGGCAGGCCGGGAAGACCGCCGACCGCCGCCGCAAGCTCTACAACGGGCGGATCGAATGCACGTATTACCAGTATCAGGGACCGCGCCCGCCGCGCGAGGCGGCTCTCGTGGCTGCGGAGTTGGAGGCCAGCATCCCTGCGCCGCCGCTGGACTTCCGGCCCAATAAGCCGCCGACACGCGGACCGGCAGCGGGGCAGGTGATCGATACGCTGACGACTCCGGTGGAGTCGAGTGACAGCGACCGCGAGGACGACTCGCAATCCGACTCCGCACGGCTGGAGTATGAGTCCACGGCGATCACGGGGTTGACGCCCGCCCTGATCAACCGCATGAAGACGCTCGACTTCCGCCCGCTGAAGCCACCGATGCGCGGGCCACGCGCGACCGGGGAGGCAGCGTCATCGGAGTCACCGGCCTCCTCTGAGACCGGTTCAGCAGACGCGACCGCTCCGACTCCGTGGGTGCGTCCGATCCCGGCCCCGCCCCTCGACTTCAAGCCGATGCGACCGCCGACACGCGGACCACTCGCCCAAGCCGCAGCGGCGCTGGCTGCGGAGGCTCCTGCGGAAACCCCCGCCTCGACGACCGAGACCACGGAGATCGCCACTCCCGCTCCGGCCCCTGTCGTGGCGTGGACTCGTCCGATCCCGCCGCCGCCGCTCGACTTCAAACCGATGAGGCCGCCGACACGCGGACCACTCGCACAAGCCGCAGCTGCGTTGGCTGCCGAGACTCCTACGGAAACCCCCGCCTCGACAACCGAGACCACGGAGATCGCCACTCCCGCTCCGGCCCCTGTCGTGGCGTGGACTCGCCCGATCCCGCCGCCTCCGCTCGATTTCAAACCGATGAAGCCGCCCACGCGCGGCCCAATGGCTCAAGCCACCGCGGAACCGAGCGGGGATGCTTCCGGCCCCGGTTCGGATCCGACCAGTTCCGCACCTCCCCCAGAGGCCCCGACGGACTGGAGCAGCCGTCCGGTCCCGCCACCGCCGCTCGACTTCAAACCGCTCAAGCCGCCGACGCGCGGGCCGCTCGCTCAGGGAGGGGGCATCACTTTGGCCGTTCCTTCGCTGAAGAGTGCCGCAGCCTATTCGTCGCGTCCGATCCCCGCTCCACCGCTCGACTTTAAGCCGATGAAGCCGCCCACGCGCGGGCCGCTGGCTCAGCCGCCGGTTCCGGTCGAGCCGGTCGTCGCCGAAGAGTGTACTGTCCCGGTGGAGAGTCTCGTCCCCGTCTTGGTGCACCTGTCACCGGAATCGATTCCCGCCGAGTCCATGACCCCGATCGAGATTCCCTACGCCACGGAACCGGAACCCGCGCCCGCCGTGGCTCCGCTGCCACCTCCGACGGTCGAAGAGGTTCTCGCTCCCACTCCGATCGAGCCGGTCCGCCCCGCGGGCCTGAGCCTCGCCGATATGGCCCAGCGGGTGCAACCGGACATCGTCGGTTCGTGTGAGGGCGTCGGTTGAGGTGGGTTGAGGGTTGAGCGACCGACGGGAGGGAGATCAATCCTCCCCCTATCCCGAAGGGATTCCAGCCCATAGCCGGTGGTCAGCGCAGCGCCACCACCGGATAGACGCGACCTGACGATTTCTATCCCGGCAGGGATTGCAGCCGCTTGAATCGCCCGAACGACCAGGGCGGCTGGAATCCCTTCGGGATACAGGAGTTGTTGGGGGCGCGAGATCCGGTGGTGTCGCTGCGCTCGACCACCGGCTATGGGCTTCGACCCCTCCGGGGTGGGGTACTTCTTTGATAGCTGACGCCCTCCGGCTCGCCTGTGGCCGCTGGGCCACATCGTAGCCTTTCGGCATCATCTCGCATCTCGCAGAGGGAGAACGAGTTCCGTCGAGATCGCGGGAACCTTGGTTTTTCTGTGGCGAAAACGCCTCAACGGGGTTTGGCGGGTGTTCAGCGGATTGACATTGTCGTCGATTATTTTGGGATGCTGTAAGCCTCATGGTCATCGTGTGTTGCGAGGCTGCTTGTCGCGCGCTGTCAAGATTTCTTGACACTGTTCAAGGTCTTTGGCACCGAGCCTGCATTAGGTCATTTCATCGAAGTGACAGCCACCTCGAAGTGACAAACACTACCCCACCGCACGAAAGACACTCTCATGCTCAAGCTCATCGCCGCCCTGAAGAATGACGAAGCCGGTTTCATTGTTTCGGCTGAACTGGTTCTGGTCTCGACGATCGCGATCCTCGGTCTGGTCGTCGGCCTGAGCGAAGTTTCGCTGAATATCAACAACGAACTCGAAGATGTCGGCTCGGCTTTCAGCTCGGTTCAACAGAGCTACAACATCAGCGGCACCTGCGGCCACAAGGGCCACATGTCCGGCAGCGGGTTCAGCGACCAGGCCGACTTCTGCGACGGGCAGGACGATGTGCGGTAAGTAGCGGTCAGCTTTCAGCTGTCAGCCAGAAAGCCCTGGGGTTGCCACCCCAGGGCTTTGATGACGCGACCAACGTGTTCTCTCTCTCTCTCTCTCTCTCTCTCTCTCTC
>JAYWFM010000262.1:0-4313 GCA_043778825.1 Planctomycetota bacterium | reverse complement strand
CTCTCGACTGAGTCCGGGGGCTGACGCCACCCGGCTCGCCAGAGTTTGATCGATTGGACCCGCCGATGACTGGAGACACTGAGCGCCCTGTCTGGCGGTTTGCCATTGATGTCGGTGGGACGTTCACCGACTGCGTGGGGGTCACTCCGTCGGGCGAGGTGCGGGTCTTTAAGACTCTCAGTTCCGGGCAGACGAAGGGCGTGGTGGCGCGGGTATTCGATCACCGGACCATTGAGGATCTATCGCGGTGTCACGACCCTGCGGGATTCTGGAACGGGGCAAGTCTGCGGTTCAGGGGGCTCGCGGAGAGCTTCATCGTGGAGAGCCACGATGCCGCCCTCGGGACGTTGACGCTGGCCTCGCCACTGCCGGATTATCTGATTCCGGGGACAGCGTATGAACTGTCGACCGGGGAGGAAGCCCCGGTCCTGGGGATACGTTACGTACTCGGCCTCGCAGCGGGTGATCCACTCCCCCCGTGCGAGGTGCGGCTCGGCACCACGCGGGGGACGAACGCCCTGCTGGAACGCCGCGGGGCCAGGGTCGGGTTCGTCACCACGCGCGGGTTTGGTGACCTGCTGTTGATCGGGGATCAGGCCCGCCCGCAGCTGTTTGAACTCGCCGTTCGCAAGCCGGTGCCGCTGACTCACTGTGTCATTGAGGTCGATGAACGACTGGCCGCTGACGGGTCGGTCCTCGTCCCTCTGGACATCGAGCCAGCCCTCGCTCAGTTGCGTGAACTGCAAGCTGCGGGGGTGGAGTCGCTGGCGATTGCGCTGTTGCATGCGTATCGCAATCCGGTGCATGAGCGGGCGCTGGGAGAGCTGGCGCGGGAGATCGGGTTTCGGGAAGTGGTGCTGTCTCACGCGGTGTCGCCGTCGATCAAGATCGTGCCACGGGCGGAGAGTACGGTGCTGGATGCGTACCTCAATCCGGTGCTGCGGGAGTATGTCACTCGCATCGAAGCGGGGTTGCACTCTCGTGGGACGGGCACATTTGCCCGTCCTGCCTCCGAAGAAGGTCCAAGGACGGACGGGCAAATGTGCCCGTCCCACAACTCGCTACTATTGATGACCTCTTCAGGAGGACTCGTCACAGCCGATCGCTTCTCGGGCAAGGAGAGCGTCCTCTCCGGACCAGCGGGCGGGGCGATCGGGTTCTCGACGACCGCCACGCGGGCGGGATACCCGAGGTCGATCGGGTTCGACATGGGCGGCACGAGTACCGATGTGTCGCGCTTCGACGGTCGGTTTGAACTGGAGACCGAAAGTCGCAAGGCGGGCGTTCGCATCGCGACACCGACGCTGGCCATCGAAACCGTCGCCGCCGGCGGGGGGAGCCTGTGCAGCTTCGATGGCGTGAAGCTGACGGTCGGCCCCGCCAGCGCAGGGGCCGATCCGGGACCGGCCTGTTACGGGCGCGGTGGTCCGCTGACGATCACGGATTGCAACCTGTTCCTGGGCCGGATCTTGGCCGGGCGGTTTCCGTTTCCGCTCGATGGGAAGGCTGCCGAGAGCCGGTTGGCGGAACTCTCCGAGAGAGTGCGAATCGAGGGGAGATACGACCTGACGATCGAGCAACTCGCCGAGGGACTGATCGCCATCGCGAACAGCCACATGGCCCGCGCGGTGCGGCGGATTTCGGTCGCTCGCGGGTACGACCCGCAGGAGTACGCCCTGGCCGTGTTCGGCGGAGCCGGGGCGCAGCATGCCTGCGCACTGGCCCAAGAACTCGGCATGCGGACGATCGTGGTGCATCCGCTGGCGAGCGTGCTGAGTGCCTACGGCATCGCCTGTGCGAGTGAAACGCGGCATGCCTCGCGGACGCTGCTGGTTCCGTTGTCATCGATGAACGACGCACAACTGCGATCGCTGTTCGAGGAACTGACCGACGAAGCCAGTGGGCCAGCGAGCGGGGGACATCAGTCCTCCGTGCCTCATGAGGACGCATCCGCTAGAAGTCCCGGTAGCGTGGGCTTTAGCCCACGCGGGATCATGATCCGCCAAGAAACGTGGGCTAAAGCCCACGCTACGTCGACTCTTGTCGGACACGTCCATGAACCCCGACTGCAAGTGGAGCACTCTCTCGAACTGCGGTACATCGGGATCGAGTCGACGATCACGATCACGAACCCGTCGCGCGACCTAGCTGCCGAGTCGGGGAAGGACGGGCCAATGGGCCCGTCCTACGTCGGCGACTTTGCCGCCGCTTACGAAACCGCCCATCAGCGCGAGTTTGGATTCCGCCGCGACGGACGCCCGGTCGAGGTCGTGGCGGCGCGGGTCCTGGTGACTCACGAACAGAGTACGCCGCCCGATGTGCCCGTCAGCCTGAGTTGGCAACCGGTGGCCGGTGAGCCGCAGCGGGTGCGAGTGGCCGGGCGGTGGGTCGAAGTCACGCCCTGGGAGCGAGTCCCCGTGGGACGGGCCCATTGGCCCGTCCTTCCCGTTCATGGCCCCGCTCTCGTGAGCGAGTCGATGACCACTCTCTTCGTCGACGAGGGCTGGCAGGCGGAAATCGGCGAAGACGGGTCGATCACGGTATCGCAGCACTGGGCGGGTGGGACGGCCAGGACGGACGGGCATATGTGCCCGTCCCACGCCGCACCCGATCCGATTCGGCTCGAAATCTTCAACAACCTCTTCGCCAGCATCGCCGAGCAGATGGGCGAGACGCTCCGGCGGACTTCCGTCTCCACTAACGTCAAGGAGCGGCTGGACTACAGCTGCGCGCTGTTCGATGGGGCGGGGGAGTTGATCGTCAACGCCCCGCACATTCCGGTGCATCTGGGGGCGATGAGCGAGACGGTCAAACTCGTGCTGGCCGACAATCCCGACTTGCAGCCTGGCGATGTGGTGCTGACGAACGATCCGTATCGCGGCGGGTCGCACCTGCCAGACCTGACGGTCGTGACGCCGGTGTTCGGGGCGGCAGGGACGATCCTGTTCATCGTGGCCAGCCGGGCACATCACGCGGAACTCGGCGGCATCGTGCCGGGGAGCATGCCTCCGTTTTCGAAGACTCTGGCGGACGAAGGGGTGCTGATCCGCAACCTGCGGATCGTGCGGCAGGGAGCGTTTCAAGGGTGCATTCGCCCATTGGCGGTCTCCGGCTCCCTCTCCCCCGCGAGCGACATCAATCTCACCGGAGGACACGTTGCGGGGGAGAGGGTGGGGGTGAGGGGGCCACACTGCCCGCTCCGGCCCCCTCACCCCGGCCCTCTCCCCCACAGTGGAGTCCTCTCCGACAGCAGCGCCGATTGTGGGGGAGAGGGGGCAGAGAGGATGGGGGACCGCCAATTGGCGAATGCACCCGTGTTCCAAGAGGCGGCACTGCGGGAACTGCTCTCGGCGGGACCGCATCCCTCGCGGCGGCCCGATGACAACGTGGCCGATGTCACCGCCCAGATCGCGGCCAACCAGACCGGAGTGCATCTGCTCGATCAACTCGTGGAGCGGCACTCGCTGCCGACCGTGCAGCTGTACATGCGGTTCATCCGCGAGGCGGCAGCCTCGAAGGTCCGCCGGGCGTTGGCGGCGATGCCGGATGGGGAGTACCGGTGCGTCGACCACCTCGACGACGGCAGTCCGATTGCCGCCACGATCACGATCGCCGGGGACTCCGCGCGGGTCAGCTTTGTCGGGACTGGACCGGTGCTGGCGAGCAACCTGAATGCCAACCGGGCGATCGTGACCTCGGCAGTGTTGTATGTGTTTCGCACCCTGATCGACGAGGAGATTCCGCTCAATGGCGGGGTGCTGATCCCGGTGACGATCGAGTTGCCGGAGTGCCTGCTCAATCCTCCAGCTCACGACGATCCCGAGAAGTGTGCGGCGATCGTGGGCGGGAATGTCGAGACCTCGCAGCGCGTGGTCGATGTGCTGCTGGGGGCGCTGAAGCTGGCGGCGGCGAGTCAGGGGACGATGAATAATCTGACGTTCGGCGACGGCAGCTTCGGCTACTACGAAACGATCTGCGGCGGCAGCGGTGCGACTCGCGACTCGCAGGGAGCCGATGCCGTTCACACTCACATGACCAATACGCGGCTGACCGACGCGGAAGTCATCGAGCGGCGTTACCCCGTCCGCGTGCTGGAGTTCTCAATCCGTCGCGGCTCGGGCGGAGCGGGTCAACATCGCGGCGGCGACGGGATCGTGCGGCGGATCGAATTCTTGAAGCCGCTCAAAGTCTCGCTGCTGACCGAGCGACGCGGCCCGTTTGCACCTTTCGGACTCGAAGGCGGCGAGCCGGGGAAACTCGGTCGCAACGCCATTACGCGCGCCGCGACCGGTCTGACCGAAGAGCTGCCCGGC
>JAYWFM010000261.1:0-10182 GCA_043778825.1 Planctomycetota bacterium | reverse complement strand
CTCCCGGGGTCGTGAACCCGCTCGCTGAAAAAGCCTCGCACTTTGCGGGTAAGGCCAAGCATGTCATCTTCATTCATCTGGTCGGGTCGCCGCCGCATCTTGACCTGTGGGACTACAAGCCGGAGCTGGTGAAGCGCACGGGACAGGACTGCCCGGATGAGTTCATCAAGGGGAAGAAGTTCGCCTTTACCAGTGGGATGCCTAAGCTGCTGGGGACGCCGCGCACGTGGGGCAAGTACGGCCAGGGCGGGGTCCAGCTGTCGGACGCCGTGCCGAATTTGCATGGGGTGGCGGATGAGCTGTGCGTGATCAACTCGATGTTCACGGAGCAGTTCAACCATGCTCCGGCGGAGTTGCTCTTGTATACGGGATCGGCTCGGTCGGGGCGTCCGTGTTTGGGGTCGTGGCTGACGTATGGACTGGGGACCGAGAACGAGAACCTGCCGGGGTTTGTGGTGCTGATCTCCAGTGGAGTCCAGCCGAACGGAGGTAAGAACTCGTTTGGGAGTGGGTTTCTGCCCGCTGTTTATCAAGGCGTGCAGTGCCGCTCGCAAGGCGACCCGGTGCTGTACGTCACCGATCCGAAGGGAATGGATCGCGACCTGCGGCGGGCGAGCCTGGACGCGATGCGAGACCTGAACCAGATCCAGGCCGCCGAGATGGGCCACCCCGAAACGCTGACCCGCATCGCCCAGTACGAACTCGCCTTCCGCATGCAGATGTCGGTCCCCGAGATCATGGACATCAGCAAAGAGACAAAGGCGACGCAGGAGTCCTACGGGGCCATGCCGGGTCAGGCCAGCCTCGCCAACAATTGCTTGCTCGCCCGTCGTCTCGTCGAGCAGGGGGTCCGCTACGTCCAGCTGTTCGACTGGGGCTGGGACTTCCACGGCACCGGTCCAGGCGAGGACATCCGCGATGGCCTGACCAATAAATGCAAGACCATGGACAAGCCGGTCGCAGCTCTCATCCAGGACTTGAAGGCGCGCGGTCTCCTCGACGAGACACTGATCGTGATCGGCTGCGAGTTCGGTCGGACGCCGTTCCGCGAGGGCCGCACAGCGGGAGGGAACGTCCTGGGTCGCGACCACTTCCCGGACGCGTATTCGATGGTCCTGGCGGGAGGCGGCGTGAAGGGCGGCACGACCTACGGAGCGACCGACGAACTCGGCTTCACCGTCGCCAAAGACAAGGTCCACGTCCACGACCTGCAAGCCACGATGCTGCACCTGCTCGGGTTCAACCACGAGAAGCTGACCTACCGGTTCCAGGGGCGGGATTATCGGCTGACCGATGTGCAGGGGAAGGTGGTCGAGGGGATTTTGGGTTAGGGGGGGAGAAGTGGTCAGTTTTCAGTGGTCTGTGGTCAGTCGGTGGCGACGACTGGGCCAAGATTTGCGACGTGAAGCTGACCTGAGCCGCGAAGCGGCGGCAGCGTGTAGCCGTGGGCAGTCGCCGCGACAGCCCACGGATGCCCGATCATCTGCCTCGCCCAGCCGCGAGAGCGGCGACAGGAGTGCGAATTGACACCGCCATCGAGTGTCATCTGGTCCAGTGACTGGAAGCACAGGAGAGACACATGACCGATACAAATCAACAGACAGCGAGCCTTCCTCACCGTGGTATTCGTCGACGCTGGATCGTGCTGACGCTGCTGCTGTTCGTCGGAGCGGGCCTTGCGGGGCCGTACTATTGGAAGGTATACCGTCGACATCAGGCTAGGCAGTTCATCGTTGCCTCTGGCGGTTTCATCATGAAAGGCGATGCCCCCTTCATGATGCTTTGTCCTTCCACTCCTCCACCGGTCACGGCCCCCTTGAAGCAACGGTTCAGGTTCGAATGGCTCGAATTTTGGGAACGACGGGATGTGGAACGACGACGCCAGGACTGTTACTCGATTTCAGTGACTGCCCCCGGCAGTCGACAGCCTGCTTCGAGGTTGCTGGCTGAGGTTGTACTGTTCCCAGAACTGCACAATCTGAATTTGAGCAATTTCGACTTGGGAGACGAAGATGTCCGTTTGCTTCCACGATTGTCGTCGCTCTCCAGTCTGAATCTGATGGGTTGTACCTTTTCTGGTCAATCGTCCGTCGTCTCAGGAGAATTGAATTCACTGCGTGATCTCTGGATCGATCGATCGCTGCTCACTCCGCAGACGATCGAGCAAATCTTGAAACTTCGCAACTTGGATAATCTGAGGATTCGAAGTTCCCAACCCGGCGAAGGGCAGAAGGTCGAGGAGGAGACGATGCAGAAGCTGCACCTCGCACTTCGGGAATGTACGATCCAGGTCCACGACGAGCAGGACCGACAACTCCAATTCCGCCATTCGTTCTCAACGGAGGAAGAGTGGGCGAGAGAACCTCCGGAGCGTCCTGATTCAAGCGTGAACAGTTTGTAGGAAATCTGCAGTTCCGGGAGACTGACATGGAATCCAAAAAGCAAAAGGCCCTGCAAGCTGCAAGCTGGAAATTCGGTGATGCCGCTGACTTCCTCGAACTGACCAACGAGGATCGACAACTCCTGGATGCCCGAGTCGGGATGGCACAGGCCATTCAGCAGCAGCGGAAAGCCTCTCAAATCACTCAAGCCCAGCTGGGTGCCCGCCTCAAGACCACCCAGCCTCGGGTGGCCAAGATCGAACGCGCCGCGTCCGATGTGTCGCTGGATCAACTCGTCCGGGCGTTTGTGGTAGCCGGAGGGCAGTTTGTTGTGAAAGTGGAAAAGCGGAAGCCGGGAACGAGTACTCTCCATGTCTCCCCGACACTGATTCTCCGGGTGGGATCTCCCTAACTTGCGGGGGTCGAGCAACGGCGATCCCCATGCCTTACTGCCTGACTGGGGAAACTCACGGGAGGCGAATGCACCCGTGTCACCTCGCCCATCCTCAGTTCGGCTGGCATCGCGTTTCGATGTGGTTTAAGATCAGGGTGTCTGGGGAACGCTGTGTCCTCACTCCCAGATTCCAAGTTCAAGATCCAGTTCAGGATTACGGCCCGATGCCCAAGGTCACATTCGTCAAAGAGAAGCGCACGATCGAGGTTCCGGAAGGGGCCAACTTGAGGGATGAAGCTCTCAAGCATGACATTCAGGTCAATCCGGGGATTCACAAGCACTGGTTCGCCAACTGTCATGGCCTCGGCCAGTGTGCGTCTTGTTGCGTCAAGATCACCAAGGGCGAAGAGAACGTCAGCCGCCAGGGCCTGCGCGAGTGGCTGCGGTTCTTGCTCGGTCCCTTGACGTTCTTCATGCGAATTGGGAACGAGAAGTCGATGCGGCTCTCCTGCCAGTGCCAGGTCTTGGGCGACTGCGAGGTCGTCACGGATCCGCCGATCAACTTGAGCGGCGAGAAGTTCTGGGAGTAGCTGGCCTGCTCCACAACCCGGACCCTGACCCCTTAACCCGACCGCGAGGGATGCAATGGCGACCACCACGAGACAACGGCTGGCGGGCGGAGTGCTGATCGGCGTGGCGGCCTTGGCGTTCTATATCGGAACGCAGTTCAAAGGCCCCGGACTCGGCGGCAGCGGGGCGGGCGATGGCGGCCCCACTCCGGGACAGGCCACCAGTCCGTCGACGGCCACCACCACCGATCTCGTCGGGGATGAATCGATCCAGGCCACGACCGTCGCGACTCCCACGACGCCGTCTGTCTCTCTCGTGGCCGTCGTCATCTCGGGCGACAAGTACCTGCTGTCCACCACCGGGGATGAGACTCAGGCCACCCCGGCTGAACTCGCCGAAGTGGTGCGAGCGGTCCTCTCCGCTTCCGGGGACGGACAGGGGATTCGCGTCCGGGTGTTCCGGAAGAAAGACGCGACCACGGGGGCGCAATTCGATCTGTCGACGAAGCTGGGGGATGCCGGGATTCCGTCGGAAGAAATTCAGGTGATGCAGACGTTTCTGGACCAGTGAGCGGCACGGCGCTAGCCGCCGGTTCCCCTCACGCCTGTCCAACCAGAACCCGTAGTTCCCCCGACGAACCACGGTGAGGGGAACCGGCGGCTAGCGCCGTGCCGCTCACAGAAAGCGCCAGAACGCTGGCACCTCCCCGCTCGACTTCGGCGAGTTCCACCGGACCGGCTCCCGCTGGCCCCTCCCCCGTTGACCCCGCGCGGCGGTATCCACTAAACAGCCTCCGGTCCGATGCTCCGTGGTGTTCGCCAACCCACACCCAGTGAGCGTCGGGGTGAGCAAGCGATGCCCATGAAACCGCTGGATGTCACCCGATTCCACCAGGACGAGGAGTTCTCGAAACTCCTCGTCGGTCGCCGTGATGTCGACCTCGTCGTGGCGGCTCTGGAACTCGCTCGCGACGCCGATCCCGACCTGTTGTTCCAGCCGACCCTCGACTGGATTCAGCAGCGCGCGGACCAGTTGACGCTCCAGATGGCCGGCAGCTCCAGCGAGCGGGACATGCTCGAGCAGATCGTCCAGTGCCTGTCCGGCGAGTTCGGTTTGAAGGGCGACGACGGCTGCTTCAGCCGACCCGAGAGCAGTTTTCTCCCGCAGGTGATCGAGTCGCGGCGCGGACTCCCGATCACGCTGTCACTGTTGTACTGCGCGGTGGCCGACCGGTTGGGCATTGCCCTGGAGTTGATCCCAGCCCCTCAGCATGTGGTCTGCCAGTTGAGGACGGATCACGCGACGCTCTACGTCGACCCGTTTACCGAAGGCCGGGTACTCTCGGAGGCCGAGTGTCTGGCCTGGTTGAGCGTGCGAACGCAGATCGACCCGAAAGACCTGCTCCCCACGCTCAAGCCCGCCAGCCCGCGCGTGGTGATCGAGCGGATGCTGCTGAATCTCAAGAACCTCTACATGCGGCAATCGAACTGGGCCGCCCTGTGGCCGGTGCAATATCGCCTCACCGCCCTGAATCCCACCTCGATTGAGGCCTGCCGCGATCTGGGCTTGATCGCCGCCCACGCCGGTCGCCACGGACTGGCCGTGACGCTGCTGCGCGAGTGCCTGCCGCAGGTCAGCGAGCCCGACCGAGCCACGTTGCTCCAGCAGCTCGCCGAGTCCGCACGCCGACTGGCGCAGTGGAATTGAATCCCGTCGTGAGCCGTCGGCCTGGCAATGATGACGACGATCCTAAATACCCCGGTGGCACCATGTGTGCATCACAAAAGCCGGGAGGGTATCACCACGGATCCCTGTCACCAGAAGAACTCGACATCGGAGATCCCTCGATCCAAAGACTCGGAAATTGGAAACGCAGAGGGCGCTGAGGACGCAGAGTTCCAAAGGCATGCCCGTCTCTGCGTCCTCAGCGCCCTCTGCGTTTCAATTCCTTTCAGCTGTGGCCTTCGTCTGTTCACCAGCGGTTGCCGCGAGAATCTGCGGGGGAGGGGCTGCTAGGTGTTGGGCTGCCTACTATTCTGATGCACACACACAACCAGACGCATTAAGAGGAGGCTTCACAAAATCATGGAGAACAAAATCATGGGGAGACTGGCACGGCGAGCAATGACACCAGCTCTGTTCGAAGGTCTCATTCAACCTGGCCTCGGCCCTTGAGCGGCGATGGAGAATCCCAACGGGTGGGGAGAATCGACCATCCAAGTTCCCTGCCTCTGACGGACATCTGATTTCTACGACCATCAAAAAACAGAAGCCACTCGCCCCGTGCGGAGTCTTTCCGCACGACGGGGCGAGTGGCTTGAGCCTTGGGGGAAGGAGATCCCAAGTCACGACTGTTCGGCAAAGCGTCTTGCCGCCTGTCCGCAAGCCCGGTAGCCGGCGGATTCTCGGTGCGAAACAGCGGAGCTGTTTCATTCAGATTGGAAGGGGAGAACGTGTGTTTGTGTGGAGGAGATCGGACCCGTCGGGACGTATGCTCTCCAGCATTCATCCCTGAACGAATCCCACCCTCCATGAGGTGGGACGTGAGTCGCAACACTCGGTGAACGCAATAGTTGCGTCAATTCAACCCAAAGCGAATCGCCCTGCGAAGAACTCTGCCGTGCTGGTCCCCACGAGGGCAAACAATATCAACGCTTCCGGACTGGTCAAGCGCGATTCGATCGCTCGCGGGGGGTTTCAGGGGTGCTGATCGACGCAGGTCGCGTCCGCCCTACGGATTGGGAATTTCAACAATCTTTGTGCGTACATATTTCAGACAATTGTTTCCTCCCCACCGCACAGACATTCTGTGAACAGGGACTCATATTCCTCACAAATCGCCCGCCACGTATGTCTTTTCAATACAACCCCTTGTGACTCCGTGGGAGCCAAGCACAACATCTGGCCTCGCACCTGCTCCACGGCACGTCGCAGGGCCACGGCGTCCCCGGGGGCGACCACAATCCCCGACTCCCTGGATAGCAGCTCCCGAACCCCCTCCACATCCGTCGCAATGCACGGCAAACCGGCTGCGAGGGCCTCCAGAAGGGCGTTGGGCATCCCCTCCCAACGCGAGGGCAGGGCGAACGCCTGGCAGCTTTTGAGGATGCCGGGAATCTCCGCCTGAAACCCGACCAGGTGTACCTGCCCGCTGACCCCCAAGCTGTCAGACAGCCAATCCAGCGTTTCCCGCTCGGGCCCCTCCCCCACAATCAGCACGTGCATCCGGGGATCGTCGATCAGCAGCGGGGCCACCGCCCCAATGAGTTCGTCGTGCCCCTTCTGAACGGTCAGCCGCCCCACCGTGACCAGCGTCCACGCCTCAGCGGGGATGCCAAACCGGCTCAAATCGAGGGGCGTGGCGGAGGCGAACCGCTCGGCATCGACACCGTTGGGAATGACGCGGAGCTTCCGTTCGCTCAATCCCCCGTGCGAGACCGCGAACTGCCGCACTCCCTCGCTGACACACACGTTGAGAGTCACCAGCCGGTTGGTCCCACGATCCAGCCACACATGCCAGCGTTTTCCCCGCTCGGCCACCCGCAGCCCCGACAAGATCACCGGCAGACCCGCCCACCACCCGGCCAGCCGACCGAGGATGTTCGCATGAAACAGGAACGTCTGAAGCACCGCTGGCCGAAACTCCCGCAGCTGCTTCGTTAAGCGAAACAGCACGCCGACCTGATACCAGCGACGCACTCCAAAGCATACGGTCGCGATGCCCCGCTCCTGAAGCTGTCGAGACAACTCGGTCTCGGGACCCAGGCAGAACACCCGCACCTCCCAGTTCACGGGGTCCAGCCGCGTCACGATCTCGAAGAGAGCCCGTTCAGCTCCCCCCGGATCGAGTTCGGTAATGCAAAACGCCACGCGAACAGACACGCAGGAGCCTCACGGGGTCGGGAGTCGGGGGTCGGGAGTCAGAGGGCGAGTCTCCCCTCTGGCCATCAGCCATCAGCCATCAGCCATCAGCCATCAGCCTCCCACTACTTCAACCGCAAATGCTGCACCCACGCTGGCGGCACGTTCAGGAACACCCAGTCGCGGCGGAACCGGTAGGCATTGAATCGCTTGGTCAGGATCGCCTCGATCTCCCCCAGTCGCTGGCGATCCGGCCCCGTCGTCACCGCCCGACGCATCGGTCGCATGAACATGTACTCGAAAAAGGAGTACGTCCCCCCCGGTGCCAGCAGCTTCAAGCTGGCTTCCACCAACTCCTCGACCAGCGGAGCCGGGAAGTTGTTGAACGGCAGACCCGAGATGATGATGTCGTAGGGGGCGTCGGTCTTGAACTCCTGCAACGGGCAGATGTGGACCTTGGAAACCGCTGCGACCTTTTTGTAGTCGGGGTCGTGCAGGAACCGGTTGTTGAGGATCTGACCGAAGCTCTCGTTGATCTCGACGAGGTCAAACGTGTCCTCGGGATGGATGTGTTTGACGATGTGGCGCGTCACCGCCCCCGTGCCCGGCCCGAGTTCGAGGACACGCTTGGGCCCCTTGAACTGATGCAACGGCCGCGTGGTTTTGTAGGCCAGGAAGCGGCTGCTGGGGAGGACTGCTCCAGTGGTGTAGAACCGCTGGCGGACCTGGCGAATGAAATCGATCTGGTCGCGAAGGGAAGTCATGACGGGTCCGAAGGGGATGAAACTCTGTGTGGTTCGGGCGGTTGTTGAGCCTGGCGGGCGATGTCCAAGCCGACGTGATCCGACCAGCGCTGAATGAGTTCGAGCGTGACCGGTCCGGGTGTTCCAGTCCCCATCGCCTGCTGGTTGAGCCGGGTCACGGGCAGCACGCAGTAGGTCGTGGAGGTCACGAACGCCTCGTCGGCCTGGAGTGCGAAGGCGAGTGTAATGTCGCCGACTTCGTACGGAATTGCCAGTTCCTTCGCCAGTTCCTGGACGAACTGCTGGCTGATTCCCGGAAGTGAGTCGACCGCACGGGATGTGCGAATCCTACCTTCGGACACCACGAAGAAGTTGCCGCTATTCGTCTCCGTCAGGTGGCCTTCTGCATTCTGCAGCAGAGCGACGGCTGTCGGATCAACCGTGCGCGCCTCGCGATCGGCGAGATACCAGTGCAGGCGGCTGCGGGTTTTGATGCGGGGGTCGAGGATGTCGACGGGGATTTGGCGGATCGAGGGGACGACCAGCGCTTGGCCGAGCTGATACTTCGAGGCCCACTGGCGAAACGGCAGCGGGAACGTGTGAACGCACAGCGACGGAGAGTCCGAGACGGGGAACTCCCCGGCGTACATCGGGAGGGCTCCGGGTGTGACAAAGATCACGATCCCCAAGTCCGCCTGCGGAGCGAGAGCGGACTCGCGGGACTCGATCAGCCGCCGCACAATTTCGGTGAGATCTTCGTCCGTCAGGCCGATCGCCACACCGAGGTAATCCAGCGAAACCCGCAAGCGAGCCAGATGCTGCGGCAGTCGAAACGGAACCCGCTGAAAGGTGCGGATCATCTCGGTGACAGTGGCCCCCTGCACGACGCCGCGATCCCAAACCGGGAGCGCCGCCTGGTCGCCGGGGACGTATCTGCCGTTGAGGTAAGCCAGTGGAGTAAGACGAGTCGACATGCCCAGCGACTCCGCGCAGGAGATTCACCGTGGGATAGGCTTCCAGCCTGTCATTCCAGGGGTGTGGCCGCGCGTTCCCCCAGCAGGCAACCTACAGACGCAGCCCCACATCGCGGAATTCCGGGAGCATGTCCGCCCAGCAATATCGCCACGACGGAACACCCGCCGCGCGGATTTTATCCCTTGCGGTGCCGAATGCGGGCGCGCATGCGTCGCTTCCTGCGTCCGAGTTTACGACGACCCTTGCCGGTTTTCTTGACGCCCATTCCGACGCAACTCCCAGTGAACGATGCCGTTTCGATGCCATCCAACTCGGGGAACCAACCCCCAAACGATGCACACAGAGGCGAATCGGCAAGGCTATCAAACCACAGATTGAAAATCAACCGCGTGAAATGCGATTGAGAGAACTGCATCGACGGGCCAGATTGTCCATCAAGTTTCAAGGGGTTCACTCCCGTCGGGTGACTGGTTCCCTCACCGGAATCGACCGCGAGCGAAAGCACTTCCCCTGTGAGCGGCCCGATACCGTCAAGGGGCGATTGCACCCACTCCCGTCATCAGCACTCCCCTTGATCTTGTCCTTCATGATCTTGTGCCTCTCTTCCATCTCTTGTTCTTCCCGGCATTCCGAGAGTCACAAGATCATGGTGTGTGCATCTCGTTTGTCGGTGGCGAACGCAGATCTGGAGGGCGAGGCTCCCGCCGACCCGCTGGCGCGAGTGAGCGTCCACCCAGGCTCGCGGCTCCGCAGGAGTGTCGCCCCAGTGCTGTGAACACGATAGAGGTCGATCGGATCGGCGTGGGGCACGCTTCCTACGTGCCCGTCCCCAGCGCAGCCCAGGGCGTGTCTTCCCTCGTCGCTCATGTCGCTCCGCGACTGAGACTCCTCCCGCCAGACACCATTCGGCCTCTGGGGAACCCGCGTGAGTCGGTCATCCATCAGACGGAATGCGAGTCGCGGAGCGACATCGCCGACGAGGTAAATCGACGACCAGAGGCGAGTCCCGACGCCTCAAACCTGTTCACAGCACTGGGGTGAGGCTCCCGCCGAGCCGCTCCTACCAGACAACGTCCACTCTCGCTCGCGGCTCCGCAGGAGCGTCGCCCTCCCGCCGCTCCGCCCGCCGTGTGTGCATCACAAAAGTAGGCAGCGGTCGGAAATTCACCACGGAGGCACGGAGGCACGGAGAACTCCAGACGTTCGAGATCGCTGTCTGCCGCAAGGATCGGAAGATTGGACAGGATGGACAGGATCA
>JAYWFM010000260.1:0-4333 GCA_043778825.1 Planctomycetota bacterium | reverse complement strand
TGAGGACGCAGAGAAAGGCATTCCATCTGAACTCTGCGTCCTCAGCGCCCTCTGCGTTTCCATTCCGCCTGTCCCTGGCATTCGTTTTTCACTTCCGGATGCCGCGAGAATCTGTGGGGGAAGGGCATCTGGTTTTTGGGCTGCCTACTTTTCTGACGCACACACAAATGCCAGTCGCAAAGCGACAGCGCCTACAACAGCCAGCCCCCGAGATGCTATCGTGAGAGCCCACGACCCCGACGACTCCCCCGGAAGCGGTGATGGCCGACATTCTCCAGCAGATCATGATCCACAAGCGGACCGAAGTGGCCGCCGCGCGGACCCGCGTTTCCGAGGCGGAACTCCAACGGCAGATCCGCGTCGCCCCTCCCGTGCGCGACTTTGCAGCGGCCCTCCGCCGCAGCCATCCGATGGGCCTGATCGCCGAGGTCAAGCGGGCTTCGCCGTCTGCCGGGTTGATTCGAGAGGACTTCTCGGCCACCGAGGTCGCCCGGACTTACGCCGAGAACGGAGCCGCTTGCATCAGCGTCCTGACCGACGAGAAATACTTTCAGGGCCACTTGGACTACCTGCGGCAGATTCGAAACATGGTGGATGTCCCGCTCCTGCGGAAGGACTTCATCCTGGATCGTTACCAAATCCTGGAGGCTCGGGCCGCCGGCGCCGACTGTGTGCTGCTGATCGCCGAGTGCCTGGACGATGTTCAATTGGCCGACCTGTATCAGACGGCAACCGGGCTGGGGATGCAGGCTCTGGTCGAGTTGCATGATGCGGTGAATCTGGAGCGGGTGTTGCGTCTGGACCCGGTGTTGCTGGGGGTGAACAATCGCGACTTGAAGGTGATGAAAACGAACCTGCAACACTGCATCGACTTGCGTGTGCACGTCCCCGACACGGTCTTATTCGTCGGGGAGAGCGGGATTCACTCGCGCGCGCATGTCGAGCGACTGATCGCTGGTCGTGTGCAGGCCATGCTCGTCGGCGAGACGCTGATGAAGTCCCCCGACATCGGGGCCAAGGTCCGCGAACTGCTGGGGACTCTCCCGTAACCGCGTTCGCCAGAACGCGGGCAAGTTGTACGCCGGAGCCAGCAGACTTCCGAAGTCTTCCGAGACTTCCGAAGGAGTGTGGTCGCCATTCTACGCAGGTTTTCGCTCCTCAGCCCCCACGGGGCCTGACTCGACAGCCCAGGGCGCAGCCCTGGGAAATCGGATGCCAAGCATTCCTCAAGGCCCAACGGGCCGTCACTCGACTCCGCCAGCGGGTGACGGCCCGTTGGGCCTTGATCGGTTGAGGAGGCCATGTGTTCCCAGGGTTGCGCCCTGGGCTGTCGAGTCCAGCCCCTTCGGGGCGAGAATCCCAGGGGATTCTGCGTAGAATGGCGACCACACTCCTTCCGAAGTCTCAACCCGTGTCCCCCGCGTTCTGGCGAACGCAGCTACGGCTGCTCAAGCAGCTTTCGTCAGGGCCGCTTCCCCCTGAATCACTTCCTGACACAACCCGGTGTAATCCAGCGCTCCTGCCGATCCGGGGGCGTAATCGAAGATCGACTGCCCAAAACTCGGGGCTTCGGCCAGCTTGATGTTGCGGCGGATCTTACTGCCGAAGACGCGCGCTCCGGCCCACGGAGCCTGCGGATCGCTGCCTTGCAGGAATCGCATCAGGTCATCCGTGACATCCGTGGCGAGACGCGTGCCCGTCTCAAACAGGCAGAGTACGATCCCCGACACCTTCAACGGGCGATTGAGCCGACGGGTCACCAGAGCCGTCGTCTCGAACAGTTTCGACAGACCCTGCAGCGCGAAGAAGTGCGGCTGGAGCGGGATGAAGACTTCGGAAGCCGCTGTGAGGGCATTGATCGTCAGGACGCCCAGCGAAGGCGGACAGTCCATGACGATATAGTCGAACTGCTGGCTGGCCTGGGCCGCTTCGAGAGCCTTCCGCAACACGAACTCCCGACCGGGGGCATCGAGCAGTTCCAGCTCGGTGGCTGCCAGATCGAGGTTCGATGGGGCCAGCCACAGGTTGTGGCCGACCATCTGGCGAATGTCGTTGAACGACTTGCTGCCGGTCAGCACCTGATAGATCGTGTCGGTCCCGCCGTGCAGGTCGACTCCCACATGGATCGAGGCGTGGGCCTGGGGATCGAGATCGATCAGGCACACGCGCTTCCCCTGCCGAGCCAGCCCCGCTGCCAGGTTGACGCTGGTCGTCGTCTTGCCGACCCCGCCCTTTTGATTCATCACTGCAATCGTACGCATCGTCAGAACTCCCTCTCGCCGGGGTGACGCGAGCCGTCCTGGCTCGTTCGCCACCGGGTCGGGAGTCTATGCGGGCGAGGGGAGTCGGGAAAGAGGAATTCGAGTGCTGAAATCTCCCCGCGCGGCTCTCGGGCCGCGCGGGATACCTCATCACTTTTCGGAAGCACGGGAGGACTCTCGGTGCGCGGCCACGGGGGGCTGGAGGACTCCTGAATCATGGTCGGCTGCAGCGCGAAGTGATGGTTTTCGTCCCGCGAGCGGCAGGTCTTGCCGGTGCAGTCTGCGCCCAGTTCTGAATAGTGAAGACGTACCGGCTTCTGCACCATCTGGAATGTATTTTCGCCCAATGGCCGAATCAACAGACATGACGTTTCGGCTCGCGCTCAAACAGTCCTGCGCTCCGCGCCACAGGCGTGCAGGAATGGCTAATCGAAACAGTTCACGTCACAGCTGGATGTGCCAGTGCACCGCATCGCCCCAAGGGAGTGTTCACATGAGACGGTTTTCAATGCGCAGCTGGCTGGTGATGTCCGCTGTTGGTTTCGGATGGGCGGCTTCTGCATCAGCAGTGGAGCCCGTCTCGCCCTCGATTCGACGCGCTGAGGCGATCCTCAGCACCCCGGCGGAGCGGCTGGATCTCCAGCTCGTCAGCTGCACCGGAGACACCGCTTGCGACGCGAGTTGTGATGGGGTGATGAGCGAGTGCGAGGGAGCTGAAGAAGGTTGCGGCCTGTTCGGGGGTTGCGGTGGCCTCGGTGGTGAACTGGGCGATCCGTGGACCGCGGTCAGCCTGTTCGACGATGAGTGTGGTGGAAACCACTTCACAGACAATGGCTGGGTGATGGGCGGCTTTACACAGTATGGCTACCAGTCCGGCCCAGACGGTGCGTTCGCGGGCAACGGACCGTTTGTGAACCAGAAGGAATACAAGCTCTTCGGCTTGAACCAGCAGTACCTGTACCTCGGCAAGGTCGCTGACGGCAGCGAAGGGTTGGACTGGGGCTTCCGCGCGGACATGATCTTCGGTCTCGACGGCAACGAAGGCCAGGCGTTCGGTAACGTCAATCCGGGACACTACGACTACTTCAACGGTTGGAATCACGGGGCTTACGAATGGGCTCTGCCGCAATTGTACGCCGAAGTGGCCAAGGGGAATCTGTCGGTCAAGGCGGGACACTTCTACACCCTGATGGGATATGAGGTCATCCCGTCCAACGGGAACTTCTTCCTCAGCCGTCAATTGACCTTCTACAACAGCGAACCCTTCACCCACACCGGCGTCATGGCGTCGTACAAGTTCAGCGACAAGCTGACTGCTCACTATTGCTGGGTGCTGGGCATGGATAGCGGCTTCTACCAGTACAACCAGGCCAATGCCTATCACGGCGGTATGACCTACTTGGTGGATGACAAGACAACATTCAACATGACGACGATTGTCGGCAACCTCGGTTGGAGGGGTAACGGTTCCATCAACAGCGTCGTCCTGTCTCGCAAGTGGGGCGAGAAGTTCAGCACGGTTCATCAGTTCGACTTCCTCTCCACGGACGCCCCGGTCAACTTCAATGCGAACCCGACTCCGACCGGATTTGTGTCTGGTCCTCCGGGAGCCGGTGTGGCGCGGAACTCGACGGGCTTGATCAACTACGCCTTCTACGACATCAACAGCAAGTTGAAGGCGGGTGCCCGCTACGAGTGGTACAAGGCCGACGGCACGTCCTATCAGACTCTCACCGGCGGAGTGAATATCAAGCCGATGGCGAATTTGGTGATTCGTCCCGAGGTCCGCTACATGTTCTCTCCGGGAAATCACCAGACCTATACCGGACCCAGCTATAGCGGACAGCTCTTCAATCAGACTGTCTTCGGGATCGATGCGATCCTGACGTACTAACTCGCTGCGGAGTGAGCAGATTCTCGAGATGAGAGGAAAGCCCAGTGGTTGCCACCACTGGGCTTTTTTCGTGGGACTCGCGCAGGGCCGCTCATCAGACCAGAACGGGCGACGGGACCAAATGCAGGCACCGCTCCAATCCTCACAACCACAACCGTTGACCGCATCGGTATTAACT
>JAYWFM010000259.1:0-25021 GCA_043778825.1 Planctomycetota bacterium | reverse complement strand
CCCAGAAGCAAACCCCCCATTTCAAAATATTCGCCCCCAAAACACCGGCCCGGGCGCGATCCCCCGAAAAATTCACAACCTCTCCGCGACTCGCATTCTGCCGAACGGAAGACTCGTTCTCGGAGTTTCCCCCGGTCCGAAGTGTGTTTGGTGAAAGGAATCTCAGTCGCGGAGCGACGTGAGCTACGTCTGCGACATCGCTCCGCGACTCGCATTCCGCTCGCCAGATGGACTGCCACCGCTGGCAATCGTTTTCCGGACCAGTATGATGAATGAACCTTGAGTACACGTCTGGGGAACCGGTCTGCGCGGTCGGTCCCTGGAAACCCAAGTCGGAGCGGTGGACGCCGCCCCTCTTTACGGCCCGTTGGCACTCCCTTTCGGAGTCTGCGGGCCTTCTGTGATCCCTCGCGACGGAGCGGAACCCACTGATGGCCGAGTTGTTCCACGAGTGTGGCGTTGCCGCGATCTACCACTTTCCGACCCCCGACGGAAAGCCCAGCTCCCTCGCCCCCAAGCAGGGGAGTCTCGCGGCCTCGCGGCTGATCCCCCGGCTGTTGCTCGACATCCAGAACCGGGGTCAACTGGCCGCCGGGATGTCGGTGTATGCCCCCGGTCGCACTTTGCTGGTCGACACCTATAAGGATGTCGGCACCGTCACCGAGGTGTTTCATCTCAGCCAGCAAAAGGAAGCCGAAGAACTGCTGGCCAAGTATGAAGGCCCGGCTGCGATTGGGCATGTGCGGTACGCCACCTGCGGCAAGGACGACCGGAACTACGCCCAGCCGTTTGAGCGGCACCACCTCGAAAAACGCAAGTGCTTTGCCTTCGGCTTCAACGGCCAGTTGGCGAACTACCAGGATCTCCGGGCCGAGATCCTGGCCAAGGGCGACTACCATCTGAGCCGGGAGACCGACACCGAAATCCTGCTGCACCTGCTCGGGCAGGGGATCGCTCAGCAGTCGAAGAGCGATCTGCTGGAGTTGCTGAAGGGGCTGCACGCGAAGTTGGACGGGGCGTACAACATCGTCTTTCTGAATGCGCTCGGAGAGATGTTCGTCTCGCGCGATCCGCTGGGGGTGCGTCCCCTGTGCTGGGCCATGGAAGAGGGGCTGTTCGCAGCCGCCAGCGAGAGCGTCGCGCTGGCCAACCTGGGCTTCTCTCCGAAGAGCATTAAGAGCGTCCCGCCGGGGCATGCCGTCATCATCCAGAACGGCCAGCTGAGCGTCGAGAAGTACGCCGAAAGCCCGCGCATTGCCCACTGCTTCTTCGAGTGGATCTACTTCGCCAACGTCTCCAGCACCCTCGACGAGCGCAGCGTGTACCTCAGCCGGAAGGCCCTCGGCGAGAAGCTGGCCGACCTGGAGGACATCCCCTTCGAGAAGGATGGGTCATCGATCGTGGTTCCGGTCCCGGACACCGCCAAGGCGGCCGCCGACGCGATGGCGTATCGCATGGGGATTCCGTGCCTGGAGGGGTTGATCCGCAACCGGTACGTCGGTCGGACCTTTATCGAGGGCAACAACCGCGCCGACAAGGCCAAGGTCAAGTACACCCCGCTCCGCGAAGTCCTCGAAGGCAAAAAGGTGTTCCTCGTCGAGGACACGATCGTCCGCTCCACCACCATGCGGACCCTCATTACCCAGCTGTATGAGCGTGGCGGTGCCGCCGAGGTGCATGTGCGAGTGGCCTGTCCGCCGATCATTGCCCCGTGCTTCTACGGGATCGATATGACGAAGGTGAAGGAGTTGTTCGCACCGGCGTTTTTGCAGGGTGGCCCGCTGACGCGTGAGATCGAGAACGCGATGGCGAAGGAGTTGAAGGCGACCTCGTTGCGGTTCCTGCCCCTGTCGGCGATCGCCGAGGCCGTGCAGATGCCCCCGGACAAGTTGTGCCAGGCGTGCCTGACCACGAACTATCCGACTCCGGCGGGGGAGAAGATGTACCAGATCTCGCTGCGCGGGGACTCGGATCAGCGGATTGTGGATCTGGAGAGCTGCGGCACTCGCCCAGACCGGGCGTGATCTTGTCGATGATCGGACGGGCCAAAGGGGCCCGTCCTACGGGGTGCGTTCGGTGTTCTCGTAGAGTACGGCAAGCTGCACGCCCGCGCGGCGGACTTCGGTGAGGAGCCGCATGCCGGTCGGAGCATTTTGAGTGAGGTCGGTCGGCTCGTTGAGCGACTCGCGCGGGTCGGCGTGGCGGCGGAAGATGAGGACGTACTGGACCTGATCGCGGAGGCTGTCGTCGTACGCGGCGAGTTGGATCTGGTGCTGTGTCAAGAGGGGCGACTGCAGCGTCAGGCCGTGCAGCTGCATGGAATGCAGCACTGGAGCGACATGGATCGTGGCCCCGACCGGGACTTGCTCCACGATCTGCTGGTGCATGCTGCGGGTGATCGAGTCTCCCCAGTAGGTTGGTTCGAAGCTGAGAGCATTGGCCCCGCGCAGACCGCCGACGAGCCAGTTGTAGTAGCTCAGCTGGCAGGGATGCAGCGTGATGAGGGTGTAGGACTCGCTCAAGAGCAGAAGCCATACGAGCGGGAGGGCAAGGCTCCTGCCGAGCCGCGAGCCGGGGGGGGCGTTGGATTGCGGATCGCGGCTCAGCGGGAGGTTCGTCCACTCGCAAATGCTTGCGGCTCCGCGCCCGATGCAGACTGCCCACAGGGGGAATGACACGAGGAACAGCCGCTCGCCGTCGTACACGGTCATGCCGGGAATGGCGAACAGGAACAGCGGGAAGAGCATCACCGCCAGGAGGAGTTGCAGGCGGGGGTCGCTCAAGGTCCGGGGGCTGACGCCCTCCGGCTCGCCTGCGGTGGTGCTGACCAACACGCCCCACAGACCGAGGATGTGCAATCCGAGCGGCACCGTGACCGCGAACATCACGAACGGGTAGTGCCACGGCACCTCGCTGTCGAGGAACTTCTGGCCGAGATACCAACAGTTGAGATGCGCCCGATTGGCGGGGGCAAAATACTCCTGGGCATGATGCAACGGATCGATCCACAGCCAGGGCCAGCCGACGAACATCACCAGAGCGGAGATCACTCCCACAGTGGCCACAGCGACGAGGCCGCGTCGACCGAAACGCCAGATGGCCCATACGGAGAACGGGATCGGGAACAGGACCGCCTGAATCTTGGTGAGTAGGGTCAGGCCCAGGAGCATCCCGGTGATGACGACCGGCTTCCAGGGGATCGACCAGCGGGATCGCGTCGTTGGCGAACTCGACCACTTGGAAAGGGCGAGTGGCCAGCGGTCGGCTGTGGCAAGAGTGGTCCCGGTGAAGAAGAGTCCGACGAGGGACTCGATGCTGGCGATGTGGGCGTGGGCGAAGAGCCGGGGCATCAGGATCAGCGAGAGCGCAGCGCAGGCTCCCGCGAACCTGCCATGCCAGCGCGTGGTGTACCACCCGACCAGCCAGACGGTCAGGGCAAACGCCAGTGCCGAGGCGACACGGGCCTGGACCGTAAAATAGGGGCGCGGGGCGAGTGCCGGGTCGACCGACACCGGCCACACGACCTGCATGCTGTCGTGCCCGGCTGCGAGGATTAGCCGCCCCAGCGGCGGGTAGTCGGCCTGGTATCCGGGTGCAGAATACACCTCAAACCAGCTGCGGGGATCGAGCAGCCCCCAACCGTAGGCCCCCAGCTTCCACTTCAGGTCGAGTCCGGCTTCGACGTTCAGGATCTCATCGGTGGTGAGTCCCGGTCCCTCGGGGAGTGACGGTCGATCGCCGCCGGGGTCGAGGGTGAGCAACGTGGTTACAAAGACCGCGAACGCGATCCACGCCGGGGCCAGTCCACGATTGGTTTTCGAATCGGTGTTCACGCGAAATGCCGCAGGCAGGAGGAGGCAGGAACACTAATCTACGCTAATCTTCACTGATCCGGAAAGCCTCCTGGAGGCACCGTCACGTCGCAGTGTGTGCATCACAAAAGTTGGCAGCGGAAGTCATGCACCACGGGGACACGGAGGCGCGGAGAAATCCAGACATTCGAGATCAGAGGTTTTGACAGGATGAACAGGATGAACAGGATTAGACCAACCACACGCTCAACGGGTCAGCATCCTGTCCATCCTGTCCATCCTGTCCATCCTGTCCATCCTGTCTAAATGGCTCGTCCGCCACAGGGTGATGTCACTCGCGTCTGCTCCGTGCCTCTGTGCCTCCGTGGTGAATTCCTACCTACTTTTCTGATGCACACACAACATCGCAGAGGCTTCGTGATTGATATGGAATCGTGTTCTGGACTCCGAATTCGTGTTAGAGCAGTTTCAGAATCTGTCTGCACTCGAAGCAATCAGCTTTCAGCAATCAGCTTTCAGCCAGAAAATCCGAGGAGCATTCTGGCTGACCGCTGAAAGCTGATCGCTGACAGCCCAGGCAGGGACTGAACACGAACTCTGAATCTGCTCTAATGAGTGAATATTCGTGTTCCCAAACTCTTCGAGAGACACATCTCTGGGATCTTTACTTGTCATCATCAAAAAAAACAAATCGAGGCGTTCCCCAGGTAGGGACCGCCTCGATCGTTGGGTTCGAGCCGCGCATCAGCGATTCCGGTGGATCCACACATGTCGCCCGTCGGCGAGTTCGGCAATTCCACCAGCGAGTTGTTCGTGCTCAGCGACGCCTTGGGATGTCCCCCGAATCAGTTCCCGGGCTCGCCAAGAGCGGACCCACCGACTTTCGGAGAGCACAGGTCTCACACGGGAAGAGAACCCGCAGGACGTTCGTCGATCACGTTCTTCCCGCCAATATCCTGGCTTCACTCGCCCCGCCGATGTCTCCATAGCATCGGCGCGGAGTGACTACCGGCTGTTCGCGGGGGCTACGGCTCCGCCGTCCCCACTCAGGCCAGTTGCTTCTTGCGGTTGACCAGCGTCCGAATCCGCTCCGCCAGAAGTGCCGAGTCGAACGGCTTGCGGAAGGTCTCGTTGAAGAAGGAACGGTCGAAACCGGCGGCGTTGTCATCATCGCTCAACAGGGCAATGAGCACCGTGTCCGAGTAGTCGGCGTTCTTTCGAAGGTTCTGGGCAATCATCAGGGCTTCATTCCGGCCCATGCCGAAATCGATGACCACGCAGTCCGGATGCAGTGATTCGGCCTGAATCCCCGCTTCGAACCCGCTGCCAGCGACTTCCGTCTTGAACTCGTCGGCGGGCAGGGCACTCAGCAGAGACGACTTCACGGCTCCGTCGATCCCCACCAACAGCAGCTTGCCCATGGCCTCGTCTTCGAGTTCGCCAAGGGGCATGCCGTGCTCCTTCAGGAAGCGGATCAGGTGCTCTCGCGGGATCCGACGGTCCTGGGAGCCGGGAATGCGGTAACCGCGCAGCCGGCCAGAATCGAACCACTTACTCACGGTACGTGGGGCGACTTTACAAATTCGTGCGACTTGACCAGTCGTAAAGATGGTCCTCATGTGTGGGCTCTCCAATTACACCATGCAGCTCTGGGTTTGAGGGCGTTAGCCCCCAGACGTCCCGGCTTTGATTCAAGCGTTCTCTCCGCTGCCGACGGGCGTGGGTCCTGTGGGCATTGAGCTTGAATGGGCACGAGACGCTCAGGCGTCCACGTCACACAAGTCGACCGTTCATCCAGCATGCCCGGGTCATCGCCGAAACCGGGCACGATCAGACGTCTTGTCTTCTCATGCGGCAAGCGCTCCGCGCCTGCTGATTGGGAAAGCGGACCGGTTGCGTGATCGCGACATCCCTGTCCCGATCCGGTCACACCCAGGTTGTTCCGCCCCCCAAACTTTGTCGACTTGTTCAGCTTGATTTGGTGGGTCGACATCGTGTCACCCTGCCGGCATCGCCTCCGGCCAAACCGCGCGAACTCATCTGCGGTGTTGAATCGGCACAGCAGTCGTCATGACTGCAACCCTTGTTGGCAGAATGTCCGGTGAAAGGGCATGTTCCTGCCGAACACGTCAAGCTCAATACGCCCAATGGTCCTTCTCTGACTACTGTGGGGGCCATTTCACCCGCAGGTTGTGCCGATCCGTGACTTTCGACCCATGAATTCGCGGTGAAATCGACCCCATTCGGCAGAACCCGCACATTCGGTTCGTTGCACAGGAGTGTGAGACACAGCTTCAAAGATGAGGTTCGTCCCCCCGAATCCGGAATTGCCCTATGATCCCCCCGTGGTCGAATCCCAACCGACTGACCGACAGCTGCGTCACTGCATGGGGATGGCGTCGGGAAGGCGAGGCCAGTGCTGTGAACACGATTGAGTCGCAGGGACAGCCTGACTGTCGGCGATTTCTCCGAAATCGACTTCGTAGGCGATGTCGCTCCGCGACTCGCATTCCGCCTGAGGGCAGACCGACTCACGCGGGTTCCCCAGAGGCCGAACGGTGACTGGTGGGAGGAGTCTCAGTCGCGGAGCGACACGAGCTACGGGGGCCGTGCATGCCGGAAACGTGCCCCACGCCCAACGAATCGACCTCAATCCTGTTCACAGCACTGGCCTCGCCCTCCCCATGTGGTCCGACCCGCTACACGTCACCCCACCGAGCCCTCGCGTGATCCACCTCGAACTCCTCATCCCGACTCTCGTGCAATCCGGTGCGGAGAAGCAACTCGTGCTGCTCGCCACGGGGCTGCCCCGCGCGGAGTTCGACGTGCATGTCACCTGCCTCACCAGCGGTGGACCGTATGAGGCCGTGCTGCGTGACGCCGGAATCCCGGTGACGATCCTGGGCAAGAAGTTCCAGTTCGACCCCCTCGCGTTCTTGCGGCTGCGAAAGCACCTCCGCCAGCGCCAGCCCGACATCCTCCACACCTGGCTCTTCGCTGCCAACAGCTATGGCCGCCTGGCCCTCCCTTCTGGAACCCAGACTCGCGTGATCGTCTCCGAACGCTGCGTCGACAGCTGGAAGAGCTGGCAACTCCGGATCGATCGCCGTCTGGTCAATCGGACCGACTGTCTCGTCGGCAACTCACAGGCAGTCGTCGACTTCTACCGGCCACTGGGGTATCCCGAGTCGAAGCTGCGAATGATTCCGAATGGGGTCGAGGTGCCGCCCGCACCCGACCAATCGCGTTCGGCGTTCCTCCAGGAACTCCACCTCCCCGAGGACGCCAAGCTCGCCCTGTTCGTCGGTCGACTGGCCCCGCAGAAGCGAGTCCCCGATCTGCTGTGGGCGATGCAACTGCTCCGGCAGGCCGACCCGCGAGCCTATCTGGTGATTGTGGGGGACGGCCCGCTGCGAGCCTCCCTCGAACAGTACGCCCGCGAGGTGGAGGTCATCTCGCATGTGCGGTTCCTCGGCCACCGCCCGGACGCCGCCCGACTCCTGCACCACGCCGATGTCGTCTGGCTGGCCAGCGAATTCGAGGGCCTGTCCAACAGCTTGATGGAGGCCATGGCCTGTGGCCGCCCGATCGTCGCCACCGCGATTCCACCGAATCAGGAACTGATCCAGCACGGCACCCACGGGTATCTGGTCAACCTCGGCGACAGCGCCGGGTTCTCCCAGTTCACGCTCAAGCTATTCCAGGACAGCAACCTCGCCACTCACTTGGGAACCGCCGCCCGCGAACGGGTCGCCACCGAACTGTCGGTGCCCCGGATGATTGAGCGGTACGTCGCGTTGTATCGGGAATTGTGTGCTCCCCGGAATCCAAGGTAACATGAACGGCGAACCATCGGTGTTCCTGCTTGCCCAGGACTCCGCCTCGCTGTAGGTTGACTTGATCGTTGCCATGGGCAACAGTGAGTGAGTCGGTGCGGGCGAGAATGGAGGCGGGGCATGCCTGAATTGAGCCGATTCTTCGGCATCATCATCCGCATGTTTGCCGAGGTGGGAGGGCCACACCACCTGCCACACTTCCATGCCTACTACCAGGACGATGTGGCGGTCCTCGGCTTGGACCCTGTTGAACACCTGCCGCGACGGCAGCGAAGACTGGTGGAAGCATGGGCAGAACTGCATCAGGCAGAGCTGCTCGCGGATTGGCAGCGATTACAGGACGGGAACTTGCCACTCCCGATTGCCCCCTGGGAGTGAACCCCGATGAACCATCTGATTTGCCGCGTTCGCCGTTTTCGGATCATCGCGCCGTACACGCTGCGGGTGGGCTTTGATGATGACACCGAGCAGGTGATTGACTTCCAACCGGTTCTGGCGGGTGAGCTGTACAGCCCTCTGCGCGAGTTGTCACTCTTCAACCAGGTGGTGATTGATCCAGAGGTCCACACACTGGTGTGGCCGAACGGGGCGGACTTCGATCCAGCGACCTTGCACGATTGGCCTCAGAATGTGGACGCCCTGACGGCACGGGCACGGACTTGGGAACTGCACCCGGCCTGACATTTCCTGATATCGGTGCAGCATGAACATCCCGATGGAATTGGGGCTGTCGTTCTCACGGTCAGTCGATCGATCCCCAGTCATGTGTTCCGGTATTGATGCCTCGGACCCCATCGATTTTCCGCAGCGGCGGCGGTTTGATATCCTTCTCCCCTTCCTGGACCGGGAGGACGGCTTGCAGCGCAGGCCATCCGTGCGTATCGACCCGGTCGAGGAGGGCGTGTCGAGGTGGCCGTGACCACCTCACGAATTCTTATGGAGTGTGTGGCGTGTCTCTGATCGTGCAGAAGTTTGGCGGAACCAGTGTCGGCACCCCGGAGCGGATTCTCTCCGCAGCGAAACGGGCTGTGGCGGCGAAACGGGCGGGGCACCAGGTGGTGATGGTGTGCAGTGCGCGCGGCAAGAAGACCGACGAGCTGATTGACCTGGCCAACGAGATCACGCTCACGCCCCAACCGCGCGAGATGGACATGCTGCTCTCGACCGGAGAGCAGGAGGCGGTGGCCCTCGTGGCGATGGCCATCGGCACCCTCGGCGAGCAGGCCATCAGCCTGACCGGGGAGCAGATCGGGATCATCACCGACCAGACCTATACCAAGGCCCGCATCAGCCTGATCTCGACCGAGCGGCTCAAGCGGGAACTCGACGCCGGGCGAATTGTCGTGGCCTGCGGGTTTCAGGGGGTCAGCGAAAACGGCGACATCACCACTCTCGGACGCGGAGGCAGCGACACCACCGCCACGGCCTTGGCGGCGGCTCTCGAAGCGGATGAGTGCGAGATTTACACCGATGTCGACGGGGTCTACACGACCGACCCCCGCATTGTGCCCGAGGCCCGCAAGATCTCCCGCATCTCGTATGACGAGATGCTCGAGATGGCCAGCCTGGGGGCGGGGGTCATGCACTCCCGCAGCATCGAGTTCGCCAAGAAGTTCGAGGTCGCCCTCCGCGTGCGGCACGCCCTCAACAGCACTGAGGGCACCCTGATCGCTGCCGATGGCGAGGAGATCGCCCGTAGCGTGACCGGCATGGCGCTGGTTCGCGACGAGGTCCGCGTCAGCTTGTGCGACATCCCGGATCGACCGGGGGTCATGAGCCTGATCTTCGCCAAGATGGCCGCCCGCAAGATTCCGCTCGATATGGTGGTGCAGAACGTCTCGGTCGACAACAAGGCCGAAGTCTCGTTCACCGTACCCGCCAGTGAACTCGCTGAAACCCTGACTGCGGCCCAGGAAGCTGTGACCGAACTGGGGGAAGGCTCGGTCCTGAGCGGGACGAATCTGGCCAAGGTCTCCGCCGTCGGACTGGGGATGCGGTCGCATGCGGGCGTCGCGGCCCGGATGTTCCGGCGGCTGGCCGATGCCGGAATCAACATTCAGATGATTACGACGAGCGACATCAAGGTGTCGGTGCTCGTCGACCGCAACGTGTGCGAACAGGCCCTGCGGACCGTGCATCACGGGTTCCAACTCGATCGGGAAACTCCGGCCCCGGAACTGACGGTCGCGACCTCCAAAGCACACGCCTCCGCCACCGCGCGGGCCAGCGAACAGGAACGCCTGGCCGCTGTGGTCAGCCGCCTGCGGAGCATGGAGGACATCGTCGTCAGCGAAGTGATCCTCGACGAGAGCCAGGCCCGCATCACCGTTCACGACGTGCAGGATCGCCCCGGCATCTCGGCGGAGCTGTTCGAGGCCGTGGCCCAGAGCGGAGTGTCGGTCGACATGATCGTGCAGAACGTGGGCCGCAACGCCAAAACGGAGGTCTCGTTCACCGTCGACGCGGACGATCTCATGCGCTGCCTGGAGGTCGTGCAGACGCTGGTCCGCAAGTGGCCCGGCTCGCGCGTCAGCCACGAGCGCGATATCGCTCTGCTCTCGCTGAACGGGATCGGCCTGCGGACTCACACGGGGGTCGGCGAGCGGATGTTCCGCGCCCTCGCTGAGGCTCAGATCAACGTCAAGATGGTCAATACGTCGGAGATCCGCATGAGCGTGGTGGTGGCCCGCGCTCAGGGAGCCGCTGCTCTGGAATCACTGCGAAGAGCCTTCGCGATTCATGCGTAGTCGCATCATCGAAAGCCCTGGGGTTGCAACCCCAGGGCTTTGTCTTGCCACTTAACTCAATCCGCCAAACTGCCGCACCGCTTCATAGAGCGCCGCATTCACCGTACTCGCCAGATTCAAACTCCGCACTGCGTCGTGCATCGGGAACTTCACGCAGTGGGCCAGGTGCGATTGCCGCAACTGCTCCGGCAGCCCGCTGGACTCGCTCCCAAAGACCAGCACATCCCCACGCTGGAACTCCGCCTCCCAAGTCAGTCGAGTCGCCGTCTTCGTGAACAGCCAGAAGGTTCTTCCCGCCAGCTTCTGCTCGATCGTGGCCCAATCATCGACCGCTTCCCAGTCGAGATGCTGCCAGTAATCCATCCCCGCCCGCTTCAAGTACCGGTCATCCAGATGGAACCCCAGCGGACGCACCATCCACAGCTTGGCCCCGACGGCGACGCAGCTGCGCCCGATGTTGCCGGTGTTTTGCGGGATCTCGGGCTGGTACAGGACCACATGCAGCAGCGGTTCGGCCACGGGTCAGCAGTTCGTTGAAAAATGTGGCATGGGCATCTTGCCCATGTTTGAATCCAAGGAATCACGGGCGAGACGCCCGTGCCACAACCATTTTCAACAGGCTGTCAGGCCACCTCAAACAGGAACTCGACCTCGACCGCAGCGTTCAAGGGGAGCGCGTTCACGCTCACCGAGGTGCGGGCATGCCGACCCCGGTCTCCCAGGATCTGCACGAGGAGGTCACTGGCTCCGTTGCCGATCTGCGGCTGGTCCTGGAAGCCATCGACGCTCTGCACGAAGACCCCGATGCGCACGACCCGCACCAGTTGCGACAGATCGCCGCCGAGTTCCGCCCGCAGAGCCGCCAACCCATTGAGGACGCACTGCTTCGCGGCCGCCTGGGCCGAGGGAATATCGACCTGCGTCGGCACCGTTCCCACGGCCAGGAGTTGCCCATTCAGGAACGGCAACTGCCCGCTACAGAACACCAGATTCCCGGTCCGCACCGTCGGGACATAGGAGGCCACCGGCTTGGCAGGCTCCGGCAGAGTCAGGCCCAAGGCGGCGAGTTGAGATTCAATCGACATGCGATGTCTCCGTAGCCGCATTCGCCAGAATGCGGGCGATCCAACGGGGAGCGGCTCCCCACGTTCTGGGGAACGTGGCTACAAAAGCTCACGCGGCCGCTTCGGTCGCCTCGGGCCGAGCCTGCGCCAGTTGTTTTCCCGACGGGGTCAGACGATACCTCAAACCGACCTGCCGGTCGATCAACTTAAACTTCAGATACCCCAGGGCAATCACGCGGCCATGCAGCGTCGACATGCGGGCGGCTTCCACCCCCTCGATCGAGGCAATCCGCGCCACCCACCCGGTCGAACTCTCTTCCGCATCTGCGTCTGGTCCGGGAGCGGCAGAAACTGCCGGAGAGGCTGCGACATTGGCGAAAGCGGCATCGGCCAGCGAGGCCGCCTCCTCCGCCTGTGCGTACGCCCAGAGCAGGCGCAGCCAGTCCTCTCGATTCTGCGAACAGTGGGCTTCAAAGTCTTGCATGCCGGGGCTATCGGCACTGACCAGTCCCCCGCTTGCCCGCCGCTCAGTCGGTCATCACCACCGAGGTGTTTCGTGCAATCATCGGGACTATGGAAGACTTTCGCTCAAGCTCTCCCCTCTTGCTTCCGATTCCCGCCCCCCGACTCCCGACTCGTACCGGCATTGACCCCACTCCCGAACAGGCAGTAAAAGCCGGTCCGGATAATCGGGACACTCCCCAGATCGGGAGAGCGCCCGCGCGCTGGCAGGGATGCCACACGAGTTCAGGGACGGGAACACTCACCATGCGCAAGACATTCTGCTCCATACTACTGCTGGTTCTGATGGGTTGCGGGAAGAGCGATCCGGCTCCGCTGGAGACCTCGACGCCGTCCACCGACATTGTGGCCCCCGCATCCGGGACACCCGGCGCTCCACGCAAGATCAGTCCCGAACAGGCCGTCACGATGGCCCAGGAGTTGATCCAGAAACGCAACCTCAACGATGCGTCCCGGCTTCTGAGCGAGGCCATCCGCGCGAACCCCCAACTGGTCGACGCCTACACCACGCGGGCCTCGATCCTCTCGGAAGCCAAGCTCTACACCCTGGCGATCCGCGATATGGATGAGGCCATCCGGCTGCAACCCGAGAACGCCAAGTTCCGCAACACGCGCGGCTACTTCCATCTGCTGATCCAGAACAACGACCTGGCGATGGAGGACTTCAACCAGGCGATTGCCCTCGATCTGAAGTACGCCCAGCCGCACAACAACCGCGGGCTGGTGCGGATCGCTCTGGCCGGCGATCACCAGCAGGTTGGGGAATTCGACAAAGCGAAGAGCGAACTGACCAAGGCGGTCCACGAGTTCGATGCCGCCCTGCGGATCGACCCGAAGTACGTCGACGCCCACAACAATCGCGGCTTCGCCCTGTCGCGGGCCAAGAAGTACGATGAGGCCGTCGTCAGCTTCACGCACGCCATCGAGCTCAACGGCAAGTACGTCAACGCCTGGAACAACCGGGCGCAAGCCCACGCTCTGGCCGGGCGTCACGATCTGGCCATCGCCGATTTCACCCAGGCCATCGAACTCCTGCCGACGGCGCTGGAGTATTACCAGCTGCGAGCGGACTCATACCTGGCTGCGGGGAAGCCGGAGCTGGCTCGCCAGGATCTCGACCACATGGAATGGTCTTACGAGCTCGATGCTCTAAATCGGCAACTCAATGCCGATCCGAAAGACCCGCAGAACTGGGTCGCGCGCGGCGATCACCTGCAACAGATCGCCCGCTGGGACGAGGCGGTTACGAACTACCAGGAGGCCCTGAAGCTCGATCCGCAGTGCATTCCCGCTCAGGTGGGACATGCCTCGGTCCTGTCCCAGCAAGGGAAGACGGACGAGGCATTGGCCGCCTGCCACGCCATCCTCAAGGCCCAACCCGACCGCGCGGCTTACTCACTGCGCGGGGATATTCTGTTTGAGCAGGGGCAGTACGCAGCCGCCATCGCCGACTACAAAGCCTCGCAGCGGTTCGACTCGCAGGTGGCCCAGGCGTACCTCAAGCGGGCCGCACTCCTGAAAGCCAGCGGCGACATCCAGCTGGCCAGCGCCGACCTGATTCAAGCCGTCCGCATGGACCCCCGCTTGAGAACCCAGGCCCCCGACATCGTGTTCCCCGAGGACGAAGCCCCGGCCTCAGTAGCACCGGGGGCCTTCCCCGTCGAGGCGACCGAGGCCGCCGCTCCGCTCGCCGTCGAACCGACAGCTGTCGAGCCGTTGGCCCCGTAGGCGATGTCGCTCCGCGACTTGCAATTTCCCGATCGCCTCGCGGTCTCGTGACACAGATAGAGCCTGAGCATTGCACATCCCCCGAACCGCCCTGGGCTCTGGATGTCGACTCGTACGCCCCTGGCAGGGGGCATAGAAATTTGCCGGTGGTGTCGCTGCGCTCGACCACCGGCGATGGGCGTGACCCCTCCGGGGTCGGGGAGTTGTGGAGATACCACGGGGCAAGCCCCAGTGGCGGGGAGACTATTCTCCCCCGCCCGCCTTGTACTTCGTGCGGTCCCGAGTGCGGGCTGCCCGCGTTCTGGCGAACGCAGCTCAAGTCGCCGGATTCTCCGCATCCGGTGCCTGAGTGTTCGCAAAGACACATCGATCCGTGGGGCGGGAGTCGCACCACCGGACTCGGAGAGTCCGGCGACTGGCTAACGTGGAGGCTCGATCAGTGACGTGGGATCGGCATACCAGATCGGGCGTGGTGCCGGTGTCTCCGTGGGCGAAAGCCTGCTGTTCTCCAACGGTCGCACCTGGATCAGGACCACGACTTCGTACAGGTCTTTTGAATCCGCTGGGTCTGCCGATTCCCGCACGAAGTCGAGGCCACCGAGGACCACGCAACTGTTCGGGGGCACGTTCAGGCGGACACTGAATTCCTCAGAGGCAGCCGACGAGGGCCGCAGGTCGAGTCGGATCAGGCCGTTCTCCCCCACAGTCGGCCTCAGTGAGATATTCACGCCGGGGAGGAGCTGGACCTCAGCGCTCGCTGGCTTCCCGCGCACGATGTGCCTGCGGAACCCCGGCTGTTCGGTCAGTTCAATCTCCGCCAATTGGCGACTGAGAACATTGACGCGCGGGGTGGCGGTCACGTTGGTGATCGAGTGCTTCTGGAGCGTGGTCGTGATCACATCCGGAGTCATCGGGCAGACGCCAGCCTGGATTCCGTCCTCCAGTTCAAACCAGCCCTCGACGGAGTGGCCGACCTGGCCCACTGGCCCGTCGTGGACGACGCCACACCGGGGGCAGGGGCCTTGGCCAGCGACCGAAAGGGCCTGGCGAAAGACGCCTCGCGGCCCCCCCGCAGGCTGGCGAATCTCCAGGATCGTGGCTTCGATCTCGACCCACTGCGGGGCCTCGGTCCGCGGACTGGCGGGCGGTGTCTCCCGAGCCATCAACTCCGGATAGTCGGTCATCACGATCCGTCCCCGGGGGGGAGCGGCACGTTCCCTGGAGCCGAAAGAGATCTGCCGGGAGTCCGTCCGGAAGGGGGGCTGGCTGGTCTCTGTTTCCCGTGGGGCTGGAGTGTTGAAAGTGAAGTTCTCGAGCCCGTGGTTCGAGGGGCGCTGGGCGGAGGTCTCTGGAGAGAGATCGAGAGTGATGGGAGAGGTCGAATGCTCCTCGGACTGCGACGCGGACGCGGGACGGGGCAGCGGCTCGACGATCGCGAAGTCCCCGTCTTCACGTATCTGCCAGCTGTGGACCTTGAGCAACTGGACGAGAGCTGGCTTGAGTTCGACCCCTTTCCAGCGGCAGGTGACAGTGCCCTGAATCTTGGGTCCGCAGACGAGATTCCAGCCCGCGACCGGTCCGAGCTTCGTCAGGAACTCGTGGAGCGGGGCCGCGTCGGCATCGACATCGTAGCGGCCCGCGACATCCGGGGTTTCAGTGAATCGGACTCGGGCGCTGGGGGCGCTGGCAGGCTCGCGTGGGGCATCGGTCGTCACTGTCGGGGCGACATCCGCCGTGGGAGTGGCTGATGGCTGATGACTGATGGCTGATGGCTGATCTAACGGGCCTTCGTCGGGGCCAGTCGCCGTGGGAGGGACCAGTTCGGACGCCATCTGTTCAGAGAGTGCCTCGCGGGCGGGTGCCACACTGAGTCGCTGCGACTTCAGCTCGTCGACATCGCGCTGCAAGGCCTCGATCATCCGCTGGGTCTGGTGCGCCGAGAGCAACTGCTCCGCCTGTCGGATTTCCGCCAGTTGGGCTTCCAGCTGAGTTCGGGCGAGTTCGCTGACCAAGCCCTTGAGAGTGGTGAGTTCGGATTCCAGATCGGTCAGTGGGGCCGGAGCCGGATCGGCATGGGGTGTCGAGTGGGGCGGGGGCGGGTCCGGTTCGGACTCGGGAGGCGGGGGGAGTTCGACGTACTGGGGGATGTCCTCCTCTGGTCGAGGCGTCCACGGGCCCGGACGGTCTTCGTCGAGGGGGGCAGGGGACTGCGGGTCGTGGGCCGACTCAGTGAGGGCGTGCGGGTCGAGCGGTTCCGGGACCGGCTTTTGGGGATGCTCATTGAGGAGGTGCGACACCTCCCCGGTGGTGGCCACTTGCAAAGCTGCAGTCGGTGCAGTTGGTGTGGAACTCTGGGAATCTCCGGCGACTTCAGCCGGTGGCGTCGAATTCAGAAGCGAAATGGCTCCCACGAGGCACAGCAGGACCGCAACGGTCAGCCCCCCAGTGGCAATTCGAAATGCAGGATTCCGCCGGACCACAGTCGGTCGACTCCCAGAATAACGGGTCCTCAGCGGGGATTCCGCGAGGCATCGTGTCAGCAGTATCGGATCGTGATCCCCTCCCGCTGCCGTTAAAGTCGGCGTAATCGGTTAAGTTGCAAAATCCACCGAGTTGAATTTGAGGAGTCGCTGCGTTCGCCAGAACGCGGGTCGCCCGCCCAACCCTCGTCGTGTGTGCTGACATATGAGTGTGGGCATCTCAAAAGTAGGCAGCGGTCGGAAATTTACCACGGAGACACGGAGGCACGGAGAACTCCAGACGTTCGAGATCGAATGTCTGCCGCACGGATCGGAAGATTTGACAGGATGAACAGGATTAACAGGATGAATTCCGCCTCTGATCTAGCGTTTCGGCATCCTGTACATCTTGTTCATCCTGTCAAATCGTCCTCGTCCTCCGGCAAAGTGGGGAAGGTCATCCGAGAGCTGTATATCTCCGTGTCTCCGTGGTAAATCTCTGACTACTTTTGTGATGCCCACACTGACATTTGATGGATTGTTCGAACACTTGCGAATCCCTACCCGGCTGGGGTATAAAGCCGTTTCCGGCACCCCTAGCGCAATTGGATAGAGCATCGGTCTACGAAACCGAAGGTTGGTGGTTCGAACCCACCGGGGTGCAATCCACGGCGAGATCAGTGGTTATAGCCAATCGCAGTCATTCGTGACGCGATGGGCGTGCCCTGTCCCGTGGGAATGTGACAGACACATTGTCGTTCCAGTTTGAACCCTGCGTTCATCCGTCGGTCCGGCAATCCTTTGAATTGAACAAGGTCGAACATGCCTCCCAAGCGTAAAGAACGTCTGCGTTCCGCAGACCGTCGTGGCGGAATCGAACTGCTCCTGACCGAGCACATCGAGAACGTCGGTGACCAGGGTCAGATCGTCAAGGTCAAGCCGGGTTACGCTCGCAACTACTTGCTGCCCCTGGGGTTGGCGACCGTCGCCACCGAAGCCAACAAGTCCATGGTCGCTCGCCACCGCCAGCGGCAGGACCAGGTTGCCGCGACCAAGCTCAAGGCATTGAAGCAAATCGGCGACAAGATCCGGGACTACAGCGTCACCCTCGAAGCCAACGCGACCGATGAAGGTCACCTGTACGGCTCGATCGGCGCTGCGGAGATCAGCAAGGCCCTCAAGGCCGCGAACTACCCGGTCGAGATCGACATGGTCCGCCTGGATGGAGCGCTGAAGGAACTGGGCATGTACACCGTCAAGCTGCAACTGCACGCGGACATCGCGACCGAGGTCAAGGTGTGGGTCGTGCCGACGGCGTCATCGATCCGGTAAGTCGTTCATCGGGAGGGCGAGGCTCCTGCCGAGCCGCTCCTGCGATGAGACGCCTCCCCTGACTCGCGGCTCAGCAGGAGCTTCGCCCTCCCAGCTTGTTGAACCCGGCGGGGGAACATGAGAGAATCGCCACACCTCTCCGGAATCCGGGGAGGTGTTTTTTTGTCACTGGAGAAGATCACGAATTCGTGGGTGGCTCCGTAGCCTGGACCCCCAGGTCCGGGCGGAACGGACGTGGGCGTCCGTTCTACGACAGACTCGCACATGACATCGTGAACTGCTCCCGGCGCGCGCCACGGAACGAGACTTCATGGCTTTCAGCCCTCAGAAATCGGACAGAAACACGCCGATCGGCGACTTCATGGACAAGGTTCCGCCCCAGGATCTGGAAGCGGAGCGGTGCGTCCTGGGCAGTATTCTGCTGGTGAACGACTCGATCGACGAGGTGCAGTCGCAGATCACCCACGCCTGCTTCTACATGGACGCCCATCGCCGAATCTTCAAGGCGATCCATGAGATGTACGAAGCGGGGACGCGCGGCATCGACGCCGTGACGCTCCGCGACGAACTGTCGCGGCGGGCCGAGTTGGATGTGGTCGGCGGCACCCAATACCTGCTCCAACTTCTGGAGACGGTCCCGCATGCCGCTCACGCCGAATACTACGCGAAGATCGTGCGCGAGAAGTGGTTGCAGCGGTCGCTGATTGAAGCCTGTACCGAGTCGCTCAAAGAAGCCTACCACGGCCACGAAGATGTCGAGGACATTCTCAGTAAGGCCGAGCAGCGGATCTTCAGCATCGTCGAGAACGGCGCGAACATCGACAAGATGGCGCTGGGCGACATCATGGATGATGCCTTCGCCCGCATCTTCGCCCGCATTGATTCCGAGGGGACGACCTCGGGACTGACCTCCGGTTTCTCCGGCCTCAACGAGATCACCGGCGGGTTCCAGGAGACCGAGCTGATTGTCCTGGCCGCTCGACCGAGTATGGGAAAAACAGCGCTGGTCTGCAATTTCGCACTGGCCGGAGCGGCCACCGATGCCGGGGTGCTGATCTTCAGTCTCGAAATGTCCGGCCTAGAACTGGCCGAGCGGTTTCTGTGCATGCAGGCCAAGGTCGATGGCCACAAGGTCCGGAAAGGCGACCTCGATGAAATCGAGCAGCACGCCCTGCTCGAAGCGGCGAACGTCCTCAAGAAATACCCGCTGTACATCGACGACCAGGCCGGGCGCACGATGTCCCAGATCGCCTCGATCTCACGTCGAGCAAAACGCCGGTTCGACATCAAGATCATCATCATCGACTACCTCCAACTGATCGAGTCGGACGACAAGAACATGCCCCGCGAGCAGCAGGTGTCGACGATCACCCGGCGGCTGAAGTTCCTGGCCAAGGATCTCCGCGTGCCGGTCATCGCTCTGGCTCAGCTGAACCGCGGCGTCGAAACCCGCGAGGACAAACGCCCGCGGCTGGCCGACCTCCGCGAATCGGGAGCGATCGAGCAGGACGCCGACATCGTGATGTTCCTGCACCGCCCGGACGCCTACGACCCCGAAGACCGCAAGGGCGAAGCCGACCTCATCATGGCCAAGAACCGCCACGGTCCCATCGGGACCGTCGAACTGGTCTGGCTCAAAACGACTATGAGGTTCGGCGACAAGAGCCCGATCGCGGACCCCGTCGACAGCGGCTTCTGAAGTCGTAGAACGGAATTCATTCCGTTTTCTGGTAGCCGCGTTCGCCAGAACGTGGGTTTCGGGAACTCACGTGCGTCGAACGAAGCCGTCTCGGCGAAGGTCGAACCCGACAACGGTCGCCAGTTTCATGTGCCCACCTTCTGGCGAAGGTGGCTACCACGGAACGGAATAAATTCCGTTCTACAGCAACGAAACAGGCCAGCTGCGATGGCTCGCAGCTGGCCTGGTCGTCACTGTCATAGCTGACCTCGACGCACAACGGCGTTTCGGCCCGTCTTCCCTGAGTGGTGCCCCCGGTGAAGGGGGTGTTTGAGTTTGGAAGAGTGTCGCCTTTCGCTCCGCGAAAGGGGGGTCTTTCGCGGAGCGAAAGACGACAATCGACAGGCTGGAAGCCTATCCCACGGTTGACTAGAACCGGCGGCTGGGAACGCGGAGGGCGCTGGGGCCTTTGAGGTGGACCGGGTTGTAGGCTTCTGGGACTGGGACCAGCCTCGGGGCTGCGGGGGCGGGGGTGCCAAGCTCGACAGGTTGCTGATCGAGGATCATCGGTTCGGGGCGGGCGGACTCGTACTGGATGGCGGGAGCCCCGGGATCACTCCCGAGTACATTGTCGGTTCCACAGGCATCGCAGGGGGCCTGCGGCACAATGCGACAGACCTCGTAGGGCACCTGGCGGCAGACCGACTTGGCGACCATGCGGGTCATGCAGTACGGCTCGGTGCGGGTCACGCAACGGGCCACTTTGTGAGTGGTGGTGTACGGCACTTGACGGCTGACGCAGTAGGGGATGCGATTGGTCCGCACTTCGGACAACATGCGGCAGGTCTGGACCGGCACCTGACGAGTCCGGTTCTCGGTGACCATGCGGCACACCTGATAGGGGATCTGCTGGGTCTTGTTCTCGGTGACGTACGAGCAGACCTGCACCGGGATGTTCTCGCAGACTTCGGACCGGACCATGCGGGTCGTGGTGTAGGGAATATTCTCGGTCACCGTCTGCGGCACGGTCCGGCACACGGTGATCGGGCAGTTCTGACGCACGACGCGGGCGACATAGGTCGTACACGGCACTTGCTTCTCGCACACCTGCGGACACCAGACCCGGCGGCAGGTCGAGTAACCCTGGCACTGCACCATGCTCATCCGGGGACAACCGGTACACGGGTCGATCGAACAGCGGGGCAGCATCGGGCCGGGAATGTTGACCTGCTGGGTCTTCCAGACTCCGGTGACTTGCCGCACGGTGCGGTAGGTCGTGACCGGTTCGCGGACGGTGTAGCAGCGTTCCCGGTTGATGGTCTCGCTGACCTGCTTGTAGACGGTGCGGCAGACCTGGCGCGTGTGGTTCTCGGTGACCGGAGTGCAGACGATGCGCTTCACCTGACGATTGACGGTGGTCGTCACCGGGCGGCAGACTTGGTAGCAGTGCTCGCGGTACTGCGTCTCCATGACGGGCTTCTGCACACAGTAAGTCTCGGTGCGGCAACTGGTCTCATAGACCGGACGCTGGACGGTGTACTGGCATTCGCGGAAGGCCTGCTCAGTCACGGTCCGGTAGCAGGTCTGCTGCACATCTTCGCAGACGACCTCCTGGACCTGACGGTTGCAGGTCACGGTCTGTGGCTCCCACACCGTCTCATTCACGGTGCGGTAGCATGTCTGCCGCTCCACGCGACACGCCGTATAGCACGCGGTCGGCTGACACGCCGCCACCGGACAACATCTGTAGTTGGCCGCTCCGCAGAACCAGCCCGCGTCTGTGGACGAGGCCAAGGCTGCCAGGCAGGCGAGGGCAATGCACAAGAATCGTTTCATGGCCGGAGACTCCGACTTTCCTTTGAGAAGGCGATCCGTGCCATCACGCTCGCCAGCACTCCATGCTGTCGAGGGGGCGTCCCAATCACAAGCCCAAACTTGAGCCAAAGTGGAACTCGACCACCAGATCTTAGCTCATCGCACGTTGTAAACGGGGGAATCCGTGGAGTTTTCGCGACCCGAGCCGGAAGCGAATTGGCAACAACCGGCATATTCGGCAAGGTTGACTCAGTGTGACGGGGGGGGAGAGGGGGGGAGGGGGGAGGGGAGAAGCAAAGTGCAAAGTGCAAAGTGCAAAGTGGCAAGTGGCTGAAGGGGATCACAGCCGAGAAACAGGGTCGGTGGCGTCACTTTGTACTTTTCATTTTTCACTTTTCATTTATCCCTCCCCCACTCCCCATCTCCCCGCCTCCTCCGACAACTGGTGACTCCCCACCCCCAACTTCCTATCATGGAGAGCGGCCAGCGAGGCTACACTTCGGCCTACTCACCCCTGTCCGTGCGAGGACGTGTCATGTCTGCTCAGGTGTTCTGTCCGCATTGCGGCAAGTCGATCAAGCTGCGGGATCGGTCACTTCTGGGGAAGAAGGGGAAGTGTCCGGCCTGCGCCAAGTCGTTCCTGCTCCAGGAGCAGCCCGCTCCCGAAGAGGAGGAGGTGATCCCACTCCAGCTCGCGGACGATGAAGCGGCAGACGGAGAACCGGCAGTCGGGACCGGAGCGCAGTGGGTGCCCGATCACCCCGCTCCTGCTTCCGCGATGGCCCAGCCGTACCCGGTGACTTACGTCCAGGTGCAGACGCCCCAGGGGATCGTCTTGGCTCCGGTGATGATGGGGCAGATGCCCGGCGGCTACCCGATGGCTCCGATGATGCATGCCGCTCCGCAGTCATACGCCGCCCCCGCCGCTCAATCCGCTCCGTCGGCGTTTGACTTCAATCTGGACTTCGATGGTCCGTCGACCGACACCGCCACGGCAACGGCTGCGGCCCCGACCACCTCGACGGCCACCAAGACGCAGCGCTCCGTCCGCAAGACCAAGAACAACACCCCGACCTGGATCGGCGTGGGAGTCGCCGCTGTGGCCCTCATCGGAGCCGCATTCTATTTAAGCAGCCAAGGCACCACCGGTCCGGCCCCCGAGGTCGCGACGGTTCCCGCACCGGACCCAGCGACACCCGTGGTGCCGGAGATCCCCTCCCCGCCCGGAGCCCACTCGCGCGAGGCATTGACCTCTGACCCGCAACTGGTCGACGAGTTCAAGCCCACCAAGGGAGGACCGATTCCGCTCGACATGCTGGTGGGCGCGAACAACATCCTGATTCATCTGCATCCCGACCGCATCTGGGGAACGGAACGGGCCGCACAGGAACTCAAGGCCAGCCTGACCGCCGATGTGGTCACCTGGCTCGAAACGACCATCAAGAAAGTGACGCGCCGCAACCCCGATCAGATCGAGGAGCTGCTGATCGGGATCAGCATCGTCTCCAAGGTCGAGCCGCCGCAGATCAGTACCGTGTTTCGACTGAAGGCCCCCGAGAAGCGGTCGGCCCTCGTGCTGGAATTCAATGGCGCGGAAGTCTCGGGCAAGGACAAGCCGCTGGTCATGAGTAAGGACGGATTCGCCTCGCACGTCAAAGACGACCGCACGATCGCCATCTGTCCGGCGAACCTCGGAATCGATCTGTCTGATGCCGCCGAAAAGCCGCTCGACTGCGTCACCGATGGCATTCAAACGCTGCTCAAATCTTCTGACCGTGATCGCTCGGTCTCCGTATTCCTGGACGTGACGGATGTCCTGACTTATTCCGATCAACTCTTCGAACCCTCCGCTCGGACTGCGGTCACCAAAGTTCTGGAGTGGTTCGGCCCCGATGCCGAGACCGTCAGCTGGAGTTTGCATCTCGGCAACACGTTTCACTCGGAAGTCCGCGTGCGTCCCAAGGGGAGCCACGCGGGCAACGGCAAGATCAGCACGCCCGACACGCTGAAAGAGGAATACGTGCGGCGTTTCCCGGCAGCCATCGAGTCGGATCTCGTGAACGCCGCACGGATGATGCATCCGTCCCGGTCGGGGTTTCGGCAGATCATTGGACGCTTCCCGGCGATGATGGAGGCGTTTCGTCAGGCGACGATCATCCAGCCCGGCCCGACCTACCTGACCATGACCACGGTCCTCCCCGCCAAGGCGGCCCCGAATCTGGCCCTCGGCACCGTCCTCACCTGGGATGAGTCGACACGCACGAACTTCTCGGCGAGCGATCCCACGATGAGCGTGGCCGACACCTCCCTGCCCAAGACGGTGATGGGGCGGCTCAAGCAGGTGTTCGAAATCGAGTTCGCCCGCAAGCCGCTGCAGGAGGCGTTTCTGTTCATTGGCGAAGAAGCCCAGGTCACATTCGTCATCGACGGCGATGCCCTCAAGGGGGCGGGCTATACCAAGAACATGGCTCAGACCTTCAAGCTTGGAAAAGTCACGGGCGCGAAGGGGCTGTACACCATCTTGACCTGGCCCATGCAGGAGAAAATGTGCCTGGTCGTGGATGACGCCAAGATGGAGGCGTTGATCACCACAACCGTTGAAGCCGAGGCCAAAGGGTTGAAGATCGTGCCGGTCGATTCGTTGAAGTGAGGGGGAGCCGTCAGCGTTCAGCCAGAGGGATGCCGTACTGGCTGATGGCCAGAGGGGAGCCACTCCAGTTCTTGCTCCCGACTCCCGACTCCCTGGCTGACCGCTGAAAGCTTTCTTCCCCCCTACAACTTGATATCCCCCGGCAATCGGTAAACCGTCTTCGCATTCCCCGACCAGAGCTTCTCCTGCTCTGCTGCGGGGCGCTTCTCGATGATCTGGGTCAGTGCCGCGATCCAGTCATTCAGCGGAGCCCCCAGCAGGCACACCGGCCAGTCGCCGCCGAACACGACGCGGTCCGGGCCGAATGCATCCAAACAGTGATTCACCACCGGGGCCAGCGTTTCCGCCGTCCAGCCCGACTGGGCCTTGGCGATGATCCCGGAAATCTTGCTGAACACATTCGGACGCTGGGCGAGCGCTGCGATGTCCCGCTTCCAAGCCTCCGGGTCGTGGGTCTTCTCCTTCGCTCCGGGCACGAACGCATTGATGTCCGCATTCCCGCAATGGTCCAGCACGAACCGCGTGTCGGGACATTTCTCGGTGAGTGCCAAGGCATCCCGCAGATCGCCGGGCCGCATGCACAGATCGAAGTTGACCCCCAGCTTCCCAAGCAGCTGCACGCCGCGCACGAACTCCGGTTGCAGGCAGAACCCCTTCGGCGTCGGGTCCGCATGCAGCACCTGCCGCACGCCCTTCACCTGCCCCGATTCGGCATGCCGCTTGACGTACGCCTCAAAGTCCTTCGACGCGGGACGCCCTCCGATGACTGCCCCGACCATCGGGTGTTTCGGGTCGCGACACAGGCCGATCACAAACTCCGCCTCGGCATCGTGCTGCTCCTCTGCGACATCAACCTCCATGTAGATCGTCCGCATCAGACGACCCGCGGTGGCCAGCGCGTACTCCTGGCTGCGGTAATCATGCTTGAGTATCTCCGGAGCCCCCGCCAGCCACGGCAGCTTCTGCTTCGACAGATCCCACAGGTGCTGATGCGTATCGATCCGCAACGGCTGAGGCTCTGCCGCCTGAGTGGTACCGCATGGCCACAGAGCGGCCCCGGTGACGAGAGCGGTCTGACAGAGAAAGTCGCGACGGGAACTGGTCATGGTGGGTCTCGGAGAAAGCTGGGGGAGGTCACGTTTCCCAGTGTAGCCCTCATGTCCCCGAGATGGGAGCGGGCGAACACCATGCCGTGTGTGCATCGGAAAAGTCGGCCGCCGTGAGTTTCTGCCCCCTCTCCCCCACATTCGATTTGGCTTTCGGTGAAGACTCCACTGAGGGGGAGAGGGCCGGGGTGGCCTGGTGAAACGGGCGGAAGTTGGGGGGCTTGGGTTTGCGGGGAGAAAGCGAATCTGTTGCGCTCAGCTGACCCCCAGAA
>JAYWFM010000258.1:0-4343 GCA_043778825.1 Planctomycetota bacterium | reverse complement strand
AAACGCAGAGGGCGCTGTGAACGCAGAGTTCAGAAGAGATGGATTTCTCTGCGTCCTCAGCGCCCTCTGCGTTTCCAATTTCCGAGGCGATGGAGCGGGTGAGCTTCGTTGTTGTGTTCGAGAGAAATCAGAGTTCTCCCGGTGGATTGGCTCCGTGGTGACGCTCCGGTGGAGCTGCTTACTTTCGTGACGCACACACCTCACGGACTGAACCAGTCGCAATCCCGTTAGAAAGCGAGTACAGTGCCACTGACAGACACGGGAGGTCGCACTCAGTTCCATCCCCGGGGCCATCCACAATGAAAACTGTCGGCGAAATCGAATCTGCGGTTTGCACGGCACTGGCTCGGTTTGAGCAGGAACACATGGGCCGTGGTCCCAAAGATATCCACGCTCACCTCATCGGCGACATGCTGCTTGTGCGTCTCCAGGGAGTGTTGACGGGGGCGGAACAAAACCTGGCACGAACACTGCCCACAGAAAAGGGACGTGACCTGCTGAAGCAGGTCCGCACCCAACTCATCGAAACCGCTCGTCTGAGCCTGGAAGCGATTGTCCTGGAGATCACAGGATCGGCGACCATCAGTCTGCATTACGACATCAGCACACTCGCAGGTGAAGAGATCATTGTGTTTGTCCTGGCGGAAGCGCCGGTCATGCGCGAAGCGACGCGGAAGTAGCGGAGCGGCTCGCAAAAGGCGTGACATGTGCGTGAGTGTACAACACCAGAAACTGGTTCGACACGCCATGTCTGCGACTTATTGCGGTGGTTGACTCGGGGGATCGGGGGCGCGAACAGCGTCCCGGATTTGGCGACCGGCCCGGAGGAATTGCGACACGACCTGCCAAATGCGTTGCTGGTCGTACTCGTGATGCAGGGACCGCACTAACGACACCGCGCGGGCGTCGTCCAGGTGCAGGGCGATCGTGGGGAGTAGCCATTCTTCGATCCCATAGATTCTTCCGTGCTCGCGATCGGTCACGACCGGCACCGCGGAGGAGAGCTTGGTCCCCAGCGTTTCTGTCGCGTAGTCGACGGCGCTTCGGATCGAGTGTTCCTTCGGTCGGGACGGTTCCTCCCAGTGATAGGGGGGCGACCATTCCATCAGCGGGCTGAGCATATCGACCTTGGAGATGACGCCAATCACGGGGGGCGGTTTCAGTTGAAGATGCTCCTGAAACCACTGGCTCATGTCGGCCAGCATCTCGGCGTCGGCCTGCTTGGCGGGTGACGTGGCGGCCAGGACCAGCAGGACCAAATCGGCGTGACGGACCGCTTCACGAGTCGCGTTCTTCTGAGCGGCTGTTGACCCGGAATCGCTGTACCCCGGAGTGTCCAGCAGGACGAGCCGATCAGTGGCTCGTTCAGTGACCGCACTTCCGGTCAGTTCATACCGGGTCACATCGCGCGTCAGGGGGAGGACATCCACGGCGGCACGCTGGTCGCCCAACAGGCAATTGGCCAGGCTGGATTTGCCGGACTTCACCTGACCCACGATGGCAATCGTCACAGTGACACTGGCGGGCTTGGTCCCCACTGATCCGGAAGCGTCTGCACCGCGCGGGGGCCATGCGGACGGATTGATCAACTCCATGGTCTGGCGATAGCGAGAGGAACCCCCACGCAGCCGACCGCTATTCAGTTCCACCAGGTAATAGCCGATCCGTTGAATATAAAACCGGCAGAAGGCTCCCAGCAGGTTGGACTTCACCAGATTGATCAGGGGGTCGCCGGCTCCCCGCATGGCCAAATATCGGGGGATCTTCGTCGGGTCCAAAACGACCGACGCGATCGTCCCCACATTACTCAGCACGTTCCACCAGCCGGGGACATGCCCGAGCGTGCGCCACTGAGACACGGTGATCAAATGGCTCCCCGGCACGTAAGTCTGAAACCAGTCCTCCAGATCCTCGGAGACGAGATGGGAGATGGCCAGCAATTCCACGATCGACAGGGAACCCAGCGGATCGGTCGATGTCGGGTTGTAATGCCGGGCCAGTTTCGTCGTGAGGTCGATCGTGAGCTGTTGATAGAACTCGGGGTCAATCAATTGCTCGGAGGTCGCCTCGCCCACTCGACCTTGTTCGGCGGCGATAATGACAGCGGCGGCCTGATCTTGAGGGGTCCAGTGGACACGCGAACCGAACTCGGGCAGCGGGAGTTCCTGCTGACGAGAACTGCGCAGCAGCAGCCAGGCGGCTCCCCAGCTGACCGGCATCAACCAGGACAACCACAGCCAATGTCCCGATCGCACCGCCATCCACAACCCGATCCCCACGAGTAGCACGATGGGCAATAGCAGCAGCATTGCGATCAGAATCAAGCGCCAGCGGGGCAGCATGGGGAGTTCCTTGATATGGGTGAGCGTGAGTGAGGGTCCGAAAACTTCCGAAGTCTTCTGAGACTTCGGAAGTTTGCTGCGGTTCTCGATAGGCATGGAGCGGTTTCAGAAAGAGGATTTCTGGAACACTAATCTCCACTAATCAACACTAATCTGAACCTGTGTGGCATTTCGGATTAGTGAATATTAGTGTTCCTCCCTCCTGCTTCATGTTGCTTTTCCAGTGAACACCAATTCAGAAGATGCCCTAAGTCGTCCGGCCTCGGTGCCCCCGCCAGCGCTCCGTCGCCTGTTGCAGTTGCTCACCCCAGACTTGCTTCAGCGCTTCCGCCGAGGGGGTACTGCCTTGGCGACATTCGCCGAAGTACCAGCAGCACGCCTTCCCCAGCGAATAGGTGTATGCGAACGCCATCGCCGCATTGGCCGTCTGTCCCAGGACCGGGATCAGCTTCAGCGGAGCCTTCACCGCGAATCGCAACGCCATCTGTCCCGCTGCGGCCCCCGCCATCTGGGTCAGCACCCCCACGTTCATTTTCTGATCGTACTGCTCGGCCAGCACATAGATCAGCCGCGTCTGCAAACTCATTACCAGAGGAATGTCGACCCAGGGCAGCGGCACGGCAGCCGCGGTGGCGGCCAGACTGCTGTACTTCAGAATCGTCGGCAGTGCCCGTTGCTCACTCAGGTCTTGCAACGAGGAGCGTACGTCACTGAGATGCAGAATGACTTGACGACAGGCTGCCGGGAGCAGCTCAATCAACGCCTGTTCCAGTCGGTCGCCTCCCAGGTCCGGGGGGAGATAACCCTCCTCGGGTGGGGTGATGTCGAGTGGCACGATGCGGTCCACCAATCCTTCAAACTGCCGTTGCTGTTCGAGGAGTGATCGGGCCAAGACCGGGTTCAAACCCAGTTGGGAGAAGTCCAGCGTGCGGTCGGTCGCTGACTCGGTCGCAGCGCCGGATTGAAACGGATCAGACACGGGATGCTGCTCCATCGGATAGGCCTCATGCAGGCAAGTCAGCGCCAGCACAACGGGCAAGCCCGAACGGGCCGCACGAATCCGCCGGAGCGACTCGACGATCTCTTCCAAGGCGTGATCCATCACCCGCACGACGACAATCACCACGTGAGCCTGTGCGTCAAACGCCGCGATATCCTCATCCGGGTCGTACCCCGCTTCCCCCAGTCCTCGCGTGTCGAGAAATCTGACGATCGGCTCTGTGATCGACGGGAAGTCGTATTGCACAGAGGTCTTCGTCTGCGGGCGAAATCCATTTCCAATCACAGCGGTGGTCGCCCCGGTGAGATACCGGACGATCGAAGTCTTCCCACTGCCCGTTTTTCCGAAGAGCCACATCACCGGGACGGGCGTCTTCGCCAGCAAGGCCGCTCGCTCTTGGGCAAACTGCTCGTCGCTGAGACCTTTCCAACCGAACCATGCCTTCCATCGGTCCAACATGTCTGCTGCCTTCCCGCTGTTGCCGAGAATTCCTCGATTGCGAACTCATCCGGATTCGCCTTCAGTCTACACCGGGAATCGGGAAGTCGCACATCGCTCCGTTCTCCGACATCAGTCATCGCTCTGATCCATAGCGAAATCATGGTATTGTGGAAGGCGCTGAGAGTTCTGTCCCACGTCAAGAATCTGGTCCGTAGAAACCACCGTCCGCGCTGAAACCGACAGGCCAGGGCCTCCAAGGCGTGACACTCAGCAAATATCGACACGCCAACAACCTTCGCCGCAGCTGCGACTCCTCTTTGTCCCGGCAGGGACTCCCGATCATCGCCCACCGATTCATCGGTGGGTCCACGAGTCTCTCGCGGCCAGCAGCCCCGGCAGGGGCGACAGAAACCCCCAGTGTGGCCAATCGCCGACTGCTCGTGACCACGGTGATCGCCAGCTTCTGCCGTCCCTGACGGGACTTGACGATTGTCCGGGACGCTCTCCCACCGTTGAAACGGTGGGCGACTGTCGGGTGTCCCTGACGGGACACAGAGGGT
>JAYWFM010000257.1:0-4345 GCA_043778825.1 Planctomycetota bacterium | reverse complement strand
GGCTTTAGGCTGCTCCGGAGCAGCCTAAAGGCTGGACTCCAACCGCTCACTGGACCAGTCGCCCGTCACTCCGCAGGGCGTTCCCCCGGAATCCCCTCCCCGAAACCACTGCTGTCCGCTGCCGGAGGCGGCGTAGCCGGTCGGTCATCCCGTCGACGCGGCGGCTTGTCTGGGCGAGGAGCGTTCTGCCCCGCCGGTGCATTCCCACCCGGCGGATCGGGACGACGCTCACCGGGGCTGCGTTGGCCTTGGCGTGGCGGCTGATCGCGCTTCGGCTGTTGCGGCGGCGGCGGCTGGTCGCGACGCGGTCCTTTGTCGGAGCGGCCTTGTGAACCTTGGACTGGAGCCGGGCCACGGTCGCCGCGTCGGTCATCCCGGCGAGGAGGACGCTCTTGTCGGGGTGATCGCGGACTCTTCCCCTCCAGCGAGACCGGACCGCCCTCACTCACTTCACGATCAATCGCAGCTGCGGTCTCCGCATCGGAGGTGTTCTGATCTCCCGGCGGTCGCTGGCCATTCCCCTCGGGCGGGACCGGTCCGCCTTCACTGACTTCCCGGTCGATGGCCGCCGAGGTCTCCGCATCGGGCGAGTTTCCGTTCCCTGAACGTGCTGGATTCTGATCCTCCTTCGAGCGAGGCGGAGCCAACTCGCCTGGCTCAAAGACGAATTCCAGATACGGCGAGGTCGGTTCCTTGAGCGGTCGCTCGCGCCGCATCGCCTCGATCAGCTTCATCGCCGGTCGACCCGCACACTGGCAGCGCACCGTCGTGACCTGCGCCCCGACCTTCCGCTCCGCCCCACAGACGGCGCATTGCCAGACACGCCGCACATCGTTGTCGAGTCTGAGACCTGCGCCACGCATGATGAACCTCCTGGGGAATCGCCTGTTGAATTATAGGCCCGCCCGCAGCATTCACACAGCCCACGACGATCCCGGACCAGATCGAGATGCAGAGTCCACCAGCGCCACCCGCTGCGGAATGACGAGGACATCACTTCCAGATCACCTGAGCCGTCAGCCGTCCCAGCCAGACGGCGCTCAGCGCAAGCGCCAGGTGCGCTCCGATATTGATGCCCGCCGCGAGGCGTTGACCATCGCGCAGGAGGTTGACGGTCTCGTTTCCAAAGGTGGAAAACGTGGTGTAACCACCCAAGATTCCGACCACAAGAAACGCTCGGGCTCCAGGTCCAAAGGCCTGATGCGACTCCACGAGCTGCGAGATACAGCCGATGACCAAGCAGCCCGTGGCATTCACCACCAACGTGCCGTAGGGGAACACCGAACCCGGAAAGGCCGACTGGACGAGGCCACCGATCACATAGCGCAGAACGGAGCCAATGAATCCGCCCGCGCCGACCCAGAGTGCTTTGTCCAATTTGGATGTCTCCATTCAGTGGCGTGGCATTGTCGGTGTTGCAGTTGGGGCCAGGAATGGATGTGGGGGCCACTGGCGGTCGCTCTGGGCCGCCAGTGCTTTCGCGGGTCAATGAACTTACCAGACTCAGACATCCGATGGAAATCCGATGTCACACGAACTGGCGACAACGAGAGATTGGCCGACGAATCGCGGTCTGTTGCCAGAACGCATCGGGGGAGTGGCATGGCGCGATGAGGCAGCAACATGCGACTCGAACACTTCGGATGCCGAGCACACGGGCGGTCCACAGCGACCGCCAGTGCCACCCGCTGGATGTCAAGAGGGGGCTCATGTTCGATCGCTAATGATAAACACCAGACCGCAGCGTCTGCGAGGGAGTATCCGGGCGAGCCCCTTGCTGACGCTGCGGGCTGCAGCACCGACGGACGCTTCATCACGAGAGCGGCACGGCGTCAGCCTGCCGAGGCGTGGACCTTGCCGGACAGCCCCGGTCCGCAGGTGGGGGTCTCGACAGGCGGACGTCTGCCGCTCTCGAATCTCAATCCGCTGGCGGTGACTCGCATTCCTCTTACGGGTGAATTACTGTCATTTCGTCCCTCGGCCCGTAACCTTCGACGATCCCCCATGCCCCTCGACCTCCCCGCGATTCGCGCCCGATTCCCGGCACTTCAGCGGCAGACGGGGGGGCGGCCGATTGCGTTCTTTGATGGGCCCGCCGGAAGTCAAGTACCGCAGTCGGTCGTGAATGCCGTCAGCGATTCGCTGCTCAGAGCCAATGCGAACTGTGGGGCGGTGTTTACGACCAGTCAGGAGAACGACCGGCTCCTCGCCGAGTCGCGGCAAGCTGTGGCCGACCTGCTCGGGACCGGCGACCCCGACACGGTCGCCTTCGGGGCCAACATGACGAGCCTGACGCTGGCTGCCAGCCGCGCGATCGCCAGCATCTGGAAGCCATGCGATGAGGTGATCGTCAGCCAGCTCGATCACGATGCCAACGTCACACCGTGGGTGTTGGCCGCCCAAGATGCCGGGGCGACTGTGCATTCGATTCCGCTCCGATTGGAGGACTGCACGCTCGATCTCGATCGGTATCGCGAGTTGCTCTCGCCTCGGACGCGACTGGTGGCCGTCGGACTGGCCTCAAACGCCACAGGGACGATCAACCCCGTCGCCGAGATGGTGCGGCTCGCCAAAGCGGTCGGGGCATTGACGTTCGTGGATGCGGTCCACTATGCCCCGCACGGGTTGATCGATGTCGAGGCCCTGGGGTGCGACTTCCTCGTTTGCTCGGCCTACAAGTTCTTCGGCCCGCATGTCGGGATCATGTGGGGGAAGCGCGAGTGGCTCGAAGCGATCCGTCCGTACAAGCTGCGGCCTTCGTCGGATGAGTTGCCGGGTCGCTGGATGACCGGGACGCAGAATCACGAGGGGATCGCCGGGGTGCGGGCGGCTGTCGACCACATCGCCTCGCTCGGGGCAGTGAACCCCGACCCGCTCCCGACGGGGACGCGCCGTGCGGCTCTGGGGCGAGGCTTCGAGGCCATCACCTTCCACGAACGAGCGATGTCGCAGCGGTTCCTGGCCGGGCTGCGCTCGACGCCGTCACTCCGCGTGTGGGGCATCACCGACGAGCAGCGGCTCGTCGAGCGCGTCCCCACGTTCTCGGTGACGCATGAGTCGCTCACTCCGCGCGAGATGGCGACCTCGCTCTGGGCCCGCGGCATCCAAGCCTGGCACGGAAACCACTACGCCCTGCCCTTTACCGAGGCCGCCGGACTCGAACCAAACGGCACGCTGCGTCTCGGGGCACTGCACTACAACACGCTGGAAGAGGTCGACCGCGCGATTGATGCATTGCGCGACATCCTGCGGACCCGAGCGGTGTCGCGCTGAGGGTCAGGGCTACCGAGGTGGGAAACCCAGTGATTTCGCATGGCTTCAGCGAACGAGCCAACACCGCAGCCGCTCTTTGTCCCGGTAGGGACACCCGATAATAGCCCACCGTTTCAACGGTGGGAAATGCCGCGTGTTGAGGCTCCAGCCCCGTCAGGGGCGAAAGACAACGCCGCTGGTGCACTCCGTCACTCGTGAAGGATTCGCCCCGTCGCGAAGGTGTCTGTCGTCCCTTACGGGACTGGGGACTTGGTCTGGATTCGCAGTCCCACCGATGAATCGGTGGGCTATTGTCGGGAGTCCCTACCGGGACAAAAGCCAGGAGTTCCCCAGGGAAACACCCACCTGAGAAGCCCTGGCCCAGGGGTTGCAACCCCTGGGCTTCATTGGTCTGACTCACGACTGACCACTGACGACTGACAACTCCCCGTGTCGCACTTGTTCCACGGCATCCGCGCCAGCATCATCCCCATGCCGCACGTGTCGGTGATTCCAGCAAAGACCAAGCCCGCCCCGACAATTCCGGCCAAACCCAGCCACCCCTCATGGGAGAATGTCCCCAGCCCCAATCCGACCAGCACCAGCAACCCCGCAGCGATGCGGACTTGGCGTTCGAGCGACATCGCCTTCGGACCACGCACCACGGGCAACCCGGCCTCGACACAGGCCAGCGTGCCGCCCTCGACGTTGATGATATTGGTGTAGCCCGCCTTCAGAAACTTCTCGCACGCTTGCTGCCCGCGACTGCCCGACCGGCAGATGACATACAGCGGCTGCTCGGGGGCCGTGCGAGCCTGCATCACCTGGGCCGGGTCGAGCTGATCGAGGGGCACATTGCGGGCCATGCCGAGATGCACCTCACGGAACTCGACCGGCGTGCGGACATCGAGCAACTCGATGCACTGGCCGTTGCGACAGAGTTCGGCGAGCTGGCTGGGAGATAGGGTGGTGATGGACATGGGAGGCTCCGGAGTGGGGAGTGGGGAGTGGGGAGTGGGGAGTGGGGAGTGGGGAGTGGGGAGTGGGGAGTGGGGAGTGGGGAGTGGGGAGTGGGGAGTGGGGAGTCACTCAC
>JAYWFM010000256.1:0-4346 GCA_043778825.1 Planctomycetota bacterium | reverse complement strand
GAGGTGCTGTCTCACAACACACAGCATCGCCGAGAGCCAAGGTTTTCCAAATCCCAATCGGACGAACTCAACCTGTCAGAGTTCGCCTAAAGTGCAGCTTCAATGCAAGTCTGGCAAAAGTATGCGCTGCCCACGCTCCCGAGGTCTACGTTCAACGAAGCCATGAAGCCTTGCTTCGCACCACATCCCGCACAAATCGAAGCCATGTTCAAGTCCCTCTTGGATGCGTCTGTCGTTCAACAGACATTCGACCACTGAGTTGTGGTCATACATTACCACAATCGAGCGTGGGCTTGTCAATTCGATGCCCTACCCGGCTTACCGCTTGGTGGGCAGGGTTGTCCCTGGCTCGGTCAGAACCTCACGGCCCGGTCGTGCATCAATCGATGCTGCCATCTATCTCACCTTGCTTACGTTTGGCAATCACTGCTCTACTGTCTGCACGAACGATCCAAACTCCAGAAAGCGACATCGTGATTTTGGGTGGGAGCGAAAAACCAGTTCCAAAAGTCTCCTCGATCAAATAGGGCGGCTCTAACCGTGCAAGATACAGGACTCGGAGATGTTGCTGGGATGCTCTGGCGGTGCTTGGGTTCATTGGAACTTGAACCTGTAGGAAATCTTCGAACGCATTTGAAAACGTGATGACGATTTGAGGCTGGGGGATTCCCAGTGGCCTTCCTCGCTTTCTCGCACTGTCCTTCATTGCAGACTCGAATTTGGAAAACGGCGACTCAAAACCAATTCCCTCGGATTGCAACTCTGAGTAAACACTAAACTCAAAGCGTCTGTCCTCTTCGTTGTAAGGAGAAAACAACTGATACGTCGGAAAAACGAATGTGCTGTCGACACCGAGCTTACCCATGAAAGGATTTTCCAAGGCTTGCCGGAGCCTGGAGTTGTACTGATCCTCAGTCTCTTTTTCATCTTGTGGACGAAGGCCGTTAAGCCGCCCTCGTAGTCCCTTGTAAAGAGCCACTGGATCATGTCCCTTTACGCTTCCAGGGAGCTTATTCACGGTGGTGTCAAAGTCGTCAGCGGGGACTCGACTCTTGCTTTCCGCCTGTGGTTTGACTGTTTCCGCTTCGACCTCATCGACTACTGGTGAAACTTCAACATCAACTAATGCGTTGCTAACTGGTGACGGAATCGGCTGAGAATATTGAGTCCTCACCACACGGAAGCCCAGGTAGCAGTCCCGGCCCGACGGAACGCGCCTGCGGCGGAACGCCGACCGGCAGAACCCAGCGGAGTTGATCCAGCACCCGCCCCGGAACACCCGGTACGAGCTTGTTGAAGGTCCAGCGGGGTTCGGGCCGCCCACCAGCTTGCCTGCGTACCCGTCCCGGCACCACTCCCACACATTCCCGTGCATGTCACGCAGCCCCCACGGGTTCGGCTGCTTCGTCCCCACCGCGTGCGCGTACGGCTTGCCGATGTCCCATACGTTCTTGTCGAACCACGCATACTCGCCCAGCGACGACTCATCGTCCCCGAAGCTGTACTGCGTCGTGGTCCCCGCGCGGCAGGCGTACTCCCACTGGGCCTCGGTCGGTAGTGCGTACATCCAACCGGTCGGCAGCCGCCCGTCCCGGCGTTCGATCTCTGTCAGGTTCACACAGTACGCCTCGGCGTCTTCGTGGCTGATGCACGAGGCCGCGAAGTTTGGCCCCTCCTTCACAAGCGTCTGCCCGGACCAAGGCTTTGAGTACAATCCCATCACGCGGGTCCACTGCCCCTGCGTCGTCTCGGTCTCGGCGATCCAGTACCCCTTCAGCGTCACCTGTACCGGAGCTTCATCATTCGTCGCTCCCGGTGTCCCCATCGTGAATGTTCCCGGCGGACACCAGACCAGCTTCAGTTTCACTCCGCCGGGCAGCGTGATCTCCTGCGAATCACCGGGTTGTTTTCCAATGAGTGTGTTCGATGGTGATTCCAGTGGACCCACTGGCTGCTCAGGAATACTCACTGGATGGTCAGGTATTATTGCGGCTGGGACAACTGGAGGGGCGATCCTGTCGGCTGGTCGAACAAGTTCAACCAGTGCCTGCGGTTCAGGAGTCGGCTCTGGGGCCACAGTGACGGGAGGGTTGAGTTGGCCAACCGGGGCAACTGCTGGCTGCTGGACTTCAGTCACTGCGGCGGGAGCATCAAGATGGGAAAAGTCCCAAAGTATATCGAATGTCGAGGTCGCTGCCCCGATCAATACGAAAAACAAGACGATCAATACGGGAAACAAGACGATCACAGCCGCGTACGAATCACCCCCGAAGAAATCGTCTGCCAACTTGCGAATCTCACACCGGATGCCCGTAACTGATGCCTTAAATCCAGTCTTCGCCATTACCCACAGCCAAGCACACGCCGTGACCAACGTCACGACCGCCGCCATCAGGATCGTCTTCACCACTCCCCACAGCCGCTGCACAACTGGGACGCATTGCTTCAGCAACTCTAAAGTCACCTTCAGGATCGTCTTCGCCATTCCCCACATCCACGCACGGAACGCTGCCGACCGCGCCTGCCAAATACGCTCGGCCTCAAGTAACCCGGCCCTCTCGGCACGCTCGGCCTCAAGTTGGTTGGCCCTTTTGCTCAGAAATTCCGCCTGAGTCTCGAATTGCTGACCTCCCCACCAATAGATCGGGGATCGGCAGTGTGAACAGAGTCTCGCATCCCTGTTGACACGTTCGCCACACTGGGAGCATGTCGGTCGCCCATCGAGAGCAAACGCCACGATGAGACCCAATTCCCCGAAGAGGAATCCCAGTATCGCACCGTTACCAGCGGAATCTCGTCGACCGCCGATGACTGCCCCCAGGATTGAGCAAATCACCGCGTTGACCACTACGACAACGACAAAGGAATCCGAAACCATTTAGCCCTCACTCGATTGCGGAACACTCGGAAATGATCGTACCGCACCGCAGCGGGGAGTGCCACAGCAGAGAGTGGTAGTGCCGAGATGTTCAGCGGAACTCTCTCTCTCTCTCTCTCTCTCTCTCAAATCGTCATCGCCGTCGCCAACACAAAATAATGCGATTCGAATAGCGAATCGAGTGATCGACCGCAGGATAGCGGACCTTCCCACCAAGTTCGCTATCGGTGGACTTGTGCGATAGTAACAGTCGACGAACAAGCGGCCAAGGGGGTGTAGCATCAGCGAGTTGTCGCGAAAGTGTCGAAGGCGCTGAATCTCGGGTGCAAGCGTGGAACCATATGCCGCTGTCGCTATGAAGCAATCGCTTTTTGCTGGACCTGAAACCTGCGTCCGACACCGCGAGCAGAATCCCATCGGAGCCTGCTCCCAAGAGAATCCTGAGTAACGGTGGTACTCAATATTTGCAGGAGTGACGCATCTACAGTTGGGGCAGTGTTGCACAGAGCAAACCTCTCCCCCGCAGATGCTGCAATGCTTATGAACCATCGACTGGGAGTTCTTTCGTATGAAGTCAACTGGCCCACCCGTATCGAAAAACATTGTTGGCCCTACAGTCTTCGTGGTGCTTACCAATTGCGGGCTGACGTGCTGACGACATCGCAAACAGTAAGGACGAGGGTCGAAGATATTCATCCCAGAGTATTGTGTTGCCGAGTTTTGAAATGTCGGTGAGGGCGAGATCTCGGAAGGGCTTTGTACATCTTGCTTAGCGACTGCATCCAGCCCTGATTGGCCAGTTGGAGTCGCAGGCGACGGCTTTGTCGGGTTTGGGACATTTACCAAGGGGGGGGCTGGATGACGTTGACGGGAACAACCCCTTGGCCTTGGACGCGGGAACCCAAGCCTCGATTCCCTCCTTCCGAATCATGTCGGTGGGCGACAATTCACCACTGGCGGCGAGCCGCTTGAGTTCTGAGGTGTCGACGGGACCAGTCTCTTGGCCGTCAATTCGATAAAACCAATTTGCCATCGTTGTGTCTCCGGTGGGGTTCCTCATTCTGCCTGCCCCGTCTTGAAAGGAGTAGTCGCAGCATCGGACAGACTGGAAAGAATGTTGACTTTCGCAAAACAGCATCCCCGATACCGAACAAACCAAGGGGGGAATACTCACGGGCCAGCAAGACGTGCAGTAGAAAAGACTTGCGCCACATGGCATAATTCCCTGCCATCCGAAAACGACCGAAATGCAGGAAATCCATGAGGTGGCCGTGAGCGTCAGAAACGGATATGGGCGTGCAAACCACCTAGTAGAATGACACTGTACGCTCTTGGCTTGACCTGCAAGGCTCTCAAATGGCACTGGTGGTAAGGTATCGCGCCGAAATAAGATACCTGAATTGATATTGCCTTGTAAAGCCAAGTTGTGACACGATATCGGGATGCAGGATGCAGCCACCGTTTCCGT
>JAYWFM010000255.1:0-10328 GCA_043778825.1 Planctomycetota bacterium | reverse complement strand
GCGATTTCCAGTTCGCCAAAGGCACCCTCACTCCACAAGGCGGAAAGCCGACCCCCGCACGGATGATCACCGGCCTGTTCCCCTCGAAGACCGCGATGGGGTTCATCACGTACACGATCCCGGAAGAGGACTACGACGAGGCAGCAGTGATCAAGACGCTGGAGTCAATCCACAAGTAGGGGCCGCAGAACGGAATTTATTCCGTTCCCGGCGAGCCACAGGCGAGCCGGAGTGCGTCAGCACCCGGACTCCGCGTGCGACATTTACCGAAAGGTCCGGGGGCTGACGCCGCCCGGCTCGCCTGGGTGAGCGTGTTACTGCTAACTCACGACTGAGAACTGACGACTGAAAACTGACGACTGAGAACTAAAAACGTCCTCAGTGCTTAAAGTGCCGCTTCCCCGTGAAGATCATCGCCATCCCGTGTTCGTTGCAGGCGGCGATCACCTCGGGGTCCATCTTGGAACCGCCGGGTTGGATGGCGGCGGTGACTCCGGCTTTCGCAGCGGCGTCGATACCGTCGCGGAACGGGAAGAAGGCGTCGCTGGCCACGACCGCACCTCGGCTGCGGTCGCCGGCTTTGTGGGCGGCGATCCAGGACGAGTCCAACCGGCTCATCTGGCCCGCTCCCACGCCGACCACCATCCCGCCGTTGATCAGGACGATCGCGTTCGACTTGACGTGCTTACTCACGTTCCAGCCGAACGCGAGGTCGCGCCGTTCGGCATCCGTCGGCTGGCGGTCTGTCACCACGCGCCACGTCGTGGTGTCCTCCGGCTGGTCATCGCGTTCCTGCACCAGCAGCCCGCCGGTGACGCGGCGGTACTCAAACGACCGGGCTTGATGCGCGGTGAAGTCGGGGCAGCGCAGCAGCCGCACATTGTTCTTCCACTTCGGCTTCGTGGTGAGTAACTCAAAGGCAGCGGGCTCGTAGCCAGGGGCGATGATCGACTCGATGAACCGGTTCGGCTCGCAGAGTCGCTCAGCTGTCTTCACGTCGACCGTCCGGTTGAACCCCAGGACCGACCCGAAGGCGCTGATCGGGTCGCCCTCGTACGCCTTGTGGAATGCCTCGTCGAGCGTCGCCCCAATCGCACAGCCGCAGGGGTTGTTGTGCTTGATGACGACGGCTGCGGGGTCGGTGAACTCGCGGACGATGGCCATCGCGGCATCGAGGTCGAGCAGGTTGTTGTAGGAGAGTTCCTTCCCATGCAGCTTCTCGGCGGCGGCGAGCGAGGCCAGCGGGGGGTTGCGCTCGGCGTAGAAGGCTGCGGCCTGATGCGGGTTCTCGCCGTAACGCAACACCTCTTGCCGCACGAAGGAGAGGCCGAGTTCCGCCGGGAAGGGACGCAGCGTCTCATCAGTGGCGGTGATGCGGTCGAAGTAGTCCGAGATCGCCCGGTCGTAGCGGGCCGTCATGCGGAAGGCGTCGAGAGCCAGCAGTCGTTTGGCCTCCCGCGTCAGTCCCTTTCCACAGAGGGCATTGAGCACATCTGGGTACTGCTCCGGCTGAGTCACGACGGCGATGTAGGCGTGGTTCTTGGCTGCCGAGCGGACCATGCTCGGCCCGCCGATGTCGATGTTCTCGATGGCGTCGTCGATGGAGACATTCGGCTTGGCGACCGTCTGCTCGAAGGGGTACAGGTTCACCACGACCAACTCAAACGGGACGATCCCATGCTCACGAATGGCCGCTGCGTCATGGACCAGGTCGGGCCGCCCGAGGATCGCTCCGTGGATCTTGGGGTGCAGGGTTTTGACCCGTCCATCCATGATCTCGGGGAAGCCGGTGTAGGTCGACACGTCGATGACCGCGAGACCCTGGTCCTTGAGGAACTTCGAAGTCCCTCCGGTGGAGAGGATCTCGAACCCCAGCGCAGCCAGTCCCTTGGCAAACTCGGCCAGGCCGGTCTTGTCACTCACACTGATCAGGGCTCGACGGGGGAACGCGGACATGGAGGCAATCGCTAAAACAGGGGACTGGGACAGCAAATCCGACTCTACCGGGAGGGAGAGCGAGCGTCAAATGCGGAAAGCCCAGGGGTTGCAACCCCTGGGCTTTGGCGAAATCTCTCGTCGGACAATACTCAGGCCGGGTCGACTCCCGGGGAGCGGAGGTTCGGCACCGATTCACGACGCACGATGCCGGTGACCTCCTGGCCACTCATGTGGAGATAGGCCACGGCCTTGAGGATGCCGTTGAGCGACTGCCCGAACAGCTTCAGCCCGAAGATGGTCATGACGACGCCGATGGCCGCAATCGCGACCGAGGTCCCCAGGTTGCGCTGCGACAGATCCTTGGCCAGGAGAAAGGCGTTGCTCGCCCGGTCCCCCGTCTGGCGATCGGCCCAGATCCAAATGTAGGGCCAGAAGAACAGATACACACAGACTCCGGGAAACACGAACAGCGTCAAGCCCGTCAGACAGATCACCACGAAGATCGTGGGGAGCATCGTGATGGCCCCCTTCTTCCAGCCGATGTGAAACGCATCCAGCAGGCTGGTCGGCTCGCCGCGCGCGACCTTCAGAAAGAATTTCGCCTGGCAGCAGGTCATCGCATTCATGAGGTACATGAACCCCAGACTCAACACGAGAAACATCCCCACGACCGACAACGGCGGGTCTAGCTTCAGTGCATTCAGCAGGACTGCAAACGTCCCGACGGCCGGGATGATGATCAGCACGATCCCCACCATCCACAACAGCACATCGATCAAGGCCACCACCAGCAGCAGCCACAGGTTCTCGATGTAGAGCGTCCAGGTGTCCTGCAGGATGCTGGCCAGTGACACCGTCTGCGGATTCCAGACCGGACTGGCTGCCGGGGGGGTGTCGGATTCGGCCTCCCAAATGGGGTCAAACGCGGGCACGACGAGTTCCGTGCGGCACGCAGGGCAGGCCACGGAACACCCCACGTGGACGATGGCCACGCGCAGGAGTCGGTCGCAGCGGACACAGCGGAATTCGGTCTTCATGGGGAGAGGATTCTGGGACGCCGCAGGGCATCATCCCGTGCGGGTCACGAGCGGCTTACAACTCGATCTTCTGGGGCGGATTCGATCCCCGGATGACTTTGACCATGTGTCGCGAGCGCATCCCATAGCCGTCGGGAATCGACACGGCGGAGTCGGTGGATTCCAAGATGACGCGGCAATCTCCGACCTTCACTCCCTCGACCTCCGGCAGGTAGTTCATGGTGAAGTTCCCCATCGCATCGGTGATGCCCAGGGAGGTGCGAGCGGTTTCCTTACGCTTGGCCCCTTCCACCGAAAGCTCGACCGGAGTGAAGGAGACCAGCACGCCCGCCACAGGCTTGCCTCCGACTGTCACCGTCCCACTCACGTAGCCCAGTGGCGGCAGCTTAACCTTGTTCACCATCATGTTGTTCATGACCCACCAGAGTCCGAGCGCCGCGACGACAACCCCCACGATCGAGCCGATGCCCTTCACTCCGATCTCTCGAAAGAAGCCCGCAAAATCGAAATTGAAACGGGGGGCCTCTTCCGGCATTTCTGAGGCGCGAATGCGGCTTTCCTCCATCGACTTCGACAGGAGATCCTTCGCCGCATTCTTCGATCCATCCAGAGAACTTTCTGCCGCAGCGGCTGCGGAGCCATCCTTCCTGGCTCCCCACTTGCGGGTGGGAGCAACTGGCTTGTCGGCCTCCGGACTCGGAGAGGAGTCGTCGTCATTCAGCGAAAACCCGCCGCTACCACCGCCGCTTCGGCTGGAACTCCCGGATGGAGCTTGCCGCGCTTCAGGCTCTGGCTCGGTATCGAGAGTGGGCTTCTTCTTCGGCCCGTCCATCAGGAACGAGACGGGGTCAAATTCCTCGTCCGCGGCGGGCTTCTTGATGGGCTTCTCGGTGGCTTTAGCGGCGGGCTTCTCGGCATGTTTCTCGGCGGTCTTGGCAGCCGGTTTCGCGGGGGCTTTCGCCGGATGAGCGGGCTCCACGGAGGCTTTGACCACCGGGGCACGCAGGGGGAAAGGCACATCGGCTGCCTCAGCTTGCGGCTCGTCTTCCGGCTCTTCCTCGGTGCGTGAGGGCACAACGAAGCGGGTCTTGCACTTCGGGCACTTGCCGTCAGTTCCAGCCAGTTCATCCTTGATCTTGAGCACCGATCCACACTGGTCGCAGGTCACGCGAATCGTCATGGCGGTCAGACTTTGTGAGGAGGAGGAAGAGGCCGGGAGAGACGGGACTGGCCCCTCATGCAGAACGCCACCCGGTTCGGAATAGCATACATGAAAACGGGGCGGTTCCACGAATGTCGCGGACCCGCCCCGTTTGATTTTCAAAGCTGGGGGACACTAGAACGGGGTTTCCACCGGGGTTCCCTGAGCCATGTTGCCCAGATTTCGCCACGTGTTGCGGTCAATGCTGATGCTGACTCCATGCACCGTGCCATCAGCCAAACCGACCTGGACGATGCCGGTGTGCATGCTGTCGGCCTCGTCATAATGAATTCGGCTGTGAGGCGAATAGCGGAAACTCATCAACGTGGCGGGCCCCCCGAAGGCCCAGCCATCGCTGCTGCGGACCAGGTTGGGAGTGGGGTTCAGAGCCTGCCCCGCGGGATTTTGAAACACCTGACGCTCACAGACCATGACGACGTTGGACGTGCCATCGGTGACATCCGCCATCCGGGTCGCCGAGTTGACCCCGAACATGCCGATGTTGAAGCTGTGCTGCGTGTAGGGGTTCAATCCGGCTGTGGTGGACTGAGCCTGCAACTGCTGGGGCGTCAGCCAGTAGGTCTGGCGGGCGGCATCACTGAAGGTGATCCCGGAACCGGTGACGGCTGCGTAATCGTTGCCCCCCTTGACCCACAGGGTGTTGCCGGGACTGGCCGAATCGATGCGTTCGCAGTTGCTGTACTGGCCGACCGCCTTCATTTCGGTCCGACGCGACGGGCAATACATGACCTCCAGGTCGGTCTTCGGGGGATAGATGGTGGCACTGAGATCGGGAGTGACGACTCCCACTTCCCCATTGGCCCGCACATTCAGGTTGAAGATCCAGTAGTTGTACAACGCCGCCTCATCAATATAAGGCAGGACATGCACCACCCAGCTCGTCCCGTGGTATCCCGAACCCGCAGAAATGTTTTGCTGAGCTTCCAGGGGATTCACATAGCGTCCGATGGCATCGGTGACGACCGGCGATCCGTTGGGGGCCTGTCCCGTGATTTGACCCGGGGGAAAGATGCGGTGATTGTCGTGGTAGTTATGCAGGCCCAGGGCCAACTGCTTGAGATTGTTCTGACAGGCCGACCGACGGGCCGCCTCGCGCGCCTGCTGCACGGCTGGCAACAGCAGTGCGACCAGCAACGCGATAATGGCGATGACAACCAGCAACTCGATCAACGTAAATCCGCGGTGACGCTGGGGGTGCATCATGGTTCCGCTCCTCTGGGGCTTGAGACTTGGGACAGTGGGAAATCATGACCCGGCAACCGCCGGGGGAAAACGCGGTGGACGACTGGAGACAGCTTCAGTGCTGCGAATGATTGTTCCCGAATCCGTTGCAACCTGTCAAGCGATTCGCTCCACCGAGACGAACCGCACGGCTCGGGCTCCGTTCCACCGGCAGGCGTTCCACCTGAGAATCGGTCTGACCCGGACGTGTCCCTGTCCTTCATGTACGTCCAATTCGATCTCAGAGTCAAATCAATCCCCACAAAAAGAGGAGAGAGTCGTGGAATAAACGTGGAGCGACGGAAGAGAAGGCATAGAGGGTTTCACTGGCCTGCGAAGTCGGGGGACGAAAACGTGTGTGTGCGTCCCGTGCGTCGGGAGCGGTTTCGCCCACCAAACACGTCGGAATCCAACCACGAAAGGCACGAAATACACGAAAAAGCAGGGTGTCGTGGTGGAGAACGTCTCTGGGAGTGGGGCTGGGAGTGGGGTGTCGCACCCGTTCCGCGAGGCTGTCGGATGCCTTTCCTCGGTCTTCCTTTTCGTGTGTTTCGTGACTTTCGTGGTTCCACTCCGAGGGTTTGGAAGCTCTGCCCCAGAGTACCGACGATGGGGACGCACACACGGGGTGCTGGGGCCAAGAACGGAATGAATTCCGTTCTACTCCGCGACTGCTATGCTTTCCGGGATGATCGAATTCCCGCGACTGCTGGCCTTGGGGTTTGTCAGTCCCCTGTGGCTGTGGGCGCTGGGGGGCGTGGCGATACCCATTGCGATTCACCTGTGGCGGAGGCAGACGCCGCGGATCGAGCGCTGGGCGGCGATGCAGTTCTTGCGAGCGGCGATCGATCGCCATGCCCGGCGGCTGCGAATTGAGTCACTGCTGTTGCTGCTGGTGCGGTGTCTGCTGCTGGCTCTGCTGGCCTTGGCCGTCGCGGAACCGTTTCAGGAGTCGGACTCCGTGGCGGTTCTCGGGACGCGGCGGACGCACACGGTGTTGTTACTCGACGGCTCACTCAGCATGTCGGCCCAGAGCGGCTCGGAGTCCCGCTTCGATCGGGCGAGGCAGCAGGCCCGCGAGATCGTTCAGCAGAGTTCGGCGGGGGACGTGTTCAATCTCTGCCGGATCGGGAACGCAGCGTCCCCGGTCATCATCCGCAGGCCAGCCCATGACCCGGCGGATGTCCTCCGCGAGATCGACCGCGTGCCGCTGCTCGACGATGCGGGGGACATCGCGGGAGCCTTGCGCCAGGTCCAGGAACTCCTCCGTGAAGTGCCGCCGGAACAACCGACCGAGGTCTACATTCTCAGTGATTTCCAGGCCACCAACTGGTCCGGCGACACCCCCGCGCAAGAGTCCCAGCTGCGGCAGGCCCTGAAGGATCTGGCCACGCGATCGCGGCTGTTCCTGGTCGATGCGGGGAACGGCGTCCCCTCGAACGTGGCGTTGCGAGGCTTGAAGACCCCGGACCTCGTGGCGCTCTCGGGGAGGCCGTTCCGCGTGGAGGTCGACATCGCCAGCTTCTCGGCGGACGAGGAAACGCGCTCGCTGGAAGTCCTCGTCGACAACGTGGTGCGGGCGAGCCAGCCGGTCACGCTGCCCCCTTGGAGCGAGCAGAAGGTCACTGCGACGTTGCGGATTCCCGACTCGGGCTCATCCGTGGTGATTGAGGCCCGCATCGGTCCCGATGCCATCGCCACCGACAACCAGATTCGTCGGGTCGTGGCCTCGCGCAAAAGCCTCGACGTGCTGCTGGTGGATGGCCACCCGTCCGAGTCCCTGTCCGAGTCCGCCAGCGGGTTCATGAAGCTGGCGATCTCGCCGACTCCCTCGGCGGGGGAGAACCCCACGACGACCAGCAGTGTGTTTCAGCCGACGGTCTGCTCGGCTGTCGAGTTGGCGGAAATGGACTTGAGCCGGTACGACGGCATCGTGTTGTGCGATGTCGCGGGATTGGGAGAGGCCGAGATCGCGCGGCTGACGGCGTACGTGAACGAGGGGGGCGGACTCGTCATCGGTTTTGGCAATCAGACCGACCGCGAGGCATTCCAGCGGACGCTCGGGGCGGCACTGCTGCCGGTCGACCTGCTCGAATTTGCCGACCACGCGAGCGAGCCGGTGATGTTCGAGACCCGCGACCTCGACCATCCGGTCCTCGCTCCCTTTCGAGGCCGCACCGATGCGGGCCTGGCCACCGCTCCCATCTCGCGCTATGCCCGAGTCAAACCTCGCCCCGAGGGGAACTGGCAAGTCATCCTTCCCTTCACCACCGGCGACCCGGCCATCCTGGAGCGGTCCATCGGACGCGGGCGAGCGGTCCTCGTCACGACCTCGCTCAACGACAACTGGGGTCACTGGGTGTTGTGGCCGAGTTATGTGCCGCTGATGAATCGACTGTTGCAGCATTCACTGGAAGGCCGCCTACGGTCCGATCCGGTGCCGGTGGGCACGCCGATTCGCGAGCTGTTCCCGCAACCGGTCGAGGGGACGGTGCTGCTCCCCTCGGCGAAAAGCGTCGACGCCCTTGTCGAAACTACCGATGCGGAGACCGCCCTGTACTGGCCCGACACGGGAATCGCGGGGACTTACCAACTCTCCGCCGGGCCGCCGGTCAATCGGCGCAAGTCGTTCGCCGTGAATCCCGAACCTCAAGAGAGCGACCCGCGCAGCCTGACCCCCGAGTCGCTGCGGCGCGGACTGCTGGCCGGGACCGCCTTCGACTGGGTGACCGACATCCGGGCGATCTCGCGCGAGACTGCCTCGCAAACCGCTGGCCAGACGACTTTCTCGCGGCCCCTGATCTGGGGGGGGATCGCCCTGTTATTCGTCGAGATGCTGCTGGCCTGGCGCGCTCGCTGGGGTGTCGCGGCTCTGGGTGGTACACTGTTGTGCGGGCTATTTCTGTGGGCCATCTCTTAACCGAGTGGTGTCTCGCGCGTCGTGGTCTACTCTGGCGGCCAGAGGATTTGAAACATCATGTCAGCCAACACAGCCTCCGATCAACTCAGCCCCGATGAACTGCTGTGCGAAGAAATCGCCAGGCAGTTGGAGCAGCTCCGGATACAGTCCAGCGGGCTGGCGAGTGAGATCTCGCTCGCGACGCCGCTCCTGCGGGAGCAGGGTTTACCACTGCCCTCTCGTTGGGCAGAACGGTACATCGAGTGGAGCGAGAGTCGCTCCCGATTTACCCACGAGTACGCCCCGTTCGCGGGGGTGCCCCCGACCGCCGAGCTGACCTTACCGGACTGGAAGCGGGCGCTGGATCGTAAGCGCAACGAGCTACGGGCGTCCCGCGATCGAGACGCGGCAGTGGTCTTAGAGGTGACGGAACTTTTACAGCGAGTGCAGGGGCTGCAGGTGGTCAAAGGCGAGTCGAACATCCATGCGGAGGTCAACGAACTCTGCACCTGGGCTTCGAACTTGCTGCTCAAGCTGGGCGATCACGCGGAGCGGCGCGGTGTCCTGGAGGATGTTGAGAATCTGAATGGAATGCGGGCGATCCTGTTCCTGATCGACGCCGCGAAGGACGGCTCGCTCGATAGTGACGCCGAGGACCAGGCGGTCGAGGTGGTCGAGTCGCTGTTTAGTCGCAAGCTGGCGACGGCCTTGCTGCGAGGTCGCGTGACCGCACCGTCTCGCAAGGCGAACCCGGCCTCCAACGGGGCCACCCCGGACTATCTCTCGCCGGATGAAGCGACGAAGCGACTGACGTTCGGCCAAGCCGATTCCAGTCCGGCCCCGGTTCGCTCAATTGCGGGGCCGGCGACTACGGCCACGTCTCCGATCCAGATCGAGGCCCTCGTGCTGATCGGCCAGCGGATCCAGGCGGACCTACCCGGACTGTACGGCACTCCGCTGCTTTCCGAGGCGTACGCGGCGATCATTGAGGGAATCGGATATGTGGAGGCAGTCGTCAAGGATCCCCGGCGGACCACGGAACCGGCCCGGTACAGCACCGAGTTATCGCAGTCGCTGTACGTGTTGGCTGCGATCCAGTCGGCGATGCGTGCCGCCGCTGCCCCGCTTGAAGATGATCGCCAGGTGAGCGTCTACCGCTGGCTGTTTCAGACCGCCAAAGAGCAGTCGATCTTTATTTCCCGGCACATGAAAATCGACGACCCGGCCGATCCCAAGAAGTTCAAGGAGTGGGTCGAGCAGATCAAGCAAGCCCGCCGGAAGTGGGACTCGCCCCGGCGACTGAACAAGGTTCTCAACAAGATCCAGCACGAACTCAAGAAATCCCACGATGACCCCGATGCCTGGGAGGCGGTCTTCCGAGCTGTCGAGGAACTCACCGGCACCGAGAAGATTCCCCCGAGCTACGTCCCGCTCCGCGAGACGCTGCTGCCGCACCTGGAACACCTGCCCGCCGACCTCACGCCTCCCGACAGTTTCCAACAAGTCCTCCGCACGATTGACGATTATCACCGGACTCAGGAACAGCGGCAGGTCGAGACGGAAGCCCCCCAGGGACGACAGAACCCCGAAGTGCTGGAGGTCGCTCGATTGCTGCACGGGCGGGCTGTGGTGTTGATTGGCGGGGAGGTCGATCAACTCGCCAAGGCGCGGCTGGAACGCGTCTTCGGACTCTCGGAACTGATCTGGCTGGAGGCCCATCACGAGCAATCGATCGAACGCTTCGCGGCTCCGGTGCAGCGTCCGGATGTCGTGCTGGTGATGGTCGTGATCCGCTGGATGAGCCACGGTCACGGAGACGTTAAACAGTATTGCGACCCCCTCGGCAAGCCCTTCGTGCGTCTCCAGGGCACAACGCACCCCAACCGCGTGGCCAACGATGTCCTGCGGCAGTGCGGGGAGGTTCTGCGGGCGAAATACGGATCGGCGAAATTGGCTCTGGAAACCAGCGCTGCGGGGTAGAGCGACTGTTGGAGTTCAGCCTTTAGGCTGC
>JAYWFM010000254.1:0-25344 GCA_043778825.1 Planctomycetota bacterium | reverse complement strand
TGAAGCAGTGTAAGAACAAGAAAAGCGTGGCCATGAACCGCCGCCGCTGCGGCTGGAACGACAGCACCCTGCTCGAAATCCTTACGGGGATCACGACTTAGTGACCGCTGGCCCTGCGGGAAAATCAGTCGGTCACGCGAGAGATGATGGTGTTCGTGGCTGGATTCCATCACGCAACGATCTCATCAATCGCCTGCCCATGATCGATGTCCAACCGCTTCCGTCCCGGCACCTCCAGCTTCCGTGAGTCGAGGCCCAGTTGCTTCAAGATGGTGGCGTGGATGTCGGTCACGTAGTGGCGGTTCTCGACGGCGTGGAAGCCGATCTCGTCGGTGGAGCCGTGGACGATGCCGCCCTTGAGACCGCCTCCGGCCATCCAGACGCTGAACCCGAAGATGTGGTGGTCGCGACCATCGGAGCCTTGGGTGCCGGGGGTGCGACCGAACTCGCTGGCGAAGATCACGATCGTTTCTTCGAGCAATCCCCGCTGTTTGAGATCCTTGAGCAACCCCGCCACCGGCTTGTCGACGGCCTTGAAGTTGCGTTCGTGGTTCGCCTTCAGGCCGCCATGTGCGTCCCACACCCCGGCTCCACCAGCTCCGTGTTGGACCTGAATGAACCGCACCCCGCGCTCGACCAGTCGCCGACTCGCCAGCATCTGCATCCCGAAGTCTTTTGTCGCCGGGTCGTCCAGGCCGTACAGCTTCTGCGTCGCCTCGGTCTCGCTGGCAAAGTCGAGCGTCTCCGGCACCGAGGTCTGCATCCGGAAGGCCAACTCGTACGCCTTGATCCGAGCGGCCAGAGCGGGGTCATCGGGGTACTCGACGGCCCGCTGCTGGTTGAGTCGACCGACCAGATCGAACGCGACCCGCTGTTGCTCGTTGGTCAGGTTCCGAGCCGGTTTGCCGAAGTCGAGCGGGTTGTTCGGGTCGACTCGCAGTGGGACCGCATCGTGAGCGGGGCCGAGATAGTGGCCGTCCTTAGCGTTCCAATACTCGCGGTTCCCCATCGAGATGAACTGCGGCAGATTGTCATTCAGCGACCCCAGCCCATAATGCGCCCACGCCCCCAGCGTGGGGTACTCCCCATCCAGAATGTGCCGACCGGAGTGAAACTGCGCCTGCGCCCCGTGGTTATCATCCGTCGTCCACATCGACCGCACGATCGCCAGATCATCGACGCAACTTCCCATGTGCGGCACCCAGTCACTCAGCTCGATCCCCGCCTCGCCGTATTTCTTGTACCCAATCTGGAGCGGGTAGAGCTTGTTCCGCTGCTGGCCGTTGGCATCGTTGATGACCGTCACGCGGGCCAGCTTGAGCTTCTCCGGATTCTGGGCGTCCGCATACGGCGTCTCAGTGATCGACTTCCCCGCGTACTTGGTCAGCTCCGGCTTGGGGTCGAAGCTCTCCATGTGCGACACCCCGCCGTTCATGAATAGCCAGATCACGCTCTTGGCCTTGGGGGTGAAGTGCGGCTGGCCGGTCGGCGGCTGCCACGTTTCAGCATCGTTCGCGCGGACGACGCCGTCGCGGTTGAGCATCGCTCCGAGGGCCAGACCGGTAAACCCCATCCCCAGGTCGGCGAGGAACGACCGGCGGTGGGTGCGGCAGTTGTGGTGTTGCATGAGGGGAGTCCGTCGTAGCCACGTTCGCCAGAACGTGGGCGACTTGGAGTTGGTGTCAGATTCAGTGGCAACCGACTGCAATGGTCGCATGTCGGTTGCTGCCCACGTTCTGGCGAACGTGGCTACCCCGGCCTCACCTGACGGTGACGAAGTCGTTGTGGTTGAGCAGCGCGAGGATGAACTGCTCTCGTGCGTTGGCAGCTGTCGCCAGCTTTTGGAACTGTGTCAGCGCCTCGACCGAGATGGCCAACTCCTCGGGCGTTGGCTCGCTGGCGAGTACGGTCAGGAACGCCTCTCGCACCCAATCGCTGTCATTCAGATCCGGTCGAGTGGCTGTGATGCGAGCGGCGATCTTCTCGGCCATCGTGCTCGCGAGGCTGCTGTTCTCCAGGGCCAACGCCTGCTGCGGGACGATGCTCTCGGTCCGGCGATAGCAGTCGAGGACGCTGGCGTCGTCGAACATCGACAGGAACTTCTGATGCTCGTCGTGCGAGTGGACGAAGTACAGGCTGCGGCGGCGCGAAGCTTCGTCGCTGACCGGGATTGACGGGCCGCCCATCTGGAGATCGAGTTCGCCAGCCAGGTGCAGCAAGCTGTCGCGGACGGTCTGGGCCTCCATCCGAATCGGGTTGGCTCGCCAGTGGAACTTGTTCTCGGAGTCTTGGGTGAGATTCACTGCGCTGGCCCCCCTGTTCGAGGAACTCAGCCGATAGGCCCGCGATGTCACGATCAACCGGTGCAGCTGCTTCATACTCCACCCGCTCTCGACCAACTCCACCGCCAGCCAATCGAGCAGTTCCTGATTCACCGGCGGGGTTCCCTTGCGACCGAAGTCGAACACCGTGGGGACCAGCGGACGCCCCATGTGCCGAGCCCAGATATGGTTCACGGCGACGCGGGCCGGGAGCGGATGACGCGGGTCGGTGATCCATTTCGCGAGAGCCGAACGTCGCCCGGTGCTGGTCGTCGGGAACGGCTGGCGGCGGGACTCTTCGGTCTCCAGATTGTTCTCCAGGGTCTTGAGCGCGCCGGGGAGCGATGTGTACGTCTCACCCGGCATCTCGACCGCCTTCTGGGCCACATCGAAGGTGGTCTTCGCAGCGGCAAGTTTCCCTTCACGATCAGCCTTCTGTTCCGTGGTCGCTCGCATCAAAGCGAGTTCCGCGCGGCTCAGCTCCTCATCCGATTGAGCTGCTCCCGCATGCTTCTCGGCGAGGGCCGCCGCCTTCATGAGGTCGGTCAAGTTCGCTGGGGGCGGCTGTGGGGCGCGAGCTTGGTCGGCCATGGCGCGGGCGTTGAGCGAAGCCCACTGAGCCTCGGCGGTGAGGAGTTCCTTTTCGGCGATCACGACAGCGAGTTGGGCCTGATCGACCGGTGCCGCATCCGGCGTGTTCGGGGCGTTCTTCGCCTCCACCAACTGGAACGACGGAGCCAACTCGCGCAGCTCGAACGAGACGAACTCCGCCTGGGCATCGAATGTAATCAGTTCGAGCGGTCCCGGTTGGCGTGGAATCGGGAGGCGATAGGCGATTGATGGCTCCCCATCGGCAGTCACATTCACGAGTGTGCCTCGCACGCGGAGGATCATTTCGTGCGGCTGGTGGAGGTCGATCTTACGAGCCTGCGCCCCGTCCGCCGGGTAGGCGTAGTCGGCCCCCTGCTTGTAGGCCACCTGCGATTTCGGTCCACCTTCGTCGCTGCTCAAATAGGCCAGGACTTCGTGACCCGAGGTCTGCACATCAAACAGGATCCCGACCGACTTCCACATCACGCCACCGGTCGGGATGTACTTCAAGACGACCTCGAAGTCGGACGGGGGAAGCTGTTTGAGCCGCAGCGCTGTGCGACTTGCACCGACCTTCGACTGTTTGAGCTTGCCGTTCTCGTAGGCCCATTCGCCGTCCCGTTGCTCCCACAGGTCGGGCTTCGGCTCGTCGAAATTGTCGGTGGCGAGAACCTTCGGATCGGCGTCCGTCACTGGCGAAGGCGGCTTCTCGGCGGCCTTCCGCTCAGCCTCCGCCAGCTTCTTTCGTTCGACCTCGATGACGGCTTTGGCTGCGACGACACGCGCTTCGGCGACTTGGCGATGCGCGTCGATCACGAACAACCTGACCCCGGGCAGGTACGCCTCCACGGGCAGCGACACGGGCTCGAACTTCATCTCGCCCCACGATAAGAACTCCGGCACTGCGGGCTCAATCACTCGCGTCTTATCGGGGTTCCGATCATCCCCGCGCAGATGCACGAACGTCTGCACATCGAGGTGGCAGTCGAATGGCCTCGGGATGCCGTCCTTCTCGAAGTTGATCTCGCCCGGCACCGCATCGGTCCGCACCTGGTACGGCTCGAAAAACGCCCGCAGCTGATAGTAGTTCACATGCGAGAGCGGATCGTATTTGTGGTCGTGACACTTGCAGCAGTTGAACGTCAGACCGAGCATGGCCTTCGACGTATGCTCCACCGTCTCATCGAGCCAGCTCGTGCGATTGAACTTAAAATACTGCCGCGCCAGGAACCCACTCCCCCGCAGCTTGGCGAGGTCGTTCGGGTAGAGCTCATCGGCGGCCAGCATCTCGCGGAGCATCTGGTCGTACCCCTTGTCGGCGTTGAGCGACTCGATGATCCAGTCCCGCCAGTGCCAGATGTGCTTCTGTGAATTGCGGACCTCGGCCCCCAGTCCCCACCAGTCGCTGTACCGCCAGATGTCCATCCAGTGGCGACCCCAGCGCTCGCCGTATTGGGGACTGTTGAGGAGCCGCGCGACGACGGTGTCGTACGCTTCCGGTGACTGGTCCGCGAGGAAAACGTCTTGCTCGGCGCGAGTCGGGGGAAGGCCGATCAGATCAAGCGACACCCGTCGTAGCCAGACTCGCTTGTCGGCCAGTGGCTGGGGCGTGAGGCCCTGCTCCGCGTGCTGGGCGGAGATGAAGGAATCGATCGGGTTGTGGCTCCAGTCAGCGTTTGCGACGACTGGCACCGGAGGGCGAACCGGAGTTTTGAAGGCCCAGTGTTCGCGTGGGTCGACCTCCGGTTTCTCGGTGACCGGAGCCACAGCTCCGCTGGCGATCCATTGGCGAATCGCCTCGATCTGCTCGGGTTTCAGGGGCTCGCCTTCCGGGGGCATGCGGACCGCGCTGTCGGTCGCTGCGATGCGAGCCACCAGTGGACTCGCCGCCACATCACCCGGCTTGATGGCCGCTCCGTCATCGCCACCGTTCAGCGCTGCCGCAGCTGTATCGAGCCGCAGACCAGCCTCTTGCTTCAGTGCCCCGTGACAGGCGTAACACCGCTCCTTGAAAACCGGTTTGATGCGAGTCAGGTACTCGGTCCCGTCGTCGGCCTGAGCTGTGACGGTCACGAAGAGTCCGAAGCCGACCAGTGCCATACGTAACAGATTCGATCCGCAATGGCTCATGGCGAGTCATCCCCAGTGAGACGAAACAAGCCCAGGGGTTGCAACCCCTGGGCGTTGTGGTGTGTGCTACGCCAGCAATTCCTGGATGACCTTCGCTGGCTCCACCCCCGTCAGCCGATTTTCCAGTCCCTGATGCGAGTACGTCAGCCGCTCGTGGTCATAGCCCAGCAGGTGCAGCACCGTCGCGTGGAAGTCGTGGACGCTGACCGGGTCTTTGGCGATGTTATAGGAGAAGTCGTCGGTCTCGCCGTAGACCGCACCGGCCTTGGTGCCACCACCGGCCATCCACATCGTGAAGCAGCGGGGGTGGTGGTCGCGACCGTAGTTCTCTTTCGACACGCCGCCCTGAGAGTAGATCGTTCGCCCAAATTCTCCGCCCCAGATGATCAGCGTGTCGTCGAACATCCCGCGTGACTTCAGATCCTGAATCAAGGCGTGGCACGGCTGGTCGACATCGCGGCACTGGTCCGGAAGGCGACCGGCCACGTTGCCGTGCGTGTCCCAGTTGTTGTGGTAAATCTGCACGAACCGCACCCCGCGCTCCATCATCCGCCGCGCCAGCAGGATCGTGTTCGCAAATGTGCCCGGCTTCTTCGCAGCCTCTCCGTACATGTTGTAGGTCGCCTCGGACTCCTGCGAGAGATCGGTCAACTCGGGCACGCTCGACTGCATCCGGAAGGCCAACTCGTACTGCTGTATCCGCGTCCGCGTCTCCGGGTCGCCGAGTTGCTCGGCGGTGATCTCGTTGAGCTGCCGCAGGCCATCGAGCGTCTTGCGGCGGATGTCGGTCGAGACCCCCTGCGGGTTGTTGATAAAGAGAATCGGGTCGCCTGCGGACCGCAGCGCCACAGCTGCGTGTTCGCCGGAGAGGTAGCCCGAATTCCAAAGGCGTGCGGAGATGGCCTGCACCTGTTCGGTGTTCGTCGGCTTGGCGACCATCACGACGAACGTCGGCAGGTTGTCGTTCATCGACCCCAGCCCGTACGACGCCCACGCACCCAGGCAGGGTCGTCCAGTGACCTGATTCCCAGTCTGCATAAAGCTGATGGCCGGTTCGTGGTTGATCGCCTCGGTGTGCATCGAGCGGATGAAGGCCATGTCGCCCGCCGCCTTGGCCTTCCACGGCAAGAGTTCGCTGAGCCACATGCCATTCGGGCCATGCTGCGAGAACTTGAACTTCGACGGCGCGATCGGGAACCGCTTCTGCCCCGAGGTCATCGTCGTCAACCGCTGCCCCATGCGGACAGACTCCGGCAGATCCTTGTCGTAGTAGTCGTTCATCACCGGCTTGTAGTCAAACAGGTCCATCTGCGGCGGTCCGCCCACCATGTGCAGATAGATCACGCGTTTGGCCTTGGGCGCGAAGTGCGGAGCCACTGCCCCCGTATGACCCAGAGCCCCAGCCCCCTCTTTCCCCGCTGCCGAGCCGGTGAACGCCCCGCCCATCAGACTCGCGAGGGCCGCAGTCCCGAGGACATGCGACCCCTGACTGAACAGGTAGCGACGAGTGATGTTCTGACGGTACTGATCGAACAGGGACATGGTCCAAACTCCCATGCGGATGCAGAGGCCTCAGTGTCTCACGCGATCCGCAGCACTAAAGTACCGACTTTCGTGGCCGGTGAACAATCCATCCACATTGTGAGAGGGATTCGCCTCGCACATTCTCAGGGATGAACCGCCCCGCACACTGTGTGTGCGTCTCGTATGTCGGTGGCGAGGCTCGACCGGGAGGGCGAGGCTCCTGCCGAGCCGCTGGCGGGAGAGAACATCCACCCTGGCTCGCGGCTCCGCAGGAGCGTCGCCCTCCCGTTACGTCGCCCGCGAGTTCGCCCCAGCCTCTCACCGACAAACCAGACGCACACACCCGCACGCGTCCCCACTACTTGGCCACCGTCTCGGTCGGCGGCACCGGGTGTTCGAACTTGACGATGTCCTGGCCGTTCTTCCCGTTCCAGACTCGCACCACCCCGTCCTCTCCGGCAGAGACGACGATCGACTCATCTCCCGAGGCATAGACCGAGTAGAGATAGTCCGTCGCTCCGCCGAAGTTGCGGTAGCCGTTGCCGTTCGTGGCGGTGAAGAACCGGACGTTCTTGTCGCCGCTACAGCTGACGATGTTGTCGGAGACGCCGATGTAGTTGACGCCGGTGACTTGCTTGGTGGCGTTGGCGATCGTGCGGATCTGTTCGCCGGTTTCGAAGTTCCAGACCTTGATGGCGTTGTCGGCTCCCGCGCTGACGAGGTTGCTGCCGTCCGATTTGAACGAGACACCGAGGACATGGTTCGTGTGCCCCTCGAACGACCGCACGAACTTGCCGGTCGCGACTTCGAACACCTTGACGAACTTGTCAGCGGCTCCGGAGACCAGCAACTTGCCGTCGCGAGAGAACTCGACATCGTAAACGGTGTCGCTATGGGCATCGGCGATCACGCGCTCGACCGCGCGGCCTGCGACGTTCCACAGGATCAGTTCGCCCGAGCGCGAAGGATCCCCGCCGCCACTGGCCAGCTTCGTCCCATCCGGGCTGAAGGCCAGGCACAACACGCGGTCGACATGCGGCGACGCACTCAGGTCGAGCGAGTTGTCGGCCTTGGAGCCGAGCGTCGCCACCAGCTTCCACTGCGGCTTGAGATCCCACACGAGGGCCGTCTGATCGGGCCCGCTCGACATGAGCGCCCCACTTCCGAGGAACCGCAGCGTCGAGACCGGAGCGGTGTGCCCGGTCAGCGTCTGCAACGGCATCCCGGTCGGAGCATGCCAGAGTCGGATCGCGTTGTCATCGCCCGAAGTGACGAGTACCTGGCCGTCTGGAGACAGCGCCACCGACCTCTGCGGCTTGGGCGACATCTGGGCCACCGTCTTCGCGGCGTTGAGCGTCTCCTCGGCCTTGGTGGCTTCGGCCTGGCGCACAACGAGGCTGGCCTTCAACTCTTCGAATCGCTTCTTCGAGTTGTCCAGTGACTGCTGCGACAGCACGATCGCGCGGTCGGCGGAGACGACGCCGTCCTTCGTCTGCTGGAGGGCATCGTTCTCTTTCTTGAGGGCCGCATCGGCGTCCTCCTTGGCCTTCTTCAGACCCGCATCATCGGCCTTCGCGGCCAGCGCATCGGTCGCGGCCTTGGCTTTGGGCTCGGCTTCGGTGACTTTCTTCTGTTGCTCGACCACGGCCATTTCGGCCTTCGGCTTGGCTTCGTTGGCCTTCTTCAAGGAGTCCTCGCGACCGGTGATGTCCTTCTCCGCTTCCTTGGCAGCTGTGTCGTTGAGGGTCACTTTGCTCTTGGCCACAGTCGACTCATCGGTGAGGAACATTACTTGATTATCCAGGTTCGGATCCCCTTTGACTTCGCACTTCATCTGGCCGTTGCGGGGCCAGACACGGGCGAGGTTCCCTTCGCCCGACCCGGCGATCGTCTGTCCATCAGCAGAGACCGCGATCCCCGTCACCGGCGATCCGAGGTTCTGGTTGAACGGAGCGGAACCGTTTTCGAGGTTCCAAATCCGCACGGTCCCATCTGTACTCCCCGAGGCGACTTCGTTCGACGCTGCCAGCAGCACCAGCGAAGTCACTGGCCCGCCGTGCCCCTTGAGTTCCTTCACCGGCATCGGAGCCGGAGGCGGCTCCTTGGCATCGGCTGCTGGAGCCACGGGCAACGCCCAGATGCGGATCGCATTGTCGGCATGCCCGGCGATGAGTTGGGTGCCGTCCTTGTTCATCACCAGCGATGTCACCGGGGACGGGACCGGCATCTGGGCGATCAACTGGCCGTTCTCGCTGTTCCAGGTGCGGAGCGTGCCATCGTCGGAGCCGGTGGCGATGACCTTGCCATCGGGCGAGAACGCGGTCGCCTTGATCGCGGCGGTGTGGCCGGTCAGCGTTGCGCCGGGCTGGCCGTTCTGAAGATTGAACAGCCGTACGGTGTTGTTGTTGAGCGTCAAGGCGGCGAGTGCATCCTCGGCGGAAGTGGTCGTCGAGAGGATCGGAGCGCCCGGCTCAAACTTCGCGGTCGGAGCCGTCGCGACGCGCTCCCACAACTTGATCTCGCGGAAGCTCCCGGTGGCCAGCAGGTTGCCATCTGGACTGAACGCCATCGAATGCACGAAGTCGCGATGTGCGGTGCCGGGACCGTACAGAGGCTTGCCATCCTGGACGATCGACAACAGCTTCGCATCGGTCAGGCGAGCGGCTTCCTTTTGCTGAGGCAGGTCGTAAATGAAGACCCGGTTCGCGCGACCGGCAGCGACGAACCGCTTGTCGGGCGAAACGGTCACGCTGTAGATCGAGGTGATCGTATCGGAGATCGGACGCCAGGCGATGTCGCTGCTGGGCGGGGCAGCTGTGCCGGTCTTGGCTCCCTCTTCGATCCACTTGCGGAAGATGCCGACCTCGCGCGGGGTGAGTGACTTGGCCTCGGCCTTGTTGGGCAGCGGCGGCATCGCGGGGTCGGCGCTCCGCGAGGCAGACTTGTAGATCAAGCTCTCGTCCGGCTTGCCCGCCACAACCGCTGGCCCGCTGGCCCCCCCCTTGAGGATCGCCGCGACGTTTTCGAGGACGAGGTCGCTCTCCTTCGTCGAGACGTTGTGACACGCCAGGCACTTCGCCTCCAGGATCGGGAACACGTCGACATAGAACTCAACCGGTCGCCCCAGCGCCGGGTCCGCCGGAGCAATCGTCATATCAGCGGCGTACGCCGAGGTGGCTAGGGACAAGGCGAGGAACGTGAGCAGGGGTCGGAATCGCATGGCGGGAACCATTGAGGTGGGAGCGATGTGGGTGGGGCTGGCGAGCGTCCGGCGTGAGCTGGAAGGTGGGTCGGTCGTGGTGACCCCGAAGGGGTCGAAGAAGGTAGCCGGTGGTTGAGCGAAGCGACACCACCAGACACCCGGTACGTCGATGGTTGCATCCCGGAGGGATGCCAGAATCCTCAGCAGCTTCTGGCATCCCTCCGGGATGCGGTCGAACGGATGACTCTCGAAACCGGTGGTGTCGCTTCGCTCAACCACCGGCTACCCTCTGTGATCCCTCCGGGATCGATCATCTGGCTGACGGCTGACTGCTAATCGCTGACAGCTTCCCTACGGCTGCACGTTGATCGTCACCGGCACTTCGACGAGGGCCTCCCCGCTGAAGTCGGCCTTGCCCCGCACCACGAGGTTCGCCTGGGCTCCGTCCTTGGCGTCCCCGGCAGCGGTGATCGTCAGCAGTCCTTCGTTCATGTCGGCCGGGATGGTCACTTCGGCAGCGGCCAGACCCACGACGCCTGGTGGCAGTGGGAGGGACAACACGACTGGTCCGGTGAACCCATTCTGGCGCGTGATGCCGACCTTCACTTCGAGCTTGTCCCCCTTCTTGATGTTCCCACTGTTGGGGACATTGGGGGCCAGCTTGAGCGGGGCCGGTTTCACGATGAGGATCACCGGCACAGCGGTCGGCGTGAAGTTGATGTTATTGGCCTTCGAGGCGTTCGCCTGATCCGTCGAGGCTTTCTCGGCGGCTTTGCGTTTCTCTTCGAGAGCCTTGCTCGCGTCCTGCTTCGCCTTCTCATCCGCCTCCGCTTTGGTCTTGGCCTCTTGAGCGGCCTTGTCCTCGGCAGTCGACTTCACGACCAGTTCGTCCGCCTGCTTGAGTTTCTCGGTCGCCGTGGTCAGCGCCGTCGCGGCATCGGTCGCAGCCTTGGTGGTATCGGTCTTGACCTTCTCGGCAGCTTCGGCGGCGGCTGTGGCTTTCTTCAGAGCCTCGTCCGCAGTGGCGAGGGCCTTCTTGAGTTCCTCGTTCGCGGCATCGGCCTCGGAGGCTTTCTTGGCGGCATCGAACGCGGTCTGAGCCGTCTTCACGGCTTCCGCAGCGGCGGTCGCCTGCTTCTCGGCTTCGGTCTTCGCGGCGACGGCTTTATCCGAGGCGGCCTGGCCATCATCGGCAGCCTTCTTGGCGACGACTTGCTCGGCGGTCGCCTTCTTCAAGGCTTCGGCCATCTGCGTCGCCTTGGTCACCGCTTCGTTCTTGGCAGTCGTCGCGGGCGGGACCAAGTCGGCTGCGGCCTTGGCCTGCACCGCGATGTCGTCGAACTCCTTCTTGAGGCGGTCGGCCTTGGCCGGGTTGCGACGATAGGGCACCGCCCCCGTCGAGGTCACCCACATCGTGTGCGTCCCCGGCAGCGCGTTATCCTTCACATACAGCCGCCAAGTGACATCGGTCTGCCCCTTCTCAATCGCCATGTTCGGGGCATCAATGTTGGCGTTGGGCTTCATCCCGGCGGCGGTGAGCTGGACCTTGTCGTCGAACCCGTCGCGCTTCTCCAGCTTGATCGGAACGAGGACTTGGCGACCCTGCACCACCTCCAGCTTGATCGGAGCGGCGACCAGTTGGAACGGAGCCGCTTCGGCGAGAACCGAGATGGCGAACTCGCGCCGTACGCGGCCCACCGACGGGGCGTTGTTATTCGCTGTGCCAGTCCAGGCGATCTCCCCCGCGCGACCGGCATGCGTCAACTCGCGAATCGCAGCGGTGCTGGCCTTCGCAGCCTGGTCGGCAGCGGCCTTCAAATCGGTGACGTTCTTCTGAGCCGCAGCGAGATCGTCCTTGGATTTCTGTTCGGCGGCGAGGGCGGCATCGAGCGCCGTCTTGGACTGGTCCCGCTGCTTAATGAGGCCCGCGTCATCGGTCTTGGCCTTGAGGGCTTCTTCGGCTTTGGCCAGGGCCTCCTGGGCGGGAGGTGTCTTCTTGGCCGCTTCTTCGAGGGCCTTTTGCAGGTTCGGCAGCGGCTTCTCGGCTTCGGGGATCGCCGCATTCGCAGTCCCCACCGCGCGGGCCAGACGCGGGTCTTCGACCTTGGCCTTGCCTTCGATGCGGAACTTGAACCACCCCTCGGCCGCATCGGTCTTCGTGCGGAACGTCAGCAAGCCCAGCGGCACGCCATCGGGGATCGTGGTCCCGCTGCATTCGACTCCGGCGGGCAGGTCGAGGGCGGCCACATCGATCGGGCCATTGAACCCGTCGCGGCGGAAGGCAATCACCTGCATCGCAATCGTGTCCCCCTTCCGCATGGCCAGCGACCAAGCCGCCCCCGCTGTCGGTGAAGTGGGCAGCAAGACGAGCCGGAAGTCGGGCGTCTCCTGGCGGATGCTCAGTCGATACACGTTGGCCGCAGAGCCGCGCGACTCACCGTAGCGGTCCCGAAGCGTGATGCGGTACTTGCCATCGGTGGGGACTTCCAGCCGCTGCACCGGGTCGTCGGAACGGACATCGTACTGATTGGCCAGCGGGTTGGTCGGCTCGTCGTCGGGAGCTGCGATGCGTTGGAGCTTCTCGACCCCCTGGGCATCGACTTCGACGCGGTCGATGGTGAAGTAGGGATCAATCGTCTGGCCCAAGCGCTGGCCGTAGGCTTCGATGTACAGGACATCCTGGGCCTTGGCTTCGACGGTGAAGGTATCGATGTCCCGCACTTCGCCGAACTGGCCGACGACCTCGCTGGGGACCGGGACGACCTGGGCCTTGGTGGGGTCGTTGTTCGGTTCGGTCTCGACGACCACGGGGGACTGCGCGATCCCGATGGAGACGGAGTTACTGACCCCATTCGGACTCGGCAGCCGGTAACTGAACGCATCGATCGCCGCCATCAACGAGGTCGTGCGGTCCTCCAGTTGCAGAGCCGCTGAGTCACCGGGGATGGCGATGTCGACATCGAGTTTTTCGATCGGCGACTTGTACCCAGGGAGGTTGACCTTCTGCCCGCCGGGGAGGTTGTAGCCGTAGACCGAGAACTTCACGGTCTGCCCCGCGAGGCCCGATGGAGGGAAGACGAACGCGACGTACGGAGCTTGATGCACATCGAGCCGATAGAAGTATTCGGCCCCTCCACGGAAGGCCCCGTCGTTGAGCTTAATCAAGTAGTCCCCATTGGCGGGAACATCGAACACCAAAGCCGGGTCAGAGTTCCCATCACCGCGCAGTGAGATCAGCCGCCGCTTCATCAACCCCTCGTAGACCTCGATCATGGGCTTGAGCTTCGAGTCGATCCGGTCGGCTTCGACCTCGATCACCAGCCGCTGCCCCGCCGTCCCCGTGAACTTAAACAGGTCGACATCGGCCCCGCCGTCCATGCGACCCTGGATCGCGGTGCCGATGGTCAGCGGCATCGCTTTATCGAGGGCGTTGTTCGGCTCGACCTCGTTGGCCTGGGCCCGCGACCCGACGAAGAACCGACGCGCGTTGCTCACTCCCCACAGCCCCTTGCACCGCACCTCATGCGGCCCCGGCGGAACATTCGCAGCCGCCGTGACCGTGAAGACTTTATCGACCGGCTGCTGCTGTTCGTTGGTCTTCGGGACGGCTGTGAGACCCGGATGGTCGAACAGGAGCGAGGAGATCTCTTCGAGATCGTCGCCACCGGTGATCGTGATCTCGACCGCCTGCCCCGCCTGGACCCCGGCGGGGTAGACGGAGTACAGCCGGGGTTGCGGGAGCTGGGCCTGGGCGATGGCCGGGAAGAGAATCGCCGCGAGGAGGAGGGTGCGGTGGGTCATGATGAGGTGGGCGGAAGTAGGATGGGCAGGTCTGTCGTGGGACGGGCACATTTGCCCGTCCGTCTATCCCGTAGAAGCCTGAAATGGAAAAGGGGCATCCTCAAATCCCCAACCCGCTGCGATCCATTCCGGATGCACCCAATGAATCGAATCGGGGCTCGGGTGTCCGATCTTGGCCGTGTTACGACCGATGTACTGGATCACTCGGTACAAATGCTCTTCATCCCGAATGATCCGGTCGTAGCTCTCATCTTGCCACAAGGTTCCCCTCGAACCAATCCGCCGGTTGATTTTGATGGCCGAGTAGCCCTTTATCTGGCCCAGGATGTCCTCCAGCTCAAATCCCTCGAACGGTTTCATAATGAGATGCACATGGTTCGGCATTACTACAGCACACCCGATGAAATGCTGCGTCCCCAATCCGTGATCGAGCCGCCCCTTGACGATTTGGATGTTCTTTTCATCCTGGAGTACACACGCACCGTGCCCTTCATCCAGTGAATTCTCCAGGATGGTACGAGCATGGCGTTCGTACTCTTCACGAAGAGAACGCCCCGCAGGCTCATGGGAGCGAAGCTGGTACTCCGCACGCAGCCGCGCCAAGTAGTCGAGGACGTTTTGCGGAATCGAATCGTCGAGTCGGAAGGTCACGAAGTAGGTGGCTCCCGGTTGTCGCCAGTGGGGCAGGTTCCGTTGGTAACTGGTCACGATTCCGTTCGGATCAAAGCCCTTGAAATGAGGCGGCGCGGGTCGGTTGAAGTGGACCGGACGCTCCATGGATTTGATCTCGCTCTCTCGCTGGACGGACGGGCAAATGTGCCCGTCCCACGACCACGCCCATCCTACTGGGCAATCAATGGTTGAACAGGAATTCCTTCGTATTCACCAGCGCCCACACAATGTCCTCGAAGGCGACCTGCGGCTTGTCCTTGTGCTTCTCGATGTGGGCCAGGGCGATGCCCAATTCGTCCGACTCGGGATCGCGGGAATAGACCCAACGGTAGAGTTCGCGGATCTTTTCCTCGTTGGGGCGGTCCTTCTCGTTGGCCAGTTTGGCAGCGCGGCCGCTGCCAGAGCTGACCTTGTTCTGGACTTCGGCACTGTTGAGGAGGTGCAGGCTCTGGGCGAGGTTGGCCTCTTGCGAACGCTCGCACTCGCAGGCACTGTCCCCCTGCGGCTGGCCGAAGACCTTCAGGAAGTACGGGGCCACGGTCGCATCCGGCAACTGGATCGCCAGCGTGCCTTCCGGCATGCCGTTGAAGCGTTCGGTGGTGTTGGTCACCTGATGGAAGCCGTCGTACAGCACTTCCGCCGTCAACCGCTTGGGGTAGTAGCGGGCGAAGTTCTTCTTGTCCTTCTGGTTGTACTCGTTCGGCAGGGCACTCAATTGGTACGTCGACGATTGGCAGATCGTCCGCACGAGTCCCTTGAGGTCGTAGTTCGTGTCAGCGAAGTGCTTCGCCAAACCAGTCAACAACTCCGGATTCGACGGCGGGTTGGTCTCCCGCATGTCGTCTTCCGGCTCGACGATGCCACGATCGAAGAAGTGCTTCCAGTAGCGGTTGACCAGGGCCTTCGAGAAGAAGGCGTTGTCCTTCGCCGTCAGCCAGCTCACCAGTTGATGCCGGGGATCGACATCGGCGGGGATGTCGAGGGCCGGGCTGCCGAGGCCGGTCGGCTTGAGGTTCTGGCCGTTGCGGGGGTTATTCGCGATGGCCACCCCTTCGTTGTGGAACACGCGCTTCTCGCGGGCTTGGGTGTTCATGCCAGCCATGCGGTCCTTGCGACCGACCCGGCTGAAGAACGCCGACAGTCCGTAGTAGTCGTTCTGGCTCCACTTCTCGAACGGGTGATGGTGGCAGCGGGCACACTGGATGCGAAGCCCCATGAACAGCTGGGCCACGTCTTCGACCTCCTCGTTGACCTGGGTCACTTCGCGATACCAGATCACGGGCGGGTTGAAGCTGGAGTCGCCCGAGGCGGTCAGCAGTTCGCCGACCATCTGGTCGTACGGCTTGTTCTCATACAGGTTATCCCACAGCCACTGCCGGAAGGCGTACGTGCCTTCGGCATCGCCTTCCTGCTTCCGCTTGTTGCGGAGGACCAGGTTCCATTTGTTCGCGAAGTAATCGGCATAGCCCGGGCTGTCGAGCAGTCGGTCGATCAGCTTGTCGCGCTTGGCCGGGTCGGTGTCCACGCGAAACTGGCGGACCTCTTCTTCGGTCGGCATCCGTCCGGCGATGTCGATCGACACCCGGCGCAGGAACGTGCTGTCATCGCACAGTTCTGACGGCGGCAACCCCAACAGCTTGAGCTTGTTGAAGACCGCGTCGTCGATGAAGTTGCGGACCGGCGGGAGCTTGGTGACGGCCACGCCGAGCGGCACCGTGGCCCGGAAGGTCGAGACCTGCCCCTGGTAGCGGGCCATGATCGCGACTTCGCCGGTCTGGTCGAGCGTGTGAATCAGCCCCGACTTGGCGCTCTCGGCCAGTTCCGGATCGTTCGGCTCGTACAGGGCCATGCGGGTTACGTCCTCGATGGTCCCATCCGTGTAGGTCGCGAGGCACGCGATCTGCTGATCTTGTTTTGGCTCCATCAGACGGGCTGCGGGCAAGCAGGCAATGCCAGCCACGGTGGGAGCGGCCTTGTCGCCCCACGGCATCCCCTGCCCCACCCAGCGGGAGAGGAGCCGGTACTCGTCGCTATCGACTTCCATCCGCTTGCCGCCGCCGTGAGGCGACTGGCCTGTCGGCTTGGTCAACAGCAGGCTCCGCGCCGGGGAGGAGACGTTGGTGCGACGACCACGAGCCTCATTCTTGAGGAACTCGAAGTCGTCCTCGGGATAGAACCCCAGCAGCGACAGCTTAAACCCGTTTTGCCCGGTCGCCTTGCCGTGACAGCCTCCGCTATTACAGCCGAGCTTGGTGAAGATCGGCGTGATCTGGTTGGGGAAACTGATATCGGCGGGATGATTGAAGTCTTTGACATCGATCGCGAACTGGGCGGTCTTGCCGTTCGCTGTGGCAATGATCTTGGCGGAGCCGTCGCCGACCGGCTTGACGATGCCTGTGGCGTCGACCGCCACGATTCCGGCGGGTTCCGATGTGAACGTCACCGAGCGAGTCGCATCCGACAGCCGTCCCTGGGCATGCACCCCCGTGACCAGCACCTGCATCCGGGCATCCGGCCCGCGCAGCGTGAACTGCCCCGGAAGTGTCTCGAACTGGAGGGACTCAATCGGCCCCAGATCGAGTCCAAATGCCAACGAGGGCAGCCATCCCGCCAACAACAACGGGAGAATCGCCAGTGTTTTGTGCATCATTCGCATCGTGTGCTCCCCGAATCCCGGGCGTGTGACCGCCAGGAACTCAGCCGATTTGAGTCGCAAGATCGACAATCACACCGATCGGGTGAGTTTGCCGATTCCAATCACCTATCGAACATATCAACTCTCATTGCTGTGTCAAGGTGGGTGTCACACGCGGGAATCCCGGGGAGGGGGACAACCGACAAGGAGAATCGGTCAATCCGGTTGTGTCGAAGCGTTGCATTTGGTCGTTGGAGTTCAGGCTTTAGCCTGCCGCGTGCCGAAAGGCAGCCTAAAGGCTGAACTCCAACGGGGCTCAGCCAATTCTCTCAGCGATCTGGAATACTTCCGACGTATTCAGCACCCGGTCGTGCTGCTCGAACAGAGCCTCCACGGCGGCGCGATGGACTTTCATCTTGGTGCCGCCAATGCCGATGGCTCCGTAACAGACGACATGACCGCGTTCCTTGGCCTTGTCCGTGACCCCGATCCCTTCGATTCCCGTCGGCGGGACCGCACTCAGATCGATCGCGACCTTCAGTTTCGGCAGGTGCAGCCACTGCTCTTCCTGGAGGAACTGCACCTGGGTCGCCCCGGCTGCGATGAGGAGCTGACACCCCTCCAGCAGTCCCGAGAAGTTGCCGCCCTGGGGGGTTGCGGGGGTGAGTTGGGCCTGCGGGTGGAATTCCAGGATGCGGTCGCAGGTCTCCCGTGCCCGCTCGATGGTGCGAGACGTGACCGTGACCTCGACGCCGCGACCGGCCAAAATCTGGGCTGCCCGGTGCCCGACCGGCCCGGTGCCTCCCAAGACCACCGCCCGCGTCCCTGCCAACTCCATGTGCCGCCCCGCCGCCCGCACAGCTGCTGCCGCAGTCGTATTGGAGCCGTTCGAGTCGAGCAGGACCGAGACCCGCACCGGTCCGAAGAACAGCGACTGGACCTTGGCCAGGAGCGTTTCCCCGGCCACGACATCGCTGCCGCCAATGAAGATGGCCGTGTGCTTGAGGTCCGGCGGGCTGCGCGTGAACATCACTCCATGCACCAGTCCGGTCACGTTTTCGGCATTCACTCCGCCGTAAGAAAACAGCTCATCGACCCCGGCATCGATCGCCACCACGCGGTCGAACACACTGGGCTGGGGATCGGTATCGAGTTGGAGGAGGATCTTTTTCATGGGAGGCTCTCGATCGTGGGGGCGAATGAATGACTGAAACGATAGTAACCCGACGGGTCAGCGAGAGCGAGTACCGCGAGGACTTCGGACCGCGTTTCACTGGCATTTCCGCTGTTCATCGTACTTCTACTGTCCGTTGTTCTTACCCAACGTAACGCTCTGCGGGACAGTCTCTTCGGGGGTTTCGGAAACCTGGAAGGGAGTTGGCCAGGGAGGGGCAGTTCGAGGCGCGGTGTGCGGAGTTTTTGGACCAGGCGTGCGTGAAGGTCGAGGATTGGCAGGAGGTCGTGGCGCAGCTGGAAGCGTTTGCGAAGCCGTTTAAGGAGACGCTCGTCGAGTCGGCGCAGCGGCGGCATTTGGTCGAGTCCATCGCGGGGTTGTTGTCGACGCTGGAGCGCAAGACGAGCGAGGGGATCGCGTATTTGCATGGGCAGGACCGGAAGCAGTTGCAGCAGTTTATCGGCGAGTCTCCCTGGGAGCCTGCGCCGTTATTAGAAGTATTAACGAGGCAGATATGTGCACAGATTCGTGAACCAGATGGCGTCATTGTTTTAGACCCGTCGGCCTTTGCGAAAAAGGGGACGAAGTCGGTCGGCGTGGCCCGGCAATGGAGTGGTCGTCTGGGCAAGGTCGACAACTGTCAGGTGGGGGTATATCTGGGCTATGTGTCGCGCCGCGAGCAAGCACTGGCTAACCTGCGGCTGTACCTTCCGCAGGAGTGGACGCAGGATCGGAAGCGGTGTCGTGCGGCGGGAGTGCCGAAACACGTGAAGTTCCAGACGCGTCATGCGCAAGCCCTCGACATGCTCGACGAAAGTGGTCCCTTACTCCCTCACAGCTGGATCGCGGGGGATGACGAAATGGGACGCTGCGGGCCATTTCGTGAGGAATTGCGGGCTCGAGACGAGCGGTATCTGCTGGCGGTTCCGTCGTGGACCCGGCGCAGAAGGCGCTCGTCGATCTGCAAGGTACGGCGTTACGCGATGGTGTCGCCGCGCATCGTCAATTGAAACAGTCGCTGATCGACATGAAGGTGCCACTTGTGCCACTTGTGCCACTGCTGCTGGTGCAGGCGGATTCGACCGAGAAGAGCATCGAGAAGTTGAACGAGCGGTGGCTGCGCATGGGCTTCACTGAGGAGCAGATTGCGGTGCATACCCGACCCGACGAATCGGCTCGCGCGCCCGTCTTGAATGTCCCTCTGCGCGACGAAAGCGAATTTCCGTTCTGATCGAAGCCCGGCGGAGGCACATCACCCAGAGCGGGCTGCCACTGGATTTCGAGTCACCCCACAGCCGGAATCAAACCTCGCAGGGGAGAGGAGGAGGAGAGGAGGAGACAACACCTTCGGACGCTCAACCCTCAACCCTCAACGTTCCTCCTCCCGTTGGAATCAGGCCCCGCGGCGACTAGACTCGCCTGACCATGACCGAACAACTGATCTTGTGCGTATCCGCCGTGCTGGCGGGGATCATTAACTCCGTGGCCGGGGGCGGGACGCTGCTCACGTTTCCGTCGTTGACGTACGTCCTCGGGCCGTCCGAAGACGCTGCGGTGATCGCCAATGCGACCAGTACGATCGCTCTCTTTCCAGGCTCGCTGGCCGCACTGTGGGGCTATCGCCGCGAGTTGAAGGGCACGCAGAAATCGCTCCTGCCGCTGCTCATCCCTTCGTTCCTCGGCGGAGCCATCGGAGCCTGGCTGGTGGTCAGCTACCCGGCCAAGACGTTTCAATTGCTGGTCCCGTGGCTGATATTACTCGCCACGCTGCTGTTCATGTTACAGCCGATGATCTCCCGCTGGACCGGTATCGGACTGCCACACGAGATGCCCACGCTGCGGACGCGGATCGGCATTGTGGCGTTTCAGTTCCTGGTGGCGTTGTACGGCGGCTACTTCGGAGCAGGGATCGGCATCCTGATGCTCAGCTCGCTGGCCCTGATGGGAGACTCGGACATCCACCGCATGAACGCCATGAAGTCGCTGCTGGCCTCGCTGATCAACGGCACCTCGGTGGCCCTGTTTGTCTGGCAGCAGAAAGTCAACTGGCCACTGGCCCTCCCCATGATCGTGGCCGGCATCATCGGCGGCTTCGCCGGTGCTACCCTGGCGAGGAAGCTCAACAAGAACCACATCCGCTACGGCGTGATTGTGATCGGTTTCGTGGTCTCGGCCACGTACTTTGTGAGGACATACGGGTGTGTGACATCGCCGCCCGTGGGGCACGTTTCCCACGTGCCCGTGTTCACCGCGATTCATACCAACTGGTGATTCCGAATGACCAGCTCACACGCTATTCTCTCACGTGAATCGGTCAACCGATTCACGGGCACGTCGGAAACGTGCCCCACAGGAGATCACTCCGGCCACTGCCCCGCGCACAGGGCCTTGACCACCGCTTGCGGATCGGCCACCGGCTTGTAGCTCTGGCCCTCCAGCTCCACCATTCCCGAACGGTCCACCAGAAACACCCCGGTGTGGAACGACCCGTCACGGGGATCGAAGCGGCCCCACAGCGTGTGAGCTGGGGCGGGGATGTCCTTGCCGATGTCGGACAGGAGCGGGAACGGGAACTCCTGCGACCGCTTCTCGGCCTCGCGGTTCGCGTAGGGGGTCGCCGTGCTGATCCCGATCACCTGCACCTTGGCGGCTATCAACTGATCGTGGTGATCCCGGAGTGGGGTCAACCACGGGTCGCGGTCGGCACCGGCCTCGCCGTCGAAGAACACCACGACCAGCTGTGTCCGGCCCAGATACCGCTCGAACTTCACAGGCTGGGAGTGTTGATCGTAGAGTACAAAGTGGGGGGCCGGTTGTCGGCGGGCACGAGGGCGCTGGACGTGGGCGGAGCGCTGCTCCAATTGCTGGATGCGATACCCCAGCCAGACCAGTCCACCGATCACGAGTGCGGCCAGCGGCAGGACGAGAATGCGGTAACGGCGCAGAGGAGATGTCATGGGAGCGGAGGAGGCAGAGGTCACGGGTCGCCGGTTTGCGATTCTGACGCACGACCACCCGTTCTTCCACTGGGATCTGCTGCTGGAGGCTGGGGAGGTCGCCTGGACGTGGCGACTGCTCGATGAGCCGGGGCCGGATCGGACGGTGCGAGCCCAGCGGATTGGCGATCACCGGTTGCTGTACCTCGACTACGAGGGGTCGGTCAGCGGGGGCCGGGGACAGGTCGCGCGCTGGGACGCGGGGACGTACCGGATCGTCCACGAGACACACGAACAACTGACGGTGTGGCTCTCGGGGAATCGCGGAGAACTTCGGCTCTCGTTGCCGTGTGTTCTTCTCACGGCCCCGTAGCCACGTTCGCCAGAACGTGGGCAACCCGCACTCTGGCGAGTGCAGCTACGCGAGTGCAGCTACGCTACCCCTGTCGAAATTGTCGTCTTTCGCTCCGCGAAAGAACGGCCTTTCGCGGAGCGAAAGGCGACACTGACATCCGCCGCTTAACCCTGGCGCGGCGGTAGCGGCTGCATGATCCGCTTCATCACCTGCTTCACGACCCCCCAGTGGGTGTACTTTGCACTGCACTGGAGCAGCTTGTTGACCATCCCCGGAACGACCAGAGTCTGTCCCGCTCGCAGGGCCTGATACCCGGCCAGGGCGACCGGTTTGACCTCCATGCAGTTGAACCGGAAGACCGGGGTCGCCTCCATCTTGGCCACATCGTTGAAGTGGGTCTTCGTGGGGCCGGGAGCCAGACACGTGACCGTCACCCCCGTCCCTGCCAGTTCGGTTTGCAGCCCCTCGCTGAAAAACCGGACGTACGCCTTGGACGCATAGTACACGGCGGCGTTCGGTCCCGGTTGGAACGATGCGGTCGAGGCCACGTTCAGGATCTGCCCCCGCTTCCGCGCCACCATGCCTGGCAAGACCAGCCGCGTCAACTCGGTCAGGGCCAGGACGTTCACCTGAATCATGTCCGAGAGCTGGGACAGCGGCATCTCCTCGAAGTACCCTAACCCGCCGAACCCGGCATTGTTCACGAGGCAGTCGACGGACCAGCCCGCGGCGGTCACGGCCTCGATCAGGGATTGAGCGGCTTGGGGGCGGGAGAGATCGCTCGGCAGCACCAGCGTCTGGATGCCATAGGTCTTCGAGAGCCGCTCGGCCAACGCCCGCAGCTTGTCCTCACTCCGGGCCACGAGGATCAGCGAGGATTTGTCCCGGGCGAACAGCTCTGCCAGTTCTTCGCCGATTCCCGATGAGGCTCCCGTAATCAGTGCGGTTTCAGTCGGCATGCGAACTCTCGGTGGGATGGGTGTCTTGAAGTGGAGGGACTCGGCTCGATTGTGTCGGCAGAATGAGAAGCGTCAACTGAGGCGGGTGGACTCGCGTCGTAGAACGGAATTCATTCCATTCTCTGACACGCGGGAACGGAATGAATTCCGTTCTACGGGGCGAGGACCGCCTCAAATGGGTCGCGGCACCCGGGCTTCAGCGGCAACACGCAGAAGTCCGCCCTCATCCCGGGAGCGATCCGACCGACCGAGTCTCCGAGCCCGAGAGCCTCAGCCCCGTGGCAGGTGGCCATCTCCAGCAGCGTGGACGGTGCGATCTCCGGGTGCCGTTGAGCGACGTGCCGGACCTCGGCGAGCAGGCTCAAGTCGGGGTTGCTGGCGCGGCTATCGGTGCCCAGAGCGACGCGGATGCCGCGATTCAGCAACTCCGCGAGCGGATAGTGGTCGTGCTGGAAGTAGCTGTGAGTGCGCGGGCAGTAGACGACGCTGAACTGGTCCTTGCCGGCGAGGAAGTCGAGTTCCTCGGAGGAGAGATAGTTCCCGTGGATGACGAGTACGCGCGGGAGGACGGAGAGTTGTTGCAGCACCTCCCGCGGAGAGCGAAACGCCGCGCGTTGCCCCGGCGACCACAGGCCCCATTCGGTGAAGAGGTCGACGAGCGGACCGGTTCCGGAGTCCAGCAGTTCCAGCTCCTCGCGCGTCTCGGCGAGGTGCATCGCGACCGGGCAGCGGGCGTGTGTGGCGAGGTGGAGAACTTCATCGAACAGTTTGCGACTCACGCTATATGGCGAGTGCGGGCTGAGGCCAGCGGTCCAGTGCGGTTGCCAGTCATTCGCCGGACTGGCGAGGCTCGGGAGGGCGAGGCTCCCGCCGAGCCGCGACAGCGACGAAACGTTGCCGCCGGCTCGCGGCTCAGCGGGAGCTTCGCCCTCCCACGGTCGCGTGGCTCCGACCATCAAATGCCGACAGGCATCCGCCATCTGCAGCTGAACGGCCTCGGGCTTCAGGCCGAGGATTTCATCGAACACCACCAGCTGCGAGTTCATCGCCGTCCGACCCGAGAAGTCAATCTCAGCTGCATCGAGAGCGGTGGGGGCATCCCAGTATCGAGTGGAGATTTCCCCGAGCAGCGTCACCCCCGCGCGGGCGGACTCGGCGAGACCGAGTGTGATTGCCTCGATCACGGATGAGTCCGTCTGCCCGCGCCGCCATTGGACGACGTGGCCAATCCAACTGGCGAAGCTCTGATCGTACGGCAACGGAGCCGAGAGGCCGCTGAACTCCAGATGCGTGTGCGCATTGACCAGTCCGGGCAGAATGACGCGGTCGCCGAGGTCGATCTCGCCGGGCTGTTGCTCGGTTCCCACGGCGATGATCTGTCGACCCGCCACCGTGACCCGCCCGTCCTCCAGCCAGCGCCCATCGCTCCAGATCCAGCGGGCTCGGTAGGTCTGCGGCGGAGGGGGGACTTTGGTCATGAGCAGTGATTCGAGAGGGCCACGCGGGTGGGTCATACGCCCACGTTCTGGCGAACGTGGCTACGGCGGGCGAGCGCAGCTACGGCATGACCACCACCGACTTCACGCACCGGAACCCGACCGCATCGTCTTTTCCGTCCTTGGCGATCTTCTGTCGCGAGGCACTCGTCAACTTCGGATGCGCGTCCTTCCACGATCCGCCGCGCATGACGACCGCTCCCTCGGCATCGTCCTTCATCCCCGTCCGATAGTCGGGCTTCCACGGGTCACTGCACATCTCCCACAGATACCCGTGCATGTCGTATAGCCCCCACGGATTCGGAGCCAAGGCCCCCACCGGCGGATCGTTGCCCGCGGCGTTGCCGTGGTGCCAGCCGTACTTGTCGAGGAATGTCGCCTTGTCGTCGGTGTCGCCGTCGGCCTGGGCCTTGTTCCCGAAGCTGTAGTGGGAGGAGGTGCCTGCGCGGCAGCAGTATTCCCACTCGACCTCGGTCGGGAGGCGAATCACCTCATTCGCAGCGATCAGTTTCCGATCTTGGAGTAACTTCGTCACCTTGCCGCAGAACTCGGTGGCCTCGGCGGGAGTCAGCATCTCCACCGAGTTGCGAGGGCCTTTCCACTGGCTCGGATTGACGCCCATCACCTGCTCATACAGGTTCTGCGGCACCTCGTACTTCGCGATGTGGAAGGCGGTCGTGAGCTTGACTTCGTGGACCGGCTGAGTACTCGCGTCCTCAGCTGACCCCATGGGAAAGGTCGCGGGGAAGGCACCCTGTCCCGGTGTGATCGCCACGAACTCGCTGGCAAACAGTTCCAGTGGGTCTGGCTTCTCGTCCGCTCGAACGCTGGCACCGCAGCTCAGTGTGAGTCCCAGGAGCCAGCACATCAGTTGTCGCATGAGAGTCTCTTTCGTGGTCGAATTGCCATAGAACTCGGGGGGCTGACGCCACCCCGCTCGCCTTACGGCGTCGGGTCTTGGTCACGGTACGATCTGAGCATCAGCCCCGTCCCGGCGGCCAGCAGCACGATGATCCCCAGCAGGTGCGAGACCTTCATCGTCACCAGGAACTGCATCCGACTGAGAATCTCGATCACGATGATCGCGATCCCCAAATACATCACCGTCCAACCCCATTGCTGTCGGGAGTCGTAGAATAGGGCGGTGACCCCGATGAAGAACGGCACGAACACCAACCCCGATGATGTCCTGCCGCCGAGCATCCCGCCGAACATCCCATCGACCCGACCCGCGATCATTCCGATCCCGCTGGTGACCACGACGGAGTCCAGAAACAGATACACCGCCAGCCCGGCCAGCACAAAGCCCATCGCGAACTCGCCAATCCCGCCGGGAGTGCCTCCTGAACCACGCATCGCTGCCTCCGAACGAGAACCTCTTCGCTGACAGAAGTCGTGCCGACACTCTACCGTGCCACGAACTCTCGATGCCATCCCGAGGCACGCTGCCCGTAGGCGATGTCGCTCCGAGGCTGTGAGTTTTTCAAAACCAAGCCTGGCAAAGAACGCCAGAGGGCGCTACAACTGCGAGATGGACGCATCATTGCA
>JAYWFM010000253.1:0-1731 GCA_043778825.1 Planctomycetota bacterium | reverse complement strand
AGCAGAGCGACGACCCGCTGGAAGAACAACTTGTCCCGCATGCGGAATGCGATGCGGCTCAGGTTGATCCGCAACACGTTGAACTGCTTGAGGAACGTGATCACGTCCTCATCCGTGCCGTGCTGCGAGACGTAGTCCCACGACTCCTTGTCGATGTTGGTCAGCTCGTCGACGACATGGAAGGCGAACGGCGGTGCAAAGGCGAGCACCTTTTCCTGCTCGGCCACCTGCACGGGATAGTGCGTGAACTCCCCGGATGCCGGGAAGTAGAAGTGGTACTCGATCGTCTGCGTGTTGTACGGTGCCAAGGCCGTATGCACGCTGCGGGTGTACTGTCCGTTGAGGACGGGGAACGCTCCCTGCGGAATCTGCAACAGGACATCGAGCTTCTTCGGCGAGGAGGTCGGGTTGGTGATGACGACCTGGCAGCCGTAGACCGTGTCGACCAGGAACTCCTCGGTCACGAACTTGTCGAGTTGCTCGTTGTTGACATGCCGAAAGCGGTCGCCGTGTCGGAAGAAGTTCTGGCTGACCAGGATCGAGGTCTCGCCAGCGGCTGCGGGGGCGGGTTGAATCTCCTCGTGGTAGGCGATCAGCGGGCTTCCCGCCTTGAGAGTCATCTTGGCGCCTTCGAAGACGGTCTCGTGCTTCGCCGCGTCAAAGGGGAGGTCGAGGACCGCCAACGCGAGCAGCATCTCGGGGAAATTGCGGCTCGCATCGGCCATGTGGGCCGAATAGAACGGCTGGGCCGGATCGTGGTTGGCAAAGTCCTTCCAGAACGAATTGACGGGAATCAGCTGAGCGTTCTGCTGTTCGATGACGAGGTTGTAATAGTTGTTTTCGGCCCATTCCTGGGTCTTGTCGAGCTTCGCGTAGAGCTGGCGGACTTGCTTGCGGTCGAGCATGTCCGAGTCACGCAGTTGCACCGATTCAGCCTCCTCGAACGCGTTCGCGCCCCGGTCCTGCAAGCTTTCTCGGCGACGCTCGCTCGATTTCTTCCGCTCAACCTGAAGCTCGATTTGACGCTTACCGGTCGCGAACTTGGCCCCGTCGGCCAGCTGGTCAGCATCGAACTCGGCTACGGGTGCGTCAGATGCCGGTGCAGGGGCCATCGGATCGGCGGCACCGGCCATTCGTCCCATCGAAAAGGCCGCCTTCTCTTTGGCGTCCCCCAGCCCCAGTGCGTCGCCCGTATCGAGGGCGCTCCCTTTCAGGGCGGTGCGATACAGCATGTTGAACCGCTCAATATCAGGCGGCAGCAGATCGAACTGATCGGTGACAAACCGCTTCACCAGCGGCTGCTCGACATCGACACTCCGCGAGAGCAGAATCCGCTCGACGGTGTTCAGTTGGGCAAACTTCCAGGGCTGGCGGTAGACCGCCAGGTCGCTCCCCAGCAGCCAGTGATCGAGGAAGGTCTTGTCCTTCTTGTTCGCCAGATAGGGGACGATCACTGTCTTGAAGAACTCGGGATCCTTCCGTGACAGGAAGAAGCTGAGCTCGTGGCTGGCGTACTTGGAATAGAGCGTCCGCTTCTCGGCGAGCTTGAGCTTCGGCCAGTGGAGCAGGAAGCCGAACTCGGCCAGCTTCGGGTCGGGGTTGAGAGTGGTATACAACCCGTACACGCGCGCCAGCGAGTCGTAGCTCTCGAACTTGGTACTGGTAATGTCCGGCAGGACGAGCGTCCCTCCGGCGGGGAGTACGGTGATCCGCTTCTGCTGCGTGAAATGC
>JAYWFM010000252.1:0-25522 GCA_043778825.1 Planctomycetota bacterium | reverse complement strand
CTGGGTCCGCGAGCACCACAGAGCTGCCCCCAGCCCTGAAAGGGCGTCACCCCGAGCCGCCCCAATGGTGTCGCCCTTTCAGGGCTTCGATCGGAAGTCTGGCCTCCTGACCCAGGGCGGCGTTCCACGACGTTCGTCGTGTCACTTTGCCCTGGGCTGATATGTGTGGCTGCCCCTTCGGGGCGAAGAGCCATGCGAATCGTCAGACGATGCCTGAAACGGTGCGAAGAGTGTCTCGCACTCTGGGTCTGCTCCAGCGCCAAAACGCAGCCACCTCGCGTTCTGGCGAATGCAGCGACTCCTGATCTTCCAGTGGGTGAACCACTACTCCAACGCCGCATCGGCACTCGGGCCGCCCTGGAGTTTCTCCAGTCGCTCGCGGGTGTCTCGATAGTCGTAGTCGACCACCAGCACTTCCCCGTAGTGCTTCTCGGCCCCTGCCTTGTCGCCCAACTGCTCCAACACCCGCCCCAGCCAGTAATGGCATTCCTTAAAGGAATCGGGATCGGCGTTGAAGTTCATGTCCGGGACCGCACGCTCCAATTGCCCGCGGGCCATCGGCAGCTTCTTGTCTTTGATGAAACACATGCCCAGCTTGAGGAGGGCCTTGCCTTTCAGACGCGGATCCTGGCTGGCTTGCTGCAGGAGTGGGATCGCCAGGGACCACTTCTGCGAGGACATAAACCGAATCGCGAGTTCGAACTTGCGATTCATATCCTTGGGATAGCGCTCGACGCGGGCGGTGAAGATTTCGATCTCGCGCTTCAGCATGTCCTGCGCCAGGGCGGCAATGTTCTCGCGCATCGTCGCGTCGTTCGACTTGGCGGCTTTCGCCTTGCCCAGTTCGATGTTGTGCTTCTGCTTGTCGAGCTCAACATCCTCCAACATCTCCCGCACGTCCGGCGAATTGCCCGAGATCGGCAGCGCGGTGGTCAGCGTCTCGAACGCCTCGTCCAGCTGCTTGTTCTTGTGGTAGAAGGTGGCCAGCTTGACGTGGTTGGCGACGTTGTTGGGGTCTTTGCGAATCGCCTGCTTCAGGTCGTTCTCCAGCGATTCGCCGGGAGCCAGGCCCTTGGACTGGGACAGGCCGCCGGTGGCGTAGTCGTCGTAGGCGGTCTTGGTCTTCTTCTCGTCCTTGTTGACTGACACATCCAGGGTCGATGTCGCATCGTCATACCCCCCGCGATGAGTGGTCTTGAGCGTGTGCATCCCGGTGATCATGTTGCGGGCTTCGCCATCCAGCGGGTCGAGTTTGTAGACCTGCTCCCAGGCGCTGGCCGCCTCGTCGTATTCGCATTTGTCCTTGAGGATCGCGGCCAGTTTACGCCAGAGATCCTTGTTGGTCTTGTCCCCCATGCAGGCCAGCTTGTACGACTCCTTGGCAATATTGAGATTGTTCAGGTGCTTGTGAGCCTCGCCCAACTCCGAGAGGAGTGGCACATCCCACGGGTTAATCAGCAGCCCCTCTTCCGCCGCCTTGTCGACATCGGCCCAGTCGTTTTTCTTCTTCGAGGCGGTGATGCGGCTGCGAATGCCCATCAATTTGGTCTTGGCCAGCATGCCCGCGCCGGTGCCGTTGTCGTTGAACTTTTTGCGGGTGGCTGTGCGGAGGAGTTGGCGATAGACGAGATTGCCGCTCACGATCAGTGAAGCAATCCGGAAGTTCTCGATGGCGAGATCCCAGTTCTTCTTTTCCAGCGCCTCGACGCCACGCCGGTAGTTTTGGGCCACCCGCTTGTCGTGCTCACCGTCTCCCGCACCTGATGCGACTGCTGCCATCTTGTTGGTCCTGCGAAAGTCTGGTTCCCCGAAAGGGGCGATCTGCGACGAGTCTCCTTTCCCGAATTCTACCTCCGGAAGAGGGTGTCGAAGCGAAAGTTCACTCCACGCCAAGGCCGTTTCCTCAAACGCCCCGGCTGAGTTCTCAAGGATACCAGAAGCCGGAGCGGAAAGGCAAAAGGGAATCCGCAGCGCGGCATCGCCGCAACCCAAGTGATCTGGCGCACACCAGACTTGAGGACTCGTCGTGTGGCCCCCGCCCGCCCCGCCTCCTCGAACAGCGTGATTGGCCGAGCCTCAAATCTGTGTCAATCTGTGCAATCTGTGTACAAACTCTCCACTCTGGAGGAGCCTCGCCCGGGGGAGGATTGGTACACAGATTACACAGATTTCAGAGCTTGGGCGGCGGAGGCTGTGGCGGCGACTCGGAGGGTGGCAGTCGCCGTTGTGTGGGCGGCAGAGGTGGGTGGCTTCGAACGAGCTGGGCCTCAGAAATACTCTCCGTACACGCAGACTTCCGGCGTTTGCAGTGCAGGGAGCGGATTCTGGACTCTCCGTGTCCTTGACGCGGTTCGGCGATCCCGGACAATCTGTCTCCCCCGAGTTTTGGCAACCTGACGCTGAGACCGGACCAATCACGTGTCCCGAGTGGTGTCATGAACTTCCGACTGTCCCCCGCCGTCCAGACTCTTCAGCCCTCCGCCACGATCGCCGCGGCGGCGAAGGCGAAAGCCCTGAAGGCCAGCGGAGTCAAGGTGTTCGACTTCACCCTCGGCGAGCCGGATTTCAATACGCCAGCCCATATCCGAGCGGCGGCGACAGCAGCCATGGACGCGGGGCACACGCACTACACCCCCTCGGGCGGGATCCCGGAACTGAAGAAGGCGATCTGTCTGGCCTACGAACGCGACTACGGCCTGAAGTTTGAGCCGAACCAGATCATCGTTTCGAACGGGGCCAAGCATGCGATTCACAACGTGATCGCCTCACTCTGCGGACCGGGGGATGAGGTCATTATCCCGACCCCGTACTGGGTCAGCTACAGCGCTCTCGTCGAGCTGACCGGGGCCAGAGCGGTGCTGGTCGAGACCACGCCGGAGTCGGGGTATGTCCTCACTCCTGAGCAGTTCGAGAAGGCCATCACCCCGAACACCCGCCTGCTGATGCTCAACAGCCCCAGCAACCCGACCGGTGCGGTTTACCCGGTGGCGGCCCTGGAAGCGCTGGCGAAGGTTGCAGTCAAGCACCAGATTCCAGTCCTGTCGGACGAGATCTATGAGAAGCTGATCTATGACGGAGCGGTGTTCCGGTCGTTCGCCTCGTTCGGTGAGGAGGTCCGCCAGCTGACGATCATCGTCAGCGGGGTGAGTAAGGCATACGCCATGACCGGCTGGCGGATCGGCTGGTCGATTGCCCCGGCGGCGTTGACCACGGTGATCGATAACCTCCAGAGCCAGCAGACCTCGAACCCGTGCAGCATCAGCCAGCACGCCGCGATTGCGGGCCTGACCGGGCCGCAGGACAGCGTGATCGCCATGCACGCTGAGTTCGTGAAGCGGCGGGCGTATGTCCTCGACCGGTTTCGCCAGATCCCGCACGTGAAGTTCGTCGAGCCGGGCGGGGCGTTCTACATCTTCTTTGATGTCAGCCACTACTTCGGCAAGACGCTGCAAGGCGGCAAGGTCGTCCAGAACGCAACCGAGTTCTGCACCGCTCTGTTGGAGACCGCTCATGTGGCTCTCGTCACCGGCGATGCGTTCGGGGCCAAGGGGTACGTGCGGCTTTCGTTTGCGACGAACATCGAGACGCTGGGAGCCGGGATCGACCGGTTGGCGGGGTTCTTGAATCCGGTGTAGCGGGAGTGTCAGGACTCGGGTGGGGAGTTGAGTAGAGACCAATGGGGACCAGCGCCAGTGGCGGGGAGACCATTTTCGCCCGCCTGCCTCAATGCCGGGGTTCGAACACACACCGACCTGGGAACCTATTCGGGTTCGTCCTGCTTATTCTCCACGGGCGGGTTGTAATCCGTGTCTCCGGGCTTCTGGTCGGTCGCGGTTGGCAGCGGTCCGGCGGACGTGGTGGGGAAGGTCGTGAAGTCGACTTGTCCGGGGGGGACGGGTGAAACGAAGACCGGCGGCTCGGCCTCGACATCGATGTCGTTTCCATAAGCCCGCCGACCGTGCAAGCGCACAGCATCCTGATAGGCGTCCGGTGACCAGCCGCCTTCGGCCAGCTGGATGTTGTTGTAGGCCAGCAGCGTGCCCTTGCGGTAGTAGAGGTTGGTGATGGCTTTGTTGTAGTCGGTCAGGCTCTGGTAGTACGCCTGTTGGGCTTCCGCTCGACGAATCAGGGACCGCAGAAAGGGATCTCCGCTCCCCGATTCATTTTCGTCACCAACTTCCCCGAAGGCGTGTTGGCGCTTGTCGACATCGGACATGGCCGCGAGAGAACGATTCAGGTTGTTCTTCGCGACGTTGTAAGTCCGCGAGAGTTCCTGGAAGGCCACCGCCAATTCCTGAACGACCTCCTCCTCGGACACTTCGAGAACCTTGTGCGCTTTCGTCAGTCGCAGTTCATAGTTCTGGACTTGAGCATGGGCCGAACGCAGTCCGACCGGCATGTTCATCACGACACCCGCCGACCAGCCGTCGGTGTTGGCCCCTCTCAGCCCCTGATAGAAGGAGTTCCCGCCTCCTGGGGAGAGCAGATTATCCCCGAGCGAGTTCACCTGGTATCCGGCAACCGCATCGAGTCGGGGACGGGTCAGACTGCGGGCGGCCTGCAATTGCAGATCCAGGCTGCGAATCGTCCACTTCTGTTTGCGGAGTTCGACGCGTTGGGTGAGGGCCTCACCGACCGAGTGATGCCAGTCGGGCAGCAGCTGCGCATTCGTCGGTTCCTCGGCAGGGCGGAGGACCATCCCATCATTGACTGGCAAACCGATCAATCGCCGCAGTTCCGTCTCACGGGTGTAGATCCCCGACCGGGCATTGTCGACGGCGGATTTGGTCGCAAACAGCTGATCGGTGACTTGATCCAGCGCCGCCGGAAGCGTGGCTCCCTCTCGCACCCGGACATCCGTGATGCGCCAAGCTCTCAATGTGGAATCGTAGGCCTGTTTCGCCGTGTCAAACAGTTGGTAAGAGAGGTACAGATTCCAGTAGGCGTCTTCGATGTCCTTGGTCAGGTTGCGGAGGGCGTTCTCGTAATCGCACAGGACGAGATCGTTGTTGATGCGGGCGATGACGACGCCCTGGGAGACTCCGGAGATGCCTCCGAAACTTCTGGTGATGGGGCCAGCCACACGGGTGTACTCGGTGCCCGCTCCGGCCAGCAGGGGCAACTGGTAATTGACGCCGAGGTTGCCGCTGTACGCGGACGGATAGAGGGTGTTGGGGGTATTCGATCGGAGATAGTTGACATTGTGCGAGATCGTGGCCTGGCCCCCGTTGGCAAAGGTCTTGCCCAGCGAGGTATTGAAGGCACTGGTGTGGGAGTCGATCACAGAGGGCAGAGCCAGGCTGTTGCTGGGCAGATCGTTGCCCCCGAACGTGAGCGAGGAGTTGAGCTGGGCGTCGAAATCGGCCAGTGCGGCCTCGACACCGCGTCCGCCGAACAGGACTCCCGATTCCTGGATGGCCGAGTCATACGAAGAGACCACACGATCGGCGGCCGTCAACAGGGTGTTCCCCGGAGTGAGGAACTGCCCGCCGGACCGGACGATCTCACTGTTCTCCATGCCGAGGTGAACGGCCTCGGTCAACTGGATCTCGCGAATCTCGCATTGGTCTTGGGCGTCGAGTGTGCGTGGGGGCAGGCTGTCGCGGACAGTCTCCGGGGTTTCGGTGACGACATCGGGGTACTCGATCGCCGTGGCGTGCGTGCGATAGTGGTCCTGGTCGGCATCTCCGAAGAAGGCGACATCCTTGTGAGTCTGTCGACACCCCCCAGCCAGCAGGGCCGCCAGGGCCGCAGCTGTCCACGATGTCGATCGAATCCAATCTCGTTTCCGCATGAGCGGATGCTCCTGTTGTGCGGACCAATTGCTGCGACCGCTACCCGAGTTATCGTCGGCTCAATCGGTTGAGGATGATCGATTCCCCGGTTGAGTACGATTGATGCGGGAGACATGTCGTGTCTTGGAGAACGAGTTTGCCTGACCGGTATATTGAGGAGGGTTGAGGGGATCGTTGAGCGTTGAGCGTTGAGCGAAGGAGACCTTGTCCCGTCTGTTCTTTTCTTTCCCTCAACGCTCAACGCTCTTCCCGAAATACGAAAAAAACCGGCTGATCCACAAGAGATCAGCCGGCATCGATTTGTCACTCATTCACTGGTCACCGAAGTGACCGGCGAACTAGTTGCAAGCACCGCAAGGAGCGGCACAGGTCGGGCCGCAAGGAGCGGCACAGGTCGGAGCTGCACCGCAGCCGTTGCCGTTGCCGCAGCCGTTACCGCAAGGAGCGGCACAGGTTGGGGCACAGCAGTTCGAAGGAGCATCACAGCAGGTGTCCTTGTGGCAGCACTTCTTCGACTTGAAGCACTTCTTCATCAGGCCACCGAAGCTGCAGCACTTCTTCTTCTGATGGCAGCAGCTCGTGGGAGCACAGCAATCCGAAGGAGCCGGAGCACAGCACGAAGCGGCTGGGGCACAGCAGCTCGGAGCAGCGCCGCAACCATTGCCGCAAGGAGCGGCACAGGTCGGAGCGGCACAGGCATTGCCGCAAGGAGCGGCACAGGTTGGGCCGCAAGGAGCGGCACAGCTCGGAGTCGCACAGGCATCGCCGCAAGGCGCTGCACAGGACGGAGCCGAGTCACAGCAAGAGTGCCGGTGCAGCTTGAACAAGCCAGCGTTGGCAACACTCGAGCCAGCAACGATCAACAGGGCAGCGGTCAGAGTCGTCCACTTCATCTTGAAATCTCCAGAGTTCCCGGGGTTACGGTGAGAAACCGTTGAGGTCGAGTCATCAATGACTTCCTCAGTTCGGCCCCCACTCGCTACGACAGTGTGTGGTGGGTCCACCTACCCACTTTTTCGGCCATTAGAAGGCGAGTCCCCAGCGGACTGCACTCCATCGGCAGGAATCTCAGGAGAGCCTGTTCAACGAATCGGTTCGGCAGACTCTGACGGTTATTCTGGTTCTGTCAGGTGTGTGCATCAGAAAAGTAGGCAGCCCCAAAACCGGATGCCCCCCCCATAGATCGGGAGGAAACAAACCAAATGCCAGGGAAAGCGGAATTGAAACGCAGAGGACGCTAAGGACGCTGAGTTCAGGAGGCATACCTTTCTCTGCGTCCTCAGCGCCCTCTGCGTTTCATATTTCCGAGGCATCGGATCGAGAGATCTCCTGTGTCGCGTTCTTCAACAACCCGCGTTATCCAGGTGACGGGGATCCGTGGCGAAACTCTGCCTACTTTTCTGATGCACACACGTTCTGTCAGGGGGCGGGATTGCTCCCGTTCTGCTGGCGGTTGATCTGCGATCCCGGTTCACCCGGCCGACAGCCAGATCCGTATCTCTCGGATGCCAGAAGACTTACGAATAGTGCGAATCAGATTCCCGCTCCGCGATCAGCAGTCCCCCGTTGTCTGTCGACAATTTTTCCACATCCGGAAAACTCCCCGAACCGGGCAGCACCCCGACAAGTCGCATGCGGGACACGCACCCGTCCCCAGTTTCTGCACCCGAAAAATTCATTTCCCGTTTACGTTTGACGACACGTCCAGTCTCGGTAGCATCACCCCTACTGAGTGTTTGCTTCCGGACACGCCTTCCCGGTGTTGTCCTCCGTCTGTCCAACAATCTCTACACACCGGATTTCCCGCCACGGACCTTGCTCGAAGGTCCCACAGGTGGGTTGCTGTCCGGTTTGTTCGCACATAACTGAACACCATTCCAGCGCGTCGCATCGGCTGGATGTGGGTGGTGTTTTGCCGTGTGGGAACAAACCGCCAGTCGGAACCAGTACGGTTCCGGTCTTTCGGAGGGTGTGTACCGAGGGTCGCAAGATGCAGCCCGAGAACCAGGGTGGTGAATTTGAACGTCTACAGCAATTCTTGGAACGACTGGAAGCCGAACTTGGAACCCCAAAATACCAGAACTGGTTCGCCCAGAAGACTCGCATGAGTCTGGCCGCCGACGAGTTATCGATCGTCTGCGGCAGTTCCTACCTCGCCGGGTGGCTCCAGAAGCAATACCGCGCGGTCGTCCGTCGGGTGGCCGACGAGCTGCTGGGGGCGCACATCCGTGTGACTTGGACTCACGACGAGCAAGTCGTGCTGGTTCCGCCGACTGCGGCCAAATCGGCTCCGGGCCCGCGCTCGGTGGCTCGCACCTCGCAGGAGGTGGAGACCAAGACGCACGGCGGACGGCGAGGGCGCGAACTCTCCACCTTCGTCCATGGTCCGAGCAACATGCTGGCCTGGAGCGGAGTCCAGCAGATTCTGCGTGGCCACGGGCATTCGCTGTACCTCTACAGTGGAGTCGGAAACGGCAAGTCGCATCTGCTCGATGCCATTGCCGCGCAAGTCCGCCGCGACGATCCCCGCAAACAGGTGTTGTCCCTTTCCGCCGAAGCGTTCTCCAACTACTTCACCCAGGCCCTCGACTCCCGCACCATCGCCAGCTTCCGCCAGCGGTTCCGCAACGTGGATGTCCTGGTCATGGACGACATCGATTTCCTGGATGGCAAAAAGGGCATCCAGGAGGAGTTCCTCAACACCCTCCGCAAGTTGGAATCCCGCAACGGACAGTTGATCGTGGCCGGGGATCGACACCCGAATCTGCTGACGCGGACCAGCCCGGAGATTCTCTCTCGATTCACTTCGGGCCTGGTGTGTCGGATTGAATCGCCAGACCCGACGACGCGCCGCCTGATCGTCGAGAGCCTTCGCGCATTGCTCGAAGTCGACATGACCGATGAGGCCGTCGAGTTCGTGGCCGCTCGGTTCAAAGACAACGTCCGCGAATTGGAGGGTGCCATGAACACCCTCCAGAACTGGGCGCTCGCCTCCCAGCGCCGAGTCACCCCGTCCGTGGCCCGCGAACAGCTCGTGCGGCTGGAGCGGGACTGCATCCGGATTGTCCGGATGACCGATGTCGAGCAGGCGGTCTGCCAGACTTTCGGCCTGACGGCGGAGGACCTGCGCTCCGACAAGCGAACGCGTACAGCCACCCAGCCGCGCATGCTGGCGATGTATCTGGCTCGACGCCTGACCGGCACCGCCTACGCCGAAATCGGCCAATTCTTCGGCGGTCGCAACCACAGTACGGTCGTTTCCGCCGAACGGCGCATCCAGGATTTGGTCTCGACCCACTCCCGAGTGCGGATCGGAGCCCACGAATGGACGGTCGAAGAACTCGTCGAAACACTGGAACGCCAGATTCTGGTCGGGTAATTGCCACTCTCCTGTGAGATCCAGCACGCTCGCTCGCCAAAGCCCAGGGGTTGCAACCCCTGGGCTTTCGTGTTGTGGTCACGACGCACGTCAGAAATCCGCTCTTTTCACAACCGCGTCCGATGCGATACCGTCCCCCCGCGCGTCGGAATGGATTCTGACAGAAGTGGACATAGGGCGGTGATATGCGTCGATTCGCACCAAGTATTTCGGTGGTTCTGTTCGTGTACGCCCTCCTGGGAGGCGCGGACTCGCCCGTCTGTGCACAGTCATCCAAGACTGCCCCGTTGCCCATTTCCCCGGTCTCCCGCATTCGGCTGTTTCCGAAACAGCGAGACGAACAGCAGCCACCGCCCGAGGCTCAACCCAAATCCTCGATTCCGTTGACACCCCCGGCCCAACCACTGGCACAGCCACCGAATCCGCCCGCACCGGGGGGATTCGTGGACCCCGTCCTGGTCCAGGTCAAGCAGGCCATCGATCTCAACAAGCGGCGGCTCCTCGACCCCCAATGGGGGCACACTCCCTGGATGATCATGCACGGGGTTCTGGCCCTGCGGCAGGAATACCAGTTGACGGTCGGCAACCAGAAAATCAACGCCCTCGAGTACATCACCCAGCAGAACCCACTTTATGTGGGAACCTTGAACAACCCGCTCAATCCGGGAGCCCCGCCCGTTCAGATTCGGAACCACTGGTTCCAGTCCACGGCCTACGGCGGACGGGCTCAGCCCTACATCGTCTCCTTCGCCTTCGAAGGGCATACCAACCAGTTTCTCGCCATCCTCAGCATGTCCGACCTGCCGCTGACTCAGACCTTCGTGGTCAGCGACTCTCAAAAGCCCGGCGCGACCAAGATCATCACCATGGCCGACATGGTGCGTCATGCCCAGATGAACGTGCATGTCGGCAATCCCAACGAGATCGCCTGGACGCTCTGGTTCCTGTCGAACTACCTGGCCCCCGACGAGAAATGGGTCGACAAGGACGGCAACCCCTGGAGCATGGAACAGCTGGTCACGATCCAGACCAACGCCCCGTTATTTGATGGCCCCAAGCTGCTCGCTCCCTGCGGAGGCACCCACGGCCTGTTCGCGCTCGCCAGTGCCTGCAACTCCTACGAGCAGAAATTTGGAAAGCTGGACGGAGCCTGGCACTCGGCCCGGATGAAGCTCAACGAACGGATCGCTCAAGCGAAGGGGATGCAGAATCGGGATGGCTCGTTCTCGACCGATTACTTCAGGAACACCGGCTGGTCTAACGAGATGGGTCCGCGCTTCAAGTCGTCGGGCCACATGCTGGAGTGGTTGATGATGGCCCTGCCTCCTGAAGATCTCAAGGAGTCGTGGGTGCGGTCGGGGGTCATGAATGTGGCCAACGATCTGGTCCGCAATGGACATGTCGGCTTGGGCACCGCGGATACCGGAGCGATGTACCACGCTCTGCATGCGCTGGTCCTGTACCGTAACCGCGTGGAGCCACCCGCCAGTAACGTGCCACCCGAGCAGGTCGCGGAGGTGCCGCCGGAATTGAAAAACCCGGCTCCCGGCACCATTCCCACTCCGCCGATGCCCGTTCCCCCGAATCCCGACAAAGGCACCGCCCCCCAGCCATCCGCCGTGAAGCCGCCCGAGGCCACCATCCGGCTCATCAATCCGCCGAATGGCAAGCTCATTCCCCTGGGGAGTGCTCGTCCGATTCTGCGACCGATCACGAACTCAAAGGGCACGGAATCAGACCCGAGGCCAGCGCCTCCGCCCCTGGCCGAGAGGATCGTCGAACCGAAGTCCGGTGATCCGGCTCGCGCGCCGTTGCTCCTCCCCACCCAGCCGGAGTTGGAGAAACCGACCCCAACCAGGAAACCCACTCCCGCTCCCAGCGAGCCGAAGTCCGAAGGGGCCATCGTCAAACCCCTGACTCCGGACGAGGGAGACACCTCCGCGGTTCCCCTGTTCGGCGAAAACCCCGAAGACATGAAAGCCCAGCCCGCCCCGGCCCCTCGGGTGCCATCCCTCCCGGAACCGACCCCCGCCAAGAGCCCCAGCAGTTCGGATTAGACCCTGGCCGTAGCTGCGTTCGCCAGAACGCGGGCGACCTGAACGACGCGACCGCCCTCGGGCGAGCGGCGGAGACAATCGCTCGGTCGGGGGGAACTGCCCGCTCCCAACGGACAATGCTGTGAAGGGGTTGTACATGCCCCCGTCCGCTCGCCGGAGATGAGATCCGGCATCTGGCTCACCGCTGAAATCTGACAGCTTCCTCCAAGACCATTTCCACGCCCGGAGCCATCCCATGCTGCCCCGGACCCTCGAACCGGAAGTGATGGACACCGCCCAAGAGGCGGCCGACTACGACGCGATGGACCACTCCGAGGTCAATCGGCGATTCGTCGATGACTGGGGCACCGCTGGCCTCGCGACGGGACGATTACTGGTTGGGGTGCATTCGCCAATGGGCGGTAGTTTGCCCTGTCTGCACCCTCTCCCCCACAATCGACCCTGCTTTCGGATTGGACTCCACTGTGGGGGAGAGGGCCGGGGTGAGGGGGTTAGAGTGCGCGACACGGCCCCCTCACCCCAACCCTCTCCCCCACAACATACACATAGTGAAGGCCACGTCGATCGCGGGGGAGAGGGGGCCGGAAGGATACCGCCAAGGGGCGAATGCACCCCACCGGCGGCCGCGCTGCGGATGCTGGATGTCGGCACCGGCACAGCCCTGATCCCGATCGAATTCTGCCGGAGTTTCCCGAACCTCCGCATCGTCGCCATCGACCTGGCCAACGAGATGCTGAAGCTCGCCACGGCGAACGTGGAGCGCGCCGGGTTCCGTGATCGCATCGAACTCCGCCTGGTCGATGCCAAGCGCATCCCCTGTCCCGACGGCGAGTTCGCGACCGTCGTCTCCAACAGCATCATCCACCACATCCCCCGACCGCTCGATTCGCTGGCCGAGATGGTGAGGGTTCTCGCCCCCGGCGGATTGCTCTTCGTTCGCGACCTGCTGCGCCCCCGCACGGAAGCCGAACTGGAAGCCCTCGTAACGACCTACACCCCGGGAGCCACTCCCAGCATGCGGCAACTCTTCCGGCAATCGCTGCACGCTGCACTGACTGTGGAGGAGGTGGCCGACATGCTCGATCAGCTGGGGCTGAACCGCGCGGGGGTGCGGGCCACCTCGGACCGGCACTGGACGCTCACCGGCATTTTGCCCGCCCGCTAACGGACATGGAATCACCTGCCGGGAGTGTCGTCTTTCGCTCTGCGAAAGCACGTCCTTTCGCGGAGCGAAAGGCGACAATACTGGCGGAGCGAAAGGCGACACTGACTGTTTGACAGCTCTTGGGCCGAAGGGCTGGTCCGATGCGCATGCCCCGCGCTGGGTCACGGCTTCAACGCCTCTGCCACGAACTCGAACAACGCCTTCGTGGCCGGATCTTCCGAGGTGCCGAGGTTCTCATTGATCCGCCCGTGCGTCGTGTCCGAGGCTCCGAAGCGACGCACCGGGATCTCGGCGTCCTTGAGCGCCGCCTCCAGACGCTGAGCCTGCGCCGAAGTATCGGGATGATCGGCCACATGCAGAATCAGGAACGGCGGAATCCCCTTACCCTTCGCCACGTGCGTGACAGCTGAGAAGTCGATGTGCTGGTCCGGATCGTTGCCGAACTTCTCGCGGTGCCCGAACTTCGCCTGCGGCAGGTTGTGGACCCGGCGGCGAATCTCGGCTGTGGTGATGATCGCCGGGATGTCGAAGGTGTCGCCATCCACCGGCACGCACCCCTTGACCATTGTCAGTGAGAGCCCCTCGGCCTTGAGATACCGGTCATCGGTGCAGAGCAGCGCCGCCAATTGAGCCCCCGCCGAGTGGCCCATCACCAGCACCCGCTCGGGATCGCCGCCATGCTCGGCAATGTGATCGTGGACCCAGTGAGCCGACTTCGCGATGTCGCGAATGATCTCCCCCATCTCGACATGCGGCAGCAGCCGATAGTTCATCGCCACAAACACGAACCCGCGATCGACAAACGCCTGCGGCTTGACCTGCACTGCGGTCTTGTCGCCCGCCTGCCACCCGCCCCCATGAATCCAGAACACCACCGGCAGGTTCTTGGCCTCGCTCGGTGCATACACATCCAGCACCTGTCGCTCGTGCCCCGGGGCCACATACGGAATGTCGCGAGTGATCTTCGGGTCCGCCCCGTGAGCATTCGTCAGTTGCACAATCCCAACTCCAAGGAGGATGACAAATCCCATGAATCGTGTTTGAACGGTCGTCATCAAGTCACACTTTCTTCTGAAGAATTGAATCAGTCCGCAGCCAATCGGCACGAGAAAGTCCAGCATGACTGACGGCCCATTGGCGAATCGTCCGACTCGGGTCAGTCGTTCCAGATCAGGACCTCAGAGACGCCGCTCTTCGACGGGCCGCGATGGGTGAAGACAATGCGGGCCTTAGATGACTTCACTGGCTCGAAGCGGATGGTGTTCCACTGGCTGCCAGTCGGTTCAGCAGGGGCTTTCTGGGCCTGACTGACAGCCGTCCAATCGGATCCATTCCAGAACTCAATGGAGTAGGTCGTGGGTGGCTGGACTCCTCCACGATCATCGTAGATCGCGAGTTCGACACGGCGGAATTCGATCTCTTTGCCGAAGTCGATCGCTAGCCAGTCGGTCTCTGTCTTTGACTCATAGCAGGTCCAGCGATTCATCGGCGAAGGGAGGAACACCGTCTTGCCGTCGATGGCACTGGCCGGACTGCCGCCGAAGCGATCCGTGAACGAGGCTGTCGCCTGCGGAAAGCCAGTCTTCTGCGGATTGTATGCCAGATTGCCCGCTGGCGGGGGGGCGGCTTCCAGGGGCAGCTGCACCGCTCCCCAGGCTTCGATCTCCGTCAACCCAGATTTACTGCCGGAACGATGCAGGAGTGTCACTCGCAGCTTGTTCGTTTCCAGTGGTTCAAACCGCAAAACATTCGCGCGATGACCTTGCGGAGGGCTCATTGGTCGGCCCAGCGGCTGAATCGGTTGCCAGCGATCACCGACCCATGCCTCAATTTCCATTTTCTCTGGCGAACGAATTAAGGAGTTGGCTTCGCCGTCATCGTCGATCGGGTACAGCTTGATGGCATCGATCTTTCGTGGGACACCGAAATCAACCATAACCCAATCACGTTCATTGGGCGAGTCTTCGCAGGTCCAGCGATTGGGGGGATGTTGCAAGTACCAGGAGTTCCCATCGTTCAGCTTGCTGATCGAAGTCTTCGGCGAAGTATACGAAGCGGTTACTCGTGGGTAGTAAGTGCCGTCGTTGTTGACAGTGAAGTTCACTTCGGTTTCTCGGGAAGGGTTCTCGGGCAGCGGAACAGTTGTGAGCTTGACCTCCAGATGACCCAGCTTCGGGGAACTGGCAGCGACCTTGCCATCCACCCAGACATGCAGTCCGGCTCCATGCCCATAACGCGTCCCGGTCTTGTCCCAGAAAATGGCGAGCGAGTGGCGCTGGTACTGCAGATTGTCGAGAGCAAAGTAGTCCCAGTCCTCGGGAGCGAGCGGACGAACAATCAGCCTGCTGTCGTCGACGGGGAGCAGTCCCACCAGCCCAGTAATCACCAGATCGCAGTACCCCGAATGGAAGTAGTGCTCGCTGTGGTTGTAGCCGTCGTGGCCCTCGAACGAACCGGTGTCCGGATGCAGGGCCTCAGCGAGATACGGCTTCCCATCCTTGCGATGGGAGATGGCGTAGGTCTTCAGCAGCTGGAAATAGTCGGCCTTGGTCAACAACTTAGGATCACCGTCGGCCTGCAGCAGATTCGCCAGACCTTTGAGGGTCTGAGTCGTGGCATAGGGCCAGGACTGCCCGCTCCACCAGCAGCACGACTTCTGGAGCAGGAACATCGGATCATTTCGCTCCACGGTCGATGGCCCCCGGTCGGCCAGGAATCCATCCCGGTCCATGAGCTTCTTCCAGGCGACTTCGTAACCCTTGTCATTGTCGAGCATGCCGAACTGCCAAGGGACATACCCGATCAGCTCTCGTCCGTGCGAGTCTCCGGCGAACTGTCCGCTCTGGTAGGTGAGGGTCCGAGCTTTGACCTTGTGCCCCTCCCGCTCTTCGTCGTCGCGGTACATCGGGAAGAAGAACTTCCGCTCGGGATCCCACAGCAGAGTCTGCACCTTTTCCTTGAGGCTGTCGGCCTTGTCGCGAAACCGCTTCTCGGTGGTGGCGTCATCTGCCAGGTCGGCAATCCGCGCGATCGCCATCGCATCCGCCCACATGTAAGCGTTGAACGAGGGCCGATAACTCGGAGCCCCGCGCAGGATATCCTTGGTCTGGCGGCTATTGATGTTGAACTCCATGCCGTCGTCGTGGCCGGTCTGCCAGAACAGGCCGACCTCGGGGACGAAGTGGCGTTGCTCCCATCCCTCATAGTTCTTGACGAAGTCGGGCAATAAGTCGACCAGAGACTCATCATCCGGATGCACCTGATTCACCGCCCACGCGGAGTCGGCCAACCACGTACTGTAGTTCCGCGGCTGGGCCCCCGGCGTGCGGAACCAGTACCGTAGATAGTCATTCGCCACGGTCGGCTGGCGCAGCCACCGAGCCTCGTACAACTGGTGCCCCGCCGGGCAGCTAATGGCCCCGTAAGCTCCCGACCAGAAGGGCCGGTCGATGAACTCGGTGAAACCGTAGCCGGAGTTGGGTGAGCCGTATGTCAGGTGCTTGGTCAGCAGTTCCCAACGGTAGTAATAGGTGGTCGTGATGTCGGCATCGGGGCACTCAAAGAACGGGATGTTCTGGGAGTACCAGTCCCAATCGCGGTTGTCCCAGAACGTCTGAGCCTCCAGCGCCTTCTGCTTATCGAGTATCTGAGCTGAGGCTTCGCGGTCGATTGAGAGCAATGCGAGCGCGACGAGCCAGAGAGTGAAACTGCGAGTACGAGTCATGCTGGGTTCCAATTCGTGCCCCTGGGTCAGCCCTGAAGCCGAGCTTTTGAGAGGCGGGGTGGCACGGGTTGCCGCTTCGGCGACCTGTGTGCCTTGGCACAGGAGGTTACCGCTTGAACGCATCCTGTGGCAAGAACCTCGTACGGCGATCGCCGCCCCGGTCGGGTTCAAAGCGACCCCACCGAGGCCAGCCTGCCGGGATATCGTTGATGAGACCACTTCGGCACGCGGCGAAGCGGAGCTTCGGGGAGATGCAGTCCCAAACTGGAGTTTGGGACTGAGGGAAGTCGTCGAACAAGTCTCAGTCGTGATCGCTCTTTGTCCCGTCAGGGACACCCGAAAATAGCCCACCGTTTCAACGGTGGGACGAACCCGAGTGGAACGGCCACAGCCCCGTCAGGGGCGACAGAAATCGCTGCCCTCGCTGGGTGGGCCTCATCGAGAAGATGCCGCTGCCATCGAGAGATTCTGTCGTCCCTGCCGGGACTCACACAGGCGTCCCAGCCCTCCCTCCCACCGTTGAAACGGTGGGCTATTTTCGGGAGTCCCTCCGGGACAAAACCAGGAATTCACCTTCGAACAACCACCGGGGATGGGGGGCTCAACCGGCCGGCTACTTCTTCTCCGGCACTGCCGCCTCCTTGAGCGTGGTCAGGTACTCGACCACGTCGGTCAGTTCCTTGACGCTCATGACCTTCTGCAGGTCGGCGGGCATTAGGGAGACGGACTGCTTGATCTTCTGTTCGATCTCAGCCGCCTTGAAGGTCTTCACCAATCCGTTGATGTCCTTGATCTGCGTCTCGGCGTCGGTGCTGCTGACGAGCAGACCGGCGAAGACCTGACCATCGACGGTGGAGACGGTCCACTGTTCGAAGTTGTGGCTGATGCCGGCGCTGGGGAACAGGATCGATTCGAACAGGGCCTGCTTCGACAATTTCTTGCCGATCTCGGAGATGTTCGGGCCGACCTCGCGACCGATGCCGTTCACGATGTGACACTTGTTACAGGTGCCAGTCGTGTGGAACACGATCCGCCCGTTGGCCACGTCGCCCTTGCGGTTCGCCAGTTCGGCCAGCGGGGGGAGCGGCTCGCTGTCCTTGCCGGGGGGGAGCGGGTAGAGCTTGGCGGCCAGCTGTTTGATGTCGGGCCACTGGGCTCCGTGGAGAGTCATGGCCACCGCATCCTTCAACTCGGCGGGCACCTTGTTCTCTCCGGCCAGCTTGGCGAGTTCCTGGGCACCGTAGCGAATGTTGCCCAGGCTCTTGGCTGCAGCGCGGCGGATGTCGATCGGGGCCTTGGCGTCCTTGACCGGAGCCATGAGCAGGCCGACCGCCTTGCCATCCGTGGTCAGTCCGAGGACTGTCACTGTGGCGGTGGCACGCGAGGCGTCGCCGCTGATCGCCTTGCCGAGTAGCTCCCACTGTTCCTTGCGGAGGAGCGCGGTGGCGGCCTCGACACCGAGTTGTTGCTCGGGGTGGGCGATGGCGATTTCGAGGAGGTCGGCGTACTTGTCCTTGAGGTTCATCGTGTCGACCAGCCGGATGAAGTTGGTCGTTCCCTTCTGGGCTGTGAGGACGCGATCGAGCGCGGCCTTGTACTTCGGGTTCGAAGCCACGTCACCGCCGAGTCGAGTAATCGACTCGCTGGCGATCAGTGCCTGGCGGGCGTCGTCGCCCTTTTGTTCTCCGAAGGCCAGTTCGGCGATGGTGGCTGGCACCGACTCCCCAGTCAAGAAGTCAAACGCCCGGAAGTAGCGCGGCAGTTGGGCCACGGTCGTCGCCGGGTCGCTGATGATCTTGGCGAGAGCCGCTGCCGATTGAGTGCCGCGCGACCGCCAAATGATGTCACGTCCAGCTGCCGAGTTCGGGTCGCCGCCCGCCGCCTTCCAGGCATCGAGCAGCGCATCCCAGCGTCCATCGGCGGCGAGGCCGAGGGCTTCGAGATACCAGCGGTCCTGGCCATCGTATTGCAGAGCCAGAGTCGCCCAGGCATTCGCCACAGCGGGCGACTTCGCGAGGTCCACCTCCCGCAGCTTGACTAGCAGTTCGCGCCGCACGGCGGGGGACGGGTCTTTGAGGTTGCAGGCTTGGCGAATCTCCTCGGTGGGGAGTTGCCCCATCAGTTGCCGGGCCAGACGCACCGCCGTGCAGCGGATGTCGGCGTCGGCATCGTTCATCGCCGCCTTGAGGACGGCGAGTTGCTTGGCGGGGTTCGCCTGCTTGCCGAGCAGCCACAGCGCGCGGGCGCGGAACCGGGGATTGCTGTCCTTATACAGTGCAGTCAGCGCCGGTTCGGCCTTGTCGCCCATCCCATGCAGGGCCTGCCACGCGAGGTAGCGGGCCTCCATGTTCGGGCTCTTCAGGGCCTCGACGGCTCCTTCGACGGTGGTGAAGTCATACTTCGGAATCGTGTACTTGGCTCCCGGTACGGCGACGCGGAAGATGCGACCCTTGTTGACATCGCCCATCGCGTGACCGCCGACACCGGGATCGTACCAGTCGCTGACGATCAGCGACCCGTCCGGAGCGACACACACATCACTCGGGCGGAACCAGTTGTCCCGCGCTCCATGCAGGACGTTGACCATCTCCGCAGTGTAGCCCGCGCCGACGGCCTTCGAGGGATAGGCCCGCACGACGTTCGGCCCCGCGTCGCAGTGAATCGGCTGGCCTTGGAACACCTTCGGCAGCATGGTCCCTTCATACAGGCAGATTCCGGTCGGTGCCCCGGCTCCGGTCTGGAGCAGGTTCGGCATCACGCCCGGATCGTTGAGGTGCCAGTGCCGCAGCGGGATCTCCTCTTCCCAGTTGGTGCGGAAGGCTTGCCACCCGGCCCCGGTCTTCTCGTCCTTGTAGCCATAGTTGCCGTACTCGACGACATAGTTGATCCGCACGCCCCGGTTGCCGTCGTCGTCGTTGTCCGACTGCCACAGCCCGCCGAACGAGTCGATGGTCACTTCCCAGTTGTTGCGGAAGTTCCAGGCCAGCGTCTCCAGGTTCGACCCATCCAGGTCGCAGCGGAAGATCATCCCTTCCTGGTACGGCTTGCGGGAATCGTCGACGACGTTCCCCATCTTGTCGACGATTGGCTTGCCGTCCTTGTCGCGGATTTGCTTGCCGGAGTTGCCGAAGTTGAAGTACAGCTTGCCGTCCGGCCCGAACACGAAGGCGTGGATGCCGTGGTCGTGCTGGGTGCCGGAGATGCCGCTGAACATCACTTGCTTGTCGTCGGCTTTGAGGTCGCCGTCCTTGTCGACGAAGTTCCAGACCTTATCGCCGACCGAGATGATGACGCGGTTGCCGAGGACACAGATGCCCTGCGCGGAGTCGACTTCGCGGCCCTGATAGAAGACGGTCGTCTTGTCGCTGGCTCCATCGCCGTTGGTGTCTTCGAGGACCAGGATGCGGTCCCCTTCCTTGCGCTCTCCATTGTGACCGCGATAGTTCACGACTTCGCAGACCCACACCCGGCCCAGGTGGTCGACATCGATGTCGCTGGGGCTCAGGAGTGATGGCTCCCCGGCGAAGAGCTGGGCTTCGAGACCCTCGGCGGCATCGAGTTGCGACACAGCTGCGGCGAGTTCGTGACTGCCGCCGCCAGCCGCTCCGCCGCCCGAACCGCCTTTGCCCACCATCTCCAGAACGCTCTTCGGAGGCCGCTGGGTGAAGATATGGAATTGAACGCTGGAGCTGCCGCCCTGGTCACTGCCGCCGTTGTCGATGCCGACCCGTGCCTTGAATTTGGTGAAGGGGTGGTTGGCGGGCAGGTCGAACTCGATCAACGAGTTCGCGTGCGTCCCGATCCCGTATTCAACGGGCTTCCCCGCGATCTTCTGTTCGCCGCCCTCCGCGTTCTTGCCCACAGTGACTTTGCCCCAATCGGCGGAGGCGGTCTTCCACTTGAGATCAGTCAGCTTCGTCTCGCCGCCCGGCCCGACCAGACGAGGCTCGGCCCAGTCGGCCCAGTCGGCGGTGAAGCCATCGCCGCCATCGGTCACGACCAGATACAGCTGCTTCGCGCCGGTGATGTCGGCCTCGATGTCGACCGAGAGGTTGGGCGTCTTCGTGTTGACGATGGGGCTGCTGGCTGCGGCCTTAGTCTGGGCATCGCCGGTGAGGAGGTCGGCGGCCTTCGGCTGCTGCTGTTGTTGTTGAGGCGCGGCCTGGGCGGTGCCGGGTTTCGGCTCGTCCTGGTTGGCGTCCATCTCTTCGTTGGAGGGAGTGGCGGAGGCCACGCCGTCCTTGGGCACATCGAGACCAGCGGTCCAGACGATGGCGTTGAGGACCACCTTGCGGAACTGGTCGTTCTGCCAGTTCTTGTGGTCGTGCCCGCCGGTGAAACCGAACCCGCGACCCTTGTTGTCCGGACGCTCATACGCCCAGCCCATGTGCTGGGGTTCCTTGCGCTCCAGGACCGCTGCCCGCACATCGGGGTTGCCGCTGTGCGTCCCATCGCCCCCATTGGCGGTGTCTCGCGGCGGCAGGTCGGTCAGGATGGGCGTGACGTTCTTCATCCCCTCGACGAACCGCATGTGGTAGTACCATTCGTCTCGGATCGTAAACGGCTGAACGCCGCGTGTGGTCGGATGCTCGGGGAACTTGGTGTAGTTCGCGTCCCAATGCGGATTGACCGAATAGTGCGGCTCGAAGTAGCCGCCGATCCAGTTCAGGAAGTGGTCGCCGCACTTCCCCTTGGTCGTCTCGACCGCGTAGTGCAGACAGACCAGCCCGACCCCGCGCGAGTCGACGACCTGCTGGAAGTCATCCAGCCGGTCATTGAGGTAATGCCCCCCGCCGCCATCGCAGTACGACACCACTGTGTCGGCATTGTCGAGAGCGGTCGGGTCTTTCGGCCAGCCGCTGCGGTAGACCGTCGCGATCACCGGCAGACCCGATTCATTGAGCCGCTTCGCCAGCAACAGGCAGCCCGCGTTGTGCTCATGAGCGCCCCAGCCGTGGCTCGGACGACCGGCGATGAACACGACCTTCTTCCCGTCGGTCAGCTTGAGCCGCTTGATGCGGATGTTCTTGAACTGCACCTTCTGCGGGGGACCGGAGTGCATTTGGAGGGCCAGCATGCCGATGCGTTCGGCCTGCTTATTGGCGTCGCCCGCCGGATCCTTCTGGTCGTCGAACAGTTCGGCTGTGACCTTGCCATCGATCTTGAGGGTGATGTGGTTCCCCTGCGCGGTGATCGAGTATTCGTGCCACTCGCCCGGCTTGACGCTCGTGGGCAAGTCGCTGCCCGCTTCGGTCTTCTTCCCGTCGGCGGTGATCGTGACCTTCGACCCCCGCGTGGCGAGCGGTCCGCGACCGGCCTCGTCATAGAGAGCCCCGGCCCATTGCCCGGCGAGGTCGATGTCGGCCTGATACCCGACCACGTGTCCGTCCGGATTCTGCTGGCCCCGGAACTGAATCCCGCTGTTGGCCTTGGCCATGTCGCCGGTCAGCTTGAACTGCAACCGCAGCTCGAAGTCATCGACCTCAGCATTGTCCCAGGCCAGGAACGTGTTGTGCCCCAGCGGCTTCTCAGCGGTCGACTCGCCGGTGATCGCCCCTTCTTCGATCCGCCAGAACCCCTCGTCCCCGGCCCACGGTTTCCAGCCGTCGAGGTTCTGCCCATTGAACAGCGAGTGGAACCCCGCCTCGGTTTCATCCGCAGCGCGGAGGTCCGCTCCGCCCGCCAGTATGGACAGGCAGACCGCCGTGCCCAGGAGATATGCAATCGCTCTCATTCGCTCTCAATCCTCGAAGGAGTATTTGTCGGTGTCCAGTCGCGCGTCCACTGTCCGCGTTCGCGACAGTCGGTCCGCCCGCTGGGACTTCAGCCGCGTAGTCTAACCCATCGACGGTCGATTATCCCACACAGCGCGGGGGTAGCCCGAATCACAGCTCGCCGTCCAGCCGGGGTTGACCGCATGGCGGAGATTACGAACAATCCGGAGTCCCCCTTCGGTCGGCAGCGGCCCGAGGCCCGGTGAGTCTGACTCCCCGCGCTTCGGACTTGCCCACCGTCCAGAGGGAACGCCGCCACTGGATGGACCCGAATTCTCACGCCCTGCCGCGATACCCCATGGACCACATGAACCTCAAACAGTTTCACCTCGACCCCCAGAACGCCTCTGCGGCGGCGGATTACACGCGGACCCGGCAGCTGACCCTCGGGGATCTGCTGCTGGAGAACCGGATCATCTTCGTCGACGGAGCGATCTATGACGGCATGGCGAACATGATCGTCATGAAGATGCTGTACCTGCAAAATGAGAACCGGCATCAGGACATCCACCTGTACGTCAATTCCCCGGGCGGGTCGGTGACGGCCACCTTGGCGATTTACGACACGATGCAGTTCATCGAGTGCGACGTGGCGACCTACTGCGTCGGACTGGCCGCCAGCGGTGGCGCGATCCTGGTCGCGGGGGGAGCCTTTGGCAAGCGGAAGATGCTGCCCAACGCCAAGATGATGATCCACCAGCCGTACGGCCAGGTCGGCGGTCAGGTCTCCGACATCGAGATCCAGGCCAACCAGATCATCGAGACCCGCGAGCTGCTCAACAAGATTCTGGCCGACCACACCGGCCAGCCGATCGAGCGCGTGGCCAAGGACACCGAGCGCGACCGCTACCTGAGTTCGGCCCAGGCCAAGGAGTACGGGCTGGTCGACGAGGTCGTGCCGATCAAGCGCGACAAGAAGAAGCCCAAGCCGGTGGAAGCGAAGTAGCTTTCAGCCATCAGCAGTCAGCGATCAGCCAGAGACTCTCTGGCCCCCGACTCCAGACTCCCGACACCCGACTCTCCATAAGCCCCACACACATGTCCACACTGATTCCCTACGTCATCGAAAAGTCCGGCCGCGAAGAGCGGGCCATGGACATCTACAGCCGCCTGCTCAAGGACCGCATCGTGTTCCTCGGAACACAGGTGACGGACACCTTGGCCAACGCCTTGGTGGCCCAGTTCCTGTTCCTGCAGTTCGATGATCCCAAGGCGGACATCCACCTCTACATCAACTCACCCGGCGGGTCGGTCACCTCGGGCATGGCGATCTACGACACGATGCAGTACCTCAGCTGCGACGTGGCGACGTACTGCCTGGGCCAGGCGAGCAGCATGGGGGCGTTGCTCCTGACTGCCGGGACCAAGGGGAAGCGGAACTCGCTGCCCAACAGCCGGATCATGATTCACCAGCCGCTGGCCGGGATGGAAGGGACCGCGACGGAACTCGAAATCCATGCCAAGGAGCTGTTGCGGATGAAGCGGAAGCTGAACGAGATTCTGCTGAAGCACACCGGCAAGACCTACGACGAGATCGAGCGCGACACCGATCGCGACAACTTCATGTCCGCCGAAGAGGCTCAGAAGTACGGTCTGATCGACCACGTGCTGGAGAAGATTCCGACCCCGCCATCGGTGGGGCGGAAGGAGGAGTAGTCGCTCCCCGTAGCCACGTTCGCCAGAACGTGGGCGAGCTGGAACCCGTAGTTGCCTTAGCCGGTGGCTTGGCCGATTCGGGGGCGTCTTGGTGGTTGCCCACCTTCTGGCGAAGGTGGCTACGCCCCGTTTCACGTGAAACGGGGTAAGCTGGGGGAAGGTCGACAGTCGTGATCGAAACTCCCCGCTCGATGATTCGTCCGGATTCGCGGAACAGGATGCCATCGCTGCCTCACATTTGGGCGAGCGTACAAACTCAAGGACTTCAAAATGGCCAAGGCTCACATCCAGTTTGTTTCAAAGAACGGCGCTCTCATTGGAAGTCTTGTCGAGATCGACACTCTCGTGGTTCCGAGAGCTGGAGAGCTTTTGGATGCATACGAGTGCCTCAATTTGACTAAGGATGACTTCGGCGAATTCATGGTCCTCAGTGTGGTCTACAAGGTTACGGTTGATGGGTTCGTTCCGTTCATCACGGCCCGTGAGTGGTGCAAGGGGTATCGGCATGAGCTACTTCAGCAACGAGGATGGCTTATGCCAACCGATTCGACTTCCATCTCCTATGACGAAGATGATCCTGCACGGTAACGACGACAGGTAGAGTCAAGGGAGCATTCCCCAGCACTACACATAACAGACTGAGGTCACGGATGACCACCCGATTCGCCCCTCCACGACCGTCCGCCCGGCAGTGCCTCGCACTCTCCGGCTGGGCGGTTTTGCTGTGGAGTGGGTGTGCCTCGCGGGGTCAACTGGAACTGCTGGAGGCCGAAGTCCGGCAGCACAAGGACTCCCTCTACCGGGCTGAGGCCAAGACGACCAACCTCGAATCCCAACTGGCACAGGCCCGTCGCGAGGCCGAACTGATCCGGTCGCAGGTGGCTGCGAATGGCGGCCAGGCTCCGCTCCCCGAGCAGACCGGCAACCTCGTCCGCCTCGCAGGCGTGAAGATCAACACCCTGCTCTCCGGCGGAAAAGACCGCGACGGCCAGCCGGGTGACGACCTGCTGGTGGCGCTGATCTCCCCCCACGATGAGCAGGGCGACCTCGTCAAAATCGCGGGCGAGGTCGAGATCGAAGCCTATGACATGACCCGCCCCGGCGACGACAAGCGCGTCGGTCGCTGGACCTTCAACCCCGAACAAGCCGCCAAAGCCTGGCACAGCGGGTTCGTCGGTGCCGGTCTCCAATTCGAACTCCCCTGGCAGGAGATCCCCGCGAACAAGGAGCTGCTGGTCCACGCACGGCTGCGAACGACCGACGGTCGGCAGTTTGACACGAACAGCCCGCTCAAGGTCGTCCCGCCCACGCACGCCGCACCGGCCCTCCTCCAGGTTCCACAGGCCCAACCCGTGAACCACGAAACCGAATCCAAGATCGACCGCGAAATCCACACCGCCGACCAGCAACTCCCCACTGAGCCAGTCGCCCGACCGGTCCCGTTCTACGACGATGTCGAGCCCGCGCCCCCCCGGCCCTTTCCCGGACCGGACACGCCCCCGACTGATGAGACGGTCCCCGCCCTGCCCACGATCCGGCCCGCTGCTCCAGCTTCGAAGTCCAAGGCTCCGACCGCTCCTCGACCCGCTCCCGCCCCAATGAAAGCGGGCCGAGCTTCGCTCGATGGAACCGAGACCTCCGACAACTGGACGGACCAAACGATACCCCGACTGCGTTAATACCGTACGACGGATTTCCGGATTTCCCCAGTGCGGGTGAAGAACTGCTCAGTGTTGCCATTCTTGATATACACTGGGACGTTCGATGGTTTGCAGGGAATCACTACTGCCTCGTCCACGCGAAAACTGGGGGATCGCCTCCTCCGGGAGGGCGAGGCTAGTGCTGTGAACACGATGGAGGGCATCGTGGGGCGCGTTTCCGACGTGCCGGTGGCCCGTAGCTCACGTCGCTCCGCGACTGAGATTCCTCCTGCCAGACACCGTCCGGACCTCGGGACACCCCCGCGTGAGTC
>JAYWFM010000251.1:0-4393 GCA_043778825.1 Planctomycetota bacterium | reverse complement strand
AAATAGTCAGAGATTCACCACCGATCCGCGTCACCGCGAGAACGCGACACCGGAGATCCATCGAACCAGCGCCTCGGAAATTGGAAACGCAGAGGGCGCTGAGGACGCAGAGACAGGCATTCCATCGGAACTCTGCGTCCTCAGCGCCCTCTGCGTTTCCATTCCGCCTGTCCCTGGCGTTCGAATGTTCATCTCCGGATGCCGTGAGCAAATGTGTGTGTGTGTGTGGGGGGGGGGGTACTGTTTTTGGGGCTGCCTACTTTTCTGATGCACACACGACTCCCGACCCCCGACTCCCCACGCTTGTGATTCCCCCCGGCTTCCGGCGATAATGCCCGCCGTTGTTTCGACTTCCCTTGTCGAAGGATTCCCATGCGACCGGCTGGTTTGGCTCTTCTCCTGTTGGCGTTTGCCGTCATGACTGCTCCCCTGTTCTCCGCTCCTCCCGAGAAAGACAGCTTCGGAAAGACCGCGAAAGGCGAGGCGGTCGACCGATTCACCCTCCGCAACAAGGCGGGTGTCATCGCCCGGTTGAGTACGCGCGGGGCGACGCTCACTGAGTTGCATGTGCCCGATAAGAAGGGGCAGTTGGCCGATGTGGTCCTCGGCTTCGACGATGTGGCCGGGTACGAAGGCGATGGCAACCAGCACTTCGGCTGCACCACGGGCCGCGTGGCGAACCGGATTGCCAAGGGGAAGTTCACGCTGGAAGGTAAGGAGTACACCTTGGCCATCAACAATCCGCCAAACGCCCTGCATGGGGGAGTCGAGCGGAACCTCGGCCAGGTCGTGTGGGCCGCGGAGCCATTCGAGAATGAAAAGGGACCGGGCGTGATCTTCCGCTACACCAGTCCCGATGGCGAAGAAGGCTTCCCCGGCAAGCTCGATGTCACCGTGACCTATCAGCTCACTCACGAGAATGAGGTCCGCATCGACTATGTGGCCACCACCGACAAGGCCACCCCCGTCAACCTCACCAACCACAGCTACTTCAACCTTGGCGGCGAGGGGAGTCCGACGGTCCTCGATCACGTGTTGACCCTCAAGGCCGACACCTTCACCCCTGCCGACGACACGCTGATCCCCACCGGTCAGATCGCCCCGGTCGAGGGGACGCCGCTCGACTTCCGCAAGGCGACCCGTATCGGCGACCGCATTGCCCAACTCGATAAGACCGCCTTCATCGGCTACGACCACAACTACGTGGTGAACGGGAAAGCGGGCGAATTGCGTGAGACTGCCAAGCTGAAGGATCCGGCCTCGGGGCGGGTCATGACCGTGCTGACGACCGAGCCGGGGGTGCAGTTCTACTCGGGGAACTTCCTCAAGGGGGCGAAGGGGAAGGGCGGCAAGGTGTACGCTCACCGCAGTGCGATGTGCCTCGAAACCCAGCACTATCCAGACTCGGTCAACCATCCCGAGTTCCCGACCACCATCCTCAAGCCGGGTGAGAAGTATACGCAAACGTGTGTGTATGCGTTTCACGCGGAGTGAGGGGAAGTTTTCAGTCGTCAGTTTTCAGTCGTCAGTCAGATCAAAGCCCACCGGTTGCAACCGGTGGGCTTTCGATAAACCATCAACCCTCTTCCAGCCCCCGGTCGCTGACCGGGGGTTCCGCATTGGGGGAGGCCCCGCCTCCCGCCCCGCATCTCTCAGAAGTCGATTATGTCCGATCGTGACCCCGAAGATCTGCCCCCTCCCGCCCCCAAGCTGGTCCGCCTGCAACGGTACTTGGCCAGCTGTGGTCTGGGATCGCGGCGTGCCTGTGAAGACTTCATCACCATGGGCCGCGTGTCGGTGGATGGCAAGGTCATCACCGAACAGGGGATGCAGATCGATCCCCAGGTGAACAAGATCGCTCTCGACGGCGAGAAGCTGAAGATGGAGCGGAAGAAGTATTACGTCTTCAACAAGCCGCCGGGGGTGTTGTGTACCAACAAAGACCCCGAAGGCCGCCCGCGCGTGATCGACTACTTCCCCAAGGAAGGCCCGCGCGTGTTCACCGTCGGGCGCCTCGATGAGGACAGCGAGGGACTGCTGATCGTCACCAACGATGGCGACCTGGCCCAGAAAATGGCTCACCCGAGCTACCGCATCTTCCGCACGTACCACGTGCTGGTGGCCGGGTTCCCGACGCCGGAGACGCTGACCGAACTGCGAAGCGGGATCTACTTCGAAGAAGGCCGGTTCCGCGTCGAGGGGGTCAAGTCGATCAAGAAGCAGGGGCAAAGCACCTGGTGCGAGGTGATCCTCGCCGAGGGGCACAACCGCGAAGTCCGGCGGCTCTTCTCGCGCGTCGGCCACAAGGTGATGAAGCTGCAGCGCGTGGCCTTCGGTCCGATCTTCCTCGGCAAGATGCTGCGAGGCGACATCCGGGAGATGCGCCGCGATGAACTGGAGCGGCTGATCGGAATGCTGGTCAGGAACGAAGAAGCACTCGAAGAAGAGAAAGGGAGCCGAGTCCGCCCGGCGAACAAGCCGGGGATGGGGCCGCGCCGGATGAGCGATGGCGACCTGCTGAACAAGTCGAGCCGCAACGCACCGCCCGAGCGGAATCGTCCGGCGTTCAAGAAGGACGCACCGGGCCGCCCGAGTGCGGGCGGACCACCCGCCCGCAAGGGCCCGCCGCCCTCCGCCCCGCCCCGACACATCCCCGAGTCGAGTAGTCGAGAACCGCGAGGACTGGGGATCGAGGAGGTCTCCGATGAGCAGATGATGGGCCTGACCGAACGTCCCGCTGGCCGCAGCGCGTCTGCCGGATTCTCGAAGAAGCCCGCTTCGGCGGGAGGACGGTCCCAGCCCGAGAATCGAACGCAGGGAGCCTTCGGCCACCGCAAAGCCGCCGATGCCAAGATCCGCGCCGCCGAAGACGAACGGCTGGCGCGCCGCGCGGAGAAGTTTCCCTCCGCCGACAAGCCGGAGCGGACCACCGAAGACGCAGAGCGCGGACCACGCCGTCCCTTCCAGAGTGCTCCCTCGGAGGGGGCACGTCGTCCCGCCAAGGCCGCCCCGTTCAAGAAGTCAACCAAGAGTGCGACCTTCCGGTCCGGAAAAGGTGCCCCCGCCAAAGCCGCACCCGCCAAACGCAAAGGCCCCGGTCGCAGCGACAAACCCACCGAAAGCTTCGGCCGCCGCAGCCCCGGCCAGCCCAAGCGACCGAAAGGCAAATCGCCTCGCGGACGGTAGCCGATTGTCGTCTTTCGCTCCGCGAAAGACCGTCCTTTCGCGGAGCGAAAGGCGACACTCCCCGAACCTGCGTCCTTTCGCTTGCGTCCAGTCGGCGTGTCCCTCATGCTGTCACCCGAAAACTCTCGGCCTCACCTCGGCGTGGGGAGGGGGACTTCCCTTTGGAAACCGGCTGCATCGTCTCATGGCTGAAAAGCGTCTCAAACTCGGCATCCCGGCAGGCAGTCTCCAGGACGCCACGGCCCAGCTGTTCCGCAAGGCCGGGTACACGATCACGTTCGCGTCGCGGTCGTATTACCCATCGATCGACGATCCGGAGATTGAGTGCCTGCTGATCCGGGCCCAGGAGATGGCCCGCTACGTCGAGAACGGCATCCTCGACGCGGGGATCACTGGCCACGACTGGGTCAAGGAGACTGACGCCGATGTCCACGAGGTCTGCGAACTGGTCTTCTCGAAGGTCAGTCGCGGGCCGGTCCGCTGGGTGCTGTGCGTGCCGAACGACTCGCCGATCCAGACGGTGCAAGACCTGCAAGGCAAGCGGATCGCCACCGAGGCTGTTGGCCTGACCACCAAGTACCTCGCCGCTCATGGCGTGAAGGCCGAGGTCGAATTCAGTTGGGGGGCCACCGAGGTCAAGCCGCCGCGCCTGGCCGATGCGATCGTCGAGGTCACCGAGACCGGCTCCTCACTGCGGGCGAACAACCTGCGGATCATCGCCGATGTGCTGCAAAGCACGACCCGCCTGATCGCCAATAAGACAGCTTGGAAAGACCACTGGACGAGGTCCAAGCTCGACAACATCGCGATGATGTTGCAAGCCTGCCTGGCTGCGGAGGGCAAGGTCGGCCTGATGATGAACATCCGCCGCGCCGATCAGGCGGCCGTCCTGGCCCAGCTTCCCGCGTTGCAAAACCCCACGGTCTCATCGCTGTCCGACCCCGACTGGGTGGCGGTCAACACGATCATCGACGAATCGATCGTCCGCCGCATCGTCCCGGCCCTGCGAGCCGCCGGAGCGCGGGGGATTGTGGAGTATCAGATCAGCAAGATTATCGACTGATCGTGCTAGCCTCGTCCACGCGAAAACTGGGGGATCGCCTCCTTCGGGAGGGCGAGGCCAGTGCTGTGAACACGATGGAGGTCATCGTGGGGCACGTTTCCGAGGTGCCGGTGGCCCGTAGCTCACGTCGCTCCGCGACTGAGA
>JAYWFM010000250.1:0-10388 GCA_043778825.1 Planctomycetota bacterium | reverse complement strand
ACAGGGCAAAAGACACGTCGATCGCGGGGGAGAGGGGGCCGGAAACGTGCTGGCTACCTTGTCGACGTGATCCGCGAGAAATCCTTCACGGCGTTGCCTGACGGGATCGGACGAGGCCGCATCCAGAGCCTGGGGCGGCTTGGGGGATGCGCAATGGTCAGGCTTCAGCTGTGTAGCCTGAACTCCAACCCCGATACTGAGTCCTGACCGGAAACTTGTCGGCGTTTCGTAGTGCCAAGCGCGGGAACCACCGGGGCCAGCCCGGTGGCGGGGCATTTGACGGAGCTGCCCGGACTGGGATACCCGGACTTCACCGGCAGAAACTGCCTGCGGGCGAGCGGCCCCGTTCGGCCAAATCTGCACGACCTCGGGGTCACAATCGGCGGAACAGGCCGACCCTCTTGACCCTGGAGAAACCTCCGCCGTAGTGTCCCGCCTCCTCTCGGGCGGGAGGTTCGCGCAGCTCTGCGCTCCGATCTTCCGCCTGCCCCACCCCTCGCCTTGCGGCGCTGACGGCACTCCCCTCCCAGCCAAGGATCGGCGACATGCGATTTCATCGCTCGCTTTCGAAGTGCGTACTGCTTTCATCGCTGCTCTGCGCCGGGTGTCAGACGCTCGATCTCGATTTCGATTACAAGCTGCCGGGGATGCTGAATCCGGACAACCGGCGGAAGGCCCGCGTGAACAATGCGATCCGGGGCGAGAAGGGGTACTCGCGGTTGCTGGGGGATTACATCTCGATTGGCGGGGACACCGTGCGGATGGTGCAGGGTGTGGGCTTCGTGGTCGGACTCGACGGGACCGGGGAAGGGGATAGCTCGGCAGCGACTCCCCAGCGGAAGATCCTGCTCGAAGAGATGCGCCGCCTGAAGATCGACAACCCGGAATCGCTGCTGCGTTCGCCCAATACCGCGATGGTGATTGTGACGGCCTACATCCCTCCGCTGATCCGCAAGGGGGCACCGATGGACGTGGAAGTCAAGCTGCCGGAAGGGAGCCAGACGACCAGCCTGCGCGGGGGGCGGCTCTTGCCCTGCTTCCTGCGAGAGTATTCCTATCTGGCTGAGGCGGGAGGGCTCAAGGAAGGCCACGAACTGGGCCTCTGCCGCGGACCGATCATGGTTCGCGGGGACGAAAACGACCAGGCCGGTCTGGTGGTCGGCGTGATCCCCGGAGGCGGCAAGTACACCGGGCTGGATCGCGATCTGGGGATCAGCCTGCGCGAAGACTACAAGGGGGCCAAGATGACCACCCGCATTGCCGACCGCATCGGTCAGCGGTTCGCGGGGTACGACCACGGAGGCATCAAGCGGCCCCTGGCCAAGGCCAAGACCGATCAATCGATCGAACTGATCGTGGCCGAACGCTATCGCGACAACTACCCCCGCTACTTGCAGGCGATCCGCGCCATTCGCCTGACTGAGACCACGGTCGATCATCAACTGCGGATGCAGGAGTTGGCCAGTTCTCTCGTCCACGGCGACTCCAGTGCGCAGGCCGCGATGGAACTGGAAGCCATCGGCCCCGAGGCGATCCCGATCCTGAAAGACGGCCTGCAGGCCGACGAACTCGAAGCCCGCTTCCGGGCCGCTGAGGCGCTGGCGTACCTCAACGATGCCTCGGGCGTGGCGGTGCTGAAAGAGGTGGCCAATACGGAGCCTGCCTTCCGCGTGTTTGCTCTGGCGGCGTTGTCGACGCTGACCGATGGCGATGCCATCATCGCCATGCGGGAACTGCTGAAGCACGAGAGCATCGAGACGCGGTACGGAGCGTATCGGGCGTTGTCGATCGCCTCTCCGAACGATCCGTCCATCATCACGCAGAAGTACGAGTCCGGGTTCTCGGTCCACCTGATCGAGACCGAGCAGGAACCCGCCATTCACGTCACCCGCCGCCGCCAGCCCGAGGTCGTGCTGTTCGGCGTCGACCAGCATTTCTCCTCGCCGCTGGTGATGCGGGCCGGACACGATGTCATCGTGCAATGCCCCGACAACGGGACCAAGGTCAAGCTCACGCTGATCCTCCCGGGACAGCCGACGCGGGAACTCTACTCCAGTCTCCGCGTGGCCGATGTCATCGCAGCCGCTGCGGAACTGGGCGTCGAGTATCCGGCCATCGTCGAGATGCTGGAGCAGGCCCAGAAGCAGCGGAACCTGGACGGGATGCTGGCCTTCGACCAACTCCCCCAGGCAGGCCGCACGTTCCAGCGACCCGACATGGCGGAAGGCCCCGCGACGGAAATGATCGGCAGTTCCGCGCTGATGCCGAACCTGTTCGACATCGACCCCAGCGTGCTCAACGTCGAGACCGAAATGGAACAGGTTCCCGAAGCGAAGTCCTCCCCCACCGAACTCGACACCGCCGATGGCCTGAGCGGCGTCAGCTTCGGAGTGCAGTAGTGCCGACCCGTGGGATAGGCTTCCCGCCTGTCGTCTTTCGGGAAGCATGACAGGCGGGAAGCCTATCCCACGCCCCTCAATCATCGGACGGACCCCGTAGTTCTCATGCTCAAGTCCCTCGAACTCTTTGGATTCAAGAGCTTCGCGGATCGAACCGTCTTCGAGTTCGCGCCGGGGATGACGTGCGTCGTCGGTCCCAACGGCAGTGGAAAAAGTAACGTCGTCGACTCCATCAAATGGATACTCGGCGACCAGAGCGCCAAGAGCCTGCGCGGCACCGAGATGACCGATGTCATCTTCAACGGCTCCAATGGCCGCAAGCCCAGCGGCTTCTCGGAAGCCATGCTGACGTTCGATAACACCCAGCGTCTGTTCCCGATGGACGCCGCCGAAGTCCAGGTCGGACGGCGTCTGTACCGCAGCGGGGACTCGGAGTATTTGCTCAACCGGTCGGTCGTGCGGCTCAAGGACATCCGCGACCTGTTCCTCGGCACCGGGGCGGGCACGGCAGCCTACAGCATCATCGAGCAGGGGCGGGTCGATCAGATTCTGCAGTCCAACCCCGCGGCCCGGAGACTCGTCTTCGAAGAGGCTGCGGGCATCTCGCGCTTCAAGTCCAAGCGGATCGAGGCCCAGCGCAAGATCGAACGCATCGACCAGAACCTCCAGCGTCTCACCGACATCGTCGACGAGGTTGAAGCCCAGCTGAACTCCACTCGCAGTCAGGCCAGCAAGGCCGCCAAGTACCGCGAGATCTCGACCGAACTCAAGACGCTGTGGACTGGACTCGCCGCCGATGACGCCCGGTTGTGGGCGGCTCAACTCGCCGAGTTGCGCGGTGTCGAGGAGCAAGCTCGCACCACAGCGGAGAGCCTCGCGACCAGCGTGCAGATTCTCGAAGAACAGGTGCAGCGGGCCGACAGTGAGCTGCATGAGATTGAGACGCGGGTCCGCGACCTCGAACGCAAATCGTCGTCCAATCGCGAGAGCATCGCCGCCCAGGACGCCACGATCCGGCACCAGACGTTCCGGCTGCGGGAGCTGCATGCCGACCTCGATCGATTGCGGAAGCAGAGACTGGAACTGACCGCCCGCGCGGGGGCTGTCGCACGGGAACTCGACGAGACTGCGGTGCGGCTCAAACAGTTTGAGGAGAGCTTCGTCGAGCAGCAGATCGCGATTCAGGGCCGCGACCGTGAGCTGTCCGAATTGCGCGGCCAGCTCGACGAAGCTCGGGCTCGCATGCGGTCTCGGCGAGTCGAGCGGGATCAGTTGAGTCTGCGGTCGCAGTCGGCCCTGACGCGGATCGCGACCCTCGAACTCCAACAGCAGACCGCGCTCGAGGCCCTGGCCAAGACGCGTGGACGGATCGACCAACTGCTCGCGGAACTCTCGTCCGCCCAGTCCGAACTCGACCAGCGCCGCCAAGCCCACGCCACAGCCGACACGACCAGCCAGCGGGCACGCGAGGAGTTGGACCTGCTCCGGTCCGAGCGGTCGTCGCTGTTAGGGGAGCACTCGCAGACTGAGCGACGACTGGCAGAGCTTCGCGAACGCCGCAGTGCCGCGCTGGCCCGGCTCAATGTGTTGCAGGATCTGGAGCGCAAGCAGGAGGGGATCGGCCTCGGGGTGCGCGAGATCCTGCGACGGGCCCAGACACTCAGCGAGCCGCCGTGGTCGAACATTCTGGGCACGGTGGGAGACCTCCTCGACACAGCTCTCGAAACAGCCCCACTGGTCGAATTGGCTCTCGGGGATCGCACGCAGATTCTGGTCGTCGACGATCTGCGTCCACTGCTCGACTATCTGAATCAGGGAGATGGACGGCTGCTCGACCGGGTCGGGTTCATTGAACTGCGGACTGCGCTGGCACCGCGACGGGGGCGCATCACAACTCAGCCGCATTGGCTGGAACTATTCGATCTCGACTGCCGCGAGTGGCCGGATCTGAGCCGCGAGCCGGGGGTCATTCAGCGGGCCGATCAACTCGTCACCGAGACCGGTCGTGTCCCTGGCCTGGCTGCGCGGTTGCTCTCCGATACGTGGATCGTGAACACACTCGACCGAGCGCTGCAACTCGCGGCCACGACGGGGCGCGGCTGTCAATTTGTCACGATGCAGGGCGAGCTGATCACCGGCGATGGCGTGCTGTTCGTCGGAGCCGCCCCGCAGGACGCAGCGGTCCTGTCGCGGAAGAGCGAGCTGCGGAAGCTGCGGAGTGAGGTGATCCGGCTCGATCGGGCGATTGAGTCCGATGTCGAACGACTCGCGAAGTTGTCGCAGGCCCTGGAGTCCCGCACCGGTCGGCAGGACGCGATCGAAGTCGAGGCCCAGCAGCGCTCCTCGCAGGTCTCTGAAGCGACGATGCGACTCGCCTCACAGATCGAAGAGGTGACTCGCATCGCAGAGGCCATTCGCGAGCGAGAACGCCTGGCCAGCGAACACGACGAGCGAGCGCGGTCGCTGGAGTCCGACTTGCAAGCGGTACGCACGCGGCAGGAGTCCGAACTGCGTGAGGCCGAAGACCTCACCCGCACCGTCCACACCAGCGAGTCCGAAATCGCCGACATCGAGGGGCTGCTGCACGAGGTGCAACAACTCGTGCGGTCCGAGCAGCTCGCCCTCGCCAAGCACGAGGAACGCCTCCGCAGCTTGAACGAGACGCAACTCCGGTTGCAGTCCGATCAGGTGCAGCGAGTCGAACAGGAGGCCGAGTCGAACGATCGCTATGAGAGCCTGCTGAAGGCCGAGCAGGAGTCGACGCTGCTCGTGTTGCGGACGCAGGCCACGCTGGCGGAGCGCTCATTGGTGCAGGAGCAGTTGCAGGCCGACTTGCGGTCCGTCAATCGCGAACGCGAGACATTTCGCCAGGAGCGCTCGCAGCGCTCGCGCGAACTCGATGAGTTGCATCGCCGTCGCCGCAAGGCCGTTGAACTGTCCCACGAAACGCAGCTGAATATCCGCGACATCGACCAGAAGCAGACGACGCTCTCCCAGCGGATCGACGAGGAGTACCAGCTCGCGCTCGACGATCTGATGGCCAGCGGCGTATCGGCCTTCGGCGATCATCGGCGCGAGCGGTATGGGGACGCCGCCTCTGTCCCAGGCGAGGTGAGTTTTGCCGAAGTCCGTCCCGAACTCGAAGCCGCTGTCGATCGGCTGCGGAAGCGACTCAAGATGATGGGGCACGTCAACACGGACGCGCTGGCCAGCCTCGAAGAGATCGAGAACCGCTTCACCGACTTGAGCGCCCAGCTCAAGGACTTACAGGAGGCGAAGGCGGCCCTCGAAGACATCATTCGCCGCATCAATGTGGAGAGTAAGCGGCTGTTTCTGGAGACGTTCGAGACGATCCGCCAGAACTTTCAGGTGTTGTTTCGCAAGATGTTCGGCGGCGGCGACGGGAACATCATCCTGGAAAATCCGGACGATGTGCTGGAGTGCGGGATCGACATCGTCGCGCGGCCGCCGGGCAAGGAGCTGCGGAGTCTGACGCTGCTGAGCGGCGGCGAGAAGACGATGACGGCGGTCGGTCTGTTGTTCGCGATGTTCAAGAGCAAGCCGAGTCCGTACTGCATCCTCGACGAAGTGGACGCCGCGCTCGATGACGCCAACGTGGGTCGTTACGTCAACGTCGTGAAGGAGTTTTCCGCCCTGACCCAGTTCGTGGTCATCACGCACCGCAAGCCGACAATGGCCGCAGCCGATGTCCTGTACGGCGTCACGATGGAACAGGCCGGGGTCTCGAAACGCATGGCCGTCCGGTTCGATCAAGTCGGCGAGAATGGCGAGATCCTGGTCGCCGCCAAAGCGGCGTGAGTGGGAGTCCAGCCCAACGTCGCCGGATTCTCCGAATCCGGTGCCACGGGGCCGCAGTGAGAGATTGCCCCGATAGGCGAGAGTCGAACCACCGGACTCGGAGAGTCCGGCGACTATCGGTTGAACTCCCACCCGAACGATGAGCCGTGACGGAAGCCTATCCCACGGTGCCCGGCAGTTCGATCGTGAACTTAGTGCCGCGACCCGGCTCACTCTCGCAGGCGATGGTCCCGCCGTGCGCCTCGATGATCTTGCGCACCGTGGGCAGGCCCAGTCCGCTGCCGCCCGATTTGGTCGAGAAGAACGGCTCGAACGCCTTCTTGCGGGCCCGTTCGTCCATCCCCTTGCCGGTGTCGATCACGGACAGCGTGACGCGATCACCGACACCAGAAGTCTGGATGTCAATCTGACCGCCATCGGGCATGGCCTGCTGGGAGTTGCGGACGAGGTTGGCCAGGACTTGCCGGATCAGGGTCTCGTCGACGGAGACTGGCGGCAGATCGGGGGCGAGGTGCGGCGAGAGGTCGATGCCGCTGGCCTGGGCCTCGGGGCGGTAGAAGTCGAGGAACTCCGTCACGATCCGGTTCAACGAGGTCTCGGCCCGCTGCATCTCGCCCGCCCGCGCGAACTGGAGGAAGGCGTTGAGGATCCCCTCCAGATGCGTACACTCGCGGCGCATCGTTTCCAGCTTCCGCCGCATGCGCCCCAGATTCGGGTCGGTGGCCCCTTCCAGATCCTCGGCCAGCAGTTCGAGATTCATCTGGATCGTCGAGAGCGGGTTGCGGACCTCGTGAGCGAGCCCGCCCGCCAGTGTCGCGATTTCCGCGTACTGGCGCAGCAGTCGATCCCGTTCCGCTGAGTCCCAATCCGTCACGCGAACAGCCTCTTTGTCACACGGCCTCTGTCACACACTCTCCGGAGGGGGTCATTGTCCCCGGAGAGGAGGAGGCTTACCAGCCTGGCGCTGACACGGTGGAGTGACCACGTGTTTCACAGGCGGTCAACCGGCCTGACGCTTGTGACGGGTGCGCGCCTTTTCGATGGGCAGATGCGGGGCCGGGATCTCGGCAGCGGAGGTGGAGATCTCCACCTCCCGGCGGAACGGAAGCTCCGTCGGTGGGGGAGCATCGGATTGTTCCAGCGCCCCCACGGACAATGCGGCCTGGCGCTGTTTCGCGCGTACCGCATGCTCAATACGGCTCCCCAGAGTTCCTCGCAACATGACCGGCAGCAACACAATGTCCCCCACATACGTGGCGGCCATCAGCGAGGCCATCAACCACCCGAACCGGCTGATCATCACCAGATCGGATGGGTAGAGTACGAGCATCGCCAGCGAAATTCCCGCCGTCGTCTGAAGCATGGTCGGACCGCAATCGACCAGGCACTGCACGATCGCTTCATCGCGCGACAACCCGCTCTCCAGACCCCGGCGGAACCAGCTCAGCAGATGCAGACACGAATTCATGGCGAGTCCCAGAGCGACCGATGCGGTGATCATCATTCCGATGTCAATCCGCGTCCCGGACCAGCACGCGACGCCGAAGACCGCCACGATCGGCAGCACATTCGGGATCATGCTCAAGGCCCCCGAGATGACATCCTTGAGAGAGCACATCATCACCACGGCGATGGCCAGACAGGCCAGACGAAAGCTCTGGATCAAGCCATCGAGCAGGGCCTGCTGCGTCCGCATGTACAGCGGCGCGGTCCCGGTGACGATATGCCCCACGCCGGGATGGAACTTCGTGACCGACTGGACCGACTGGTTGAGATCCTCCGTCAGCTGGCCGTAGTTGACTTCGGCGAGGGCGGGCACCTGGGCCGTGATCCGCCACAGTTCATCGCCTTCGGAGTTCAAGGCATGGTCGCCCGGCTTCCGGAGGTCAGCGGGCTGAGGGGCGATGGTCAGGAGGGATCGAGTGTCGGCGGTATTGGCCGACTTGATCCGCTTTTCAGCCTCGGTGGAACTGCGGTTGTAGAGTACTTTTTCGCGGGTTCCGGCGGACTCTTCGGGGGCTGTGCGGACGGGTTGAAAATCGGCCAGGCACACCGCTCCACTGACATGTGGGTGTTGGCGGATGCTGTCGGCGACATGGCGTACGACCTCCATCCGTTGCAGGAAGCGCAGGGACTTCTGGCTCTCCGGGTCGAACTTGATGACCGTCTCGACCGCCGAGATCCCCGCCAGGTTCTCCTCGATAAACCGGGTGTCGCGGATCAAACGTGTGTCGTCGGCGAAGTTGCGGATGACTCGCGTCTCGGTCTGAAAATAGATCAACCCCGCGGAGGCCATCAGACCGATCGTCCAGCAGGCGATCTGAATCGGTCGCGAGAATTGCATCAGAAACTGGCTGTACCCCAGCCACCGCCGAACATCGCTCTCGGGCGGCTTCATCGCCTGCGTCGGGAACAGCTTGAGCAGTGCGGGGAGGACCACCAGCACCATGAACAGGGTGAGACCTGCCCCGATGGAGGAATAGATCCCAAAGTCGCGGACCGGAACGAGTGAACTCTTCAGCAGCGACAGCAGACCCAGCACGATGGTGAGTGCTGAGATGCAGCACGGCAGCAGCGCCAGGCGGATGGCCCGGTCCACGGCTCCGTCCGGATTCTCCCGCGTGGCGTGGCTGATGTAGTTGGCGACATGGATCGCACCCGAAATTGCGATCCCCATCACCAGGATCGGCAACACGACCAGCACCATGCTCATCGAGCTTCCCGTCAGAGGCACCAACGCGGTCGATACGAACGCCGCGTAGTACGCCACGCCCAGGACGAGCAGGGAGAGCTTCAGGCTGCGGAGTGACACGATCGTCAAGAGCATGCCCACGAGTCCCGAGAGCAACATGACCGAGCGTTCGTGCAGCTTCCAGAACGGAGCCGACGGGTTCCAGGCGGCGTGCGAGACCGCGTTGTTGAGTTCGATGGAGGCGACCGAACCTCCCCCGAGGATCAGATCCTGTTCCGGGATGCCGACCTGCAAGGCGGCCCGTCGAATGGCGGCGATGGTCGAGCTGGAATCGGCCCGTCCCGCTTCCGACAGAGTCACGGCGATCGCCACGGGGGAACCCGGCACCATGAAGCAATCATCGACCAGCACACGCCCCTGCGGCTCCTTGGAGGTGGCAAACCCGCGCAGGTCGCGGGCGAGCGTCTGCACTTTCGCCACGCGGGGGTCTTCGGCGGAGAACTCATTCCAGGCGACTTCGAAGTCGAAGGCCGGAATCACGAGTGGTTCGAGGGCCACCGCCTCGACCGCTTCGGCGTCGCTGGCTGTCTCTTCGGTGAGAGACTGTGCGGCATCGTACGTCACGGGGTCGAAGACACGGATCGTGAACCCCAGTTCTTGCTTCACCCGCTTTTTAAGCTGGGTGATCGTCCGGGCGCGCTGTTCGCGTCCGGCGTCCGTCAGTCGAATCTTGACGCGGCCCATTCCGAGGAGCGTGCCCTGCATCCGCGTGACGGCATCGGCTTGCGGGACGCCGGACTCGACCATGCGGGTCAAGATGTCGCGCGCCGAGACGACCGAAGCGAGATACGGAACACCCCCACGCCGCAGACCATCCGCATCGACATGACCCAGCAACTGGCCGACCAGCAGTTCGCAGCGCGGGTCATCCAGCGTGCTGCCATTCCAGGTGATGACGACACGCTCTTCCTCGGGAAAGTGTCCCTGATACCATCTGAAGACGGTGGCCTCGGAGTCGTTGGCGGGCAACCAGGACTCGACGTTGTTATCGAGCCGGAGATGCCGGATCCCCATGACGCACAGGGGGACCGCGAAGGCGAGCAGGGCCGCCACCAGGAGGGCGTTTCTCGATCGATGACCGAGCGGATGGGAAGAATTCGACATGGGGACATGCGCCGTGAAAGACACTGGGCCTCACGCAGCCGGGTGTGATGTCCGTGACGTGGTCGCGGCGCGCACCTTCCCTGTTGCGTTCCGGCAATTCATCGTCATCCGGGGTCGTTGCAGATGATCGATTGAAGACATCTTGCCAGTCGCAAATTTCCGGTCGGGATTGTTCGACCGGTCAGGCAAGGTGGGGGGGAGATAGGGAGTGGGGAGTGTGTGCGTCCCGTTCGTCGGTAGCGGTTTCGCCTACCAAACACGCAGGAATCCAACCACGAAAGGCACGAAATACACGAAAAAGCAGGGTGTCGTGG
>JAYWFM010000249.1:0-10395 GCA_043778825.1 Planctomycetota bacterium | reverse complement strand
GCCCTCTGCGTTTCCAATTTCCGAGGCGCTGGTTCGATGGATCTCCGGTGTCGCGTTCTCGCGGTGACGCGGATCGGTGGTGAATCTCTGACTATTTTCTGATGCCACACTTCCGTGGTGAATTTCCGACCGCTGCCCACTTTTGTGATGCACACACGCACGTGGGGCCTGAATTTTGATCGGCATCGGAGGATTCGAACTTGCTGCCTGATCACTTCATGATTTTGTTCTCCATAGATTTTGTGAAGTTCCGAAATGGACCGGGGGATGAGTACAAAATCATCAGGAACGAAATCATGGGGAACCTGACATCTCACGCCATTCACCATGGAGTGCGTCGCGTAACAATCTGTTTCCCACAGTCGGACAACCCTTGATCCTGCCTTGATTTCGGGGAATTCTTCACTCAGAATCGAGGGGTCGGCGGCGGCGTGGATGTGCCGTGGCCGTCGGCTCGCGTCCCCAACGGGTGATTGTGTCCATGTCGATTGCACAGGCGGAACGGCTGAAGGCCGAATTGACCGACAAGTATGTCGTGGTCTCCGAGGGGGTTCCGGAGTTGCGGCGGTTCGCTGGACTGACGGGGACCGTGAAGACGGTCAACATGTCGTGCCGCGCTCTGGTGCAGTTCGATGGACCCGTCGACATCAGTTGGTATGACATCGACCCGGCGTACCTGCAGGTGGTGACTGCTCCTCAACCGAAGAAGGTCGAGGCGAAACACGAAGCCAAGGCGGAAGCGGCCCCCGCAGCTGCGAAACCTGCCGGGGCGACACCCGCTGTCGCCAAGCCCGCGGGCCAGAGTCCGCTGGATGCGATCCGCGCTGCCGCAGCTGCCGTAGCGACCCCCGCAGCGGGTGGTGCCAAGCCATCGCCACTCGACATGATCCGCAAACAGGCGGCTGCCAAGGCGGCTGGTGGAGAAGCTGCCCCAGCCACTGCGACGCCCGCTCCGGCTGCGAGTGGGGCCAAGTTGTCCCCGATGGAAATGATCCGTCAACAGGCCGCTGCCAAAGCCGCCGGGGTTGTCCCGGCAGCTTCGACACCCGCCCCGGTCGCAGTGGCCGCTGCTCCCGTCGCCCCGGTCGCAGTGGCTCCAGAAGTGAAAGCCCCGGTCGTGCCCGCAGCTCCGGCTCCCCCAGCTGCGGGTCGACCGAAGTCGACCGCTGAAGTGCTGGCCGCGATTCGCAAGCAAGGTGGCAACAAGTAACAGCTGTTGGAGTCCAGGCTTTAGCCTGCTCCCCGGCAGCCTCCAGGCGGAACTCCCCCAGTCGGACAAGTCCCATGCTCACCCGAGCGGAGATCCCCGGCCTCGTCGTCACCGCCTTGCTGGTGTCGGTGGGAGTGTTGCTGGCGATCTGGCACTGGCGCGGTTGGAAGCGGATCGAGAATGATCTCGAAGAGGGGACCGAGACGCGCTGGTCGCAGGTCCGCCGCCGCATCCAAGTCGCGGTCATGATCGCCTTGGCGGGAGTCCTACTCTGCCTCGGGGATGCGGTCCTGCCAGTGCTGCAGCGCGGCGGCTGGATGACTCAAAAACGCATGGCGGTGTGGTGGACAGTCGATATGCTATTGCTGTTGTCCCTGGCCGTGTGGATCGCGCTGATGGCGCTGGGGGACATGGCCCTGACGATGTCCCGCACACGGGTTGATCAGTTGCGGATGCGACAGAAGCAACGGGAATTGACTGCGGAGATCGAGCGGTATCGTGAGCAGCACGGCGACTAATGTAGCACGACGCGGAGCGTCGTGCTACATTCCACAGAAGATCGGCCCCATGGACGAATCCCTCTCCCCCCCCGACCCCGCTCCGCCCACCGTGGATCTCGAACGGCGGGTCTACGTCCCGCACTTCGAGGGCTGGACCGCCCAGATCAAGACCAGCTGGGACAAGGACTACTGCTACACCAAGAGCCCCGGCGAGGATTTCTTTCACCTGCTGCTGTGCGGGGAATTGTACCTGATGAACGCCGAGGAACGGTTGTGTCTGAACTGCGCCAAACGGCGCGGGGTCATTACGGACGACCGGCTCTATTGGCAACGCGGGGTTCGCCGGGCACCGCCTCCGCCGCTGTGAGTGATGTCGGGTTCGATTTGGTGAGATGAGTGGAACTCGCCAATGCTCGCTGCAGGGAGTCGATCGCCACTGCGAGTTGACCATGCTCGTGGCTCCCACGTGCGAGCTTCTTCAACGACGCCGACAGGTTCCGCTTTCAAAGTTGCAGCAGTTCACGAAGTGAATCCTTGACTGCTGCCAATTGGTCGACAGACAACAGCCCCATCCGGCGCGTCAGTTTGTGTCGGTCAAAACTGGCCAAACCCTGTACGGTGACTGCCGAGACCTTGGGGAGCCAGCGCAGCTTGCCCAGCGGCACTTCGCCGCGCTGCCCGCGAATCTGTGAGGTGAGCGGCGCGACGATCACGAGCGCGCGGGCGTCGTCCGATTGTGGGTACGCGAGAACCAAATACGGGACGGCTCTTTTCGACAATGCCCAGATCAGCGTACCACACCTCTCCGGCCTTGGGCTCAATAGGCACCGTAGATCTCCGTCCAAGCGGTGGCCTGTTCTTCCGCCGCGAGCAGCGGCGACGGCTGAACGCGGACATCGAAGGGCAATCCTTGGCGCAACTCCACTTGAGCCAGCAGCATGTTGACGGCGTCGGTCGGCGTCAGCCCCAATTTCCGCAGGATTTTCTCCGCTCGTTGGAGGCGACGGGCGGGAACCGTCATGCTCAGAATCGTCGTGTCGTGCATGTTCAGATATTCCCTCACCGTGGCGGCTCTTGTACTCATTTCAGGATATCATCCGCACTGGCGGAACACATCAGAGTATGCTCGAATTCAGTCCCATCCTGCAATGAAAACCGCATTCCCCCCCGTGACACCTCCCGAGTGACCCCTTATGAAGCCAGCCAATGCCCTCGTCGGACAGTCCGGTGGCCCGACCTCCGTCATCAATGCCTCTTTGTCGGGAGTGATCGATGGCTGCCTCAAGGCCGACAAGAAAATCGGCCATGTCTTCGGCATGCGCTACGGAATCGAGGGGGTGCTGAACAACTGGCTCATCGATCTCGGAGCCGAATCGAAGGAGGTGCTCGAAGGGCTGCGGTACACGCCCAGCAGCGCCCTCGGGTCGAGCCGTCTGAAGCTCAAGGAGGAACACTTCCCGACGATCCTCAAGCAACTCAAGAAATACAACATCCGCTACTACGTCATGATCGGCGGGAACGACACGATGGACACCATCCATCGCGTCGTGGCCCATGCGAATGCCAACGGGTGGGAGATGACCGGCGTCGGGGTCCCGAAGACGGTCGACAACGATCTGTTCGGCACCGACCACACGCCGGGCTACCCGAGTGCCGCTCGGTATGTCGCCCTCAGCGTGCAACAGGCCGGTCTGCTCGCCCGCGACATGCAGCGGGTCGACCAGTTCGTGATCTTCCAAACCGTGGGTCGCAGCGCGGGCTGGCTCCCGGCAGCTGCGGCACTGGCTCGGCGGAAGAAGGGGGATGCGCCGCACATCATTCTGATGCCGGAGCGGGCGTTTGATCGGGAGCTGTTCCTGAAGCGAGTCGCAGAGGTTCACAAGCAGTTTGGCTACGTCTCGATCGTCTGCGGCGAGGGGATTCGCAACGCCGACGGGTCGCCGGTGAGTGCCTCGCAGACTCGCGACAAGTTCAACAATGTCGAGTTCGGCGCGATGGGCGGGGCGAGTGTGGGGATGGTCCTGCACCGGATCATCTGCGATGCGTTCGGCTGGCGAGGCGAGTTCCAGGTCACCGAGTCGCTGCCGATGTGCGCTTCCGATCGGGTCGCGAAGATCGATGTGGCGGAGGCGTACGGCTGTGGTCGGCAGGCGGTGAAGCTGGCCACGAAAGGACACAGCGGGGTGATGGTCACGCTCGAACGTCAGTCCGGGAGCGAGTACGCCATCGACTACGGCACGATCCCGCTGAGCGAGGTCGCCAACCACGAACGCCCGCTACCAAGTGAGTACATCGACGAGAGCGGCATGGACGTTACGAAGGCGTTCCTCAAGTATGCCCAACCGTTGGTCGGGGAGTTGCCGGAGTTCGTGAGCCTGAAGGGGGTGAAGGCGAAGGGGTGAGCAGCGACTCAAGTGAAGTTTCGAGTGAATCCCATTGAGTGGGAAATGCCCACTTGATGCATTGCCCACCTGTGAATAAGCTTTGAAGTTGTCGTGAGTTTCTTGAAAGGACCGAATGATGGAAACCAGAGTTGTCGACAGTCGCGGAAGATTGGCTTTAGGGGCCGAATTCGCGGGAAAAACAGTCATTGTTCAGGAAAGTGCCGACCAAATCGTCATTTCACCGGCAGTGGTCATTCCAGAATCCGCAGCTTGGCTCTGGAAGAACGAGGAAGCACGGCGGTCCTTGGAGATCGGTATTGAGCAGGCAAGACAACGGCAGTTCGTGACCGATCCGCGAGTCATCGATCCGGCGTGGGCCGATGTGGAGATCGATGATTAGGAGTCGGATTATAGATCATAGTTATTAACTTGATGGCAGTCGCCCGTACAATCAGAAATATCGTCAGATTCCTCGACATGTGTCACTTCTTCGGAGAGAGTCATGGTGTTTGAATTACAGTGGACCGCTAAGGCTAGCACTCAGTATTTACAAATTATGGAGCGAGCTGATTATCCCCAGACTCAATCGAAGAATACGGAGAATAAACATTCGAAACAAATTGGACTCGCTAAGCAAGTCAGTATAACATTAGAGTTACTTGAGAATAATCCCAAGCACCCGGGACTGCATTCGCACCAATACGATGGCATCGCAAACCCCTTCACTCCGGAAAAATCCGTATGGGAAGCCTATGTTCAGAATCGCACCCCGGCGGCCTATCGCATCTTCTGGTGCTACGGGCCGGACGCGGGGCAGATTACGATTTTGGCCATCACGGCCCACCCGTAAGGACTGTTCGAGAAATAAGAGTCGTCTTTCACTCCGCGAAGGAACGTCCTTTCGCGGAGCGAAAGGCGACTCTCAGACAGTGAATGTTCGATCGATCCGTAAGTCGTCTCCCTCCATCCCGGAGGGATGAAAGAGAATAGCCGGTGGTTGAGCGCAGCGACACCACCGGTTATGGAAATCCAGTGATTTGCCTTGCATCCCGGAGGGATGCCAGAAGTCACGCCCCGTATTCTGGAAGGCCTCGTCCGTCGTACCCGCCTTTCACCGCCACTCTGCCATCCCTCCGGGATGGGAACAATGCGGGGGATTCCTTCCGGTGGTGTCGCTTCGCTCAACCACCGGCTAATCTCTGTGACCCCTGCCGGGGTCGGATTCATTCTCAGAGGTCATCATGATTCATCACTCCGCATGCGGTCGCCAGTCCCTATACGACGGACACTCATGTCCGTCGGCATCGCGACGGACATGGACATCCGTCGTCCGGTGTCTCGCCGTGCTGCTGGTGGCTTGGGGGTGGGCGGGGCTGGCCCTGGCGGAGGACAAGACCCTGCCAGCGAAGGCCACGGGCACCGACTCCGCAGACTGGCAGATCATCCTGCTTCAAGGCCAAAAGGTCGGATACGCCAATTCGATCACGCGCACGGAAGATCGCGACGGAAAGCCGATTACCATCACCGAAGTCTTCACGCGGATTTCGATCAAGCGCTTCGGCGGCAAGCTGACGACGGATGTCAACATGCGGACGGAGGAGGACGCCGAGGGACATCTGCTGTCGTTCTACACCCTCCAGGAGAATCCGCCGTTCAGCAAGACCGAGTCCCGAGGGACGATCAAGGGCAACATCGCCACCGTGGCCACGACCTCATCGGGGAAGACCTTTACCAAGGAGATCAAACTCCCCGACGACGTGAAGTCGCCCAATTGGTTTGATCGGTCGGTCAAAGACTCTCCGCTGAAGATCGGAGAGACACGGTCTTTCCGGATGTTCGAAGCGACCATGGGCCAGATCGCGCAGGTCTCGGTCAAGCAGCTGGAACCGCAGCCGACCAAGCTGCTCTCGGACGAGGTCGTGAAGCTGAACCGTTCGGAGATGACCCAGTCGATTCTGCCCGGCGTGACCTCGACGCTCTTCACCGATGACAAGGGTGAGGTGAAGAAAATGAGCATGGGGCTGCTCGGCATGGAGACGTTCAGCTGCACCTCCGAAGAGGCGCTCAAGGAGATCGCCGCTGCAGAGATCGATCTGGGTATCGAGACGTTGATCAAGGTCGGTGTGATCGATCGCGCGTATGAGACGCGGAAGGTCACGTACAAGCTGGAGGCCGCCGACTTCGACGCGAAGGCGGTCTTTCCCGAAAGCCCGACGCAGAAAGTGATGGCCGGGGAGGCCGGGGTGTTTCAACTCGTCGTGACCGCCGTCGATGCGGGCACAGCCGGGACAGAGCCCACCCCGGATGCGAAGTATCTGTCCTCATCGCGATACGTGGATCTGGAAGACCCGCTGATCGTGAAACTGGCCAATGAGGCAGCCGGAGCTGAGACCGATCCGGTGAAGATCGCCATTCAGGCCGAAGCGTTTGTCCACAAGCACCTCAAGCTGAAGAACTTCGCCACCGCGCTGGCCACCGCGTCCGAGGTGGCCGCCAGCCAGTCGGGGGACTGCACCGAGCATGGCATCCTGCTGGCGGCGTTATTGCGAGTGAAGAAGATCCCGTCGCGCGTGGTGACGGGCCTCGTGTACGCCCCGTCGCTGAAGGCGTTCGGCGGGCACATGTGGACCGAGGCGTACCTCAACGGATGCTGGGTGTCGCTCGATGGCACGCTAGCCAAGGGACACGGCGATGCGGTGCATCTGAAGACCGGGGACAGTGCCCTGGAAGACAGTGGCTCGCTCCCGGTCGAGAGCTTTCTGCCACTGATTCATATCATCGGGCGGACGAAGTTGAGTGTCGAGAAGGCGGAGTACGCGGAGTAGTTCCATTCCGATGACACAGCTAACGACTGACAATTGCGCATCACCCAATCCGCCTCAGGCTCGGGATGCGGCCTCATCTGACCCCGGCAGGGGTCACAGAAATTAGCCGGTGGTTGAGCGTCAGCGACACCACCGGTTGGCGTTCGCCGAGAGCAATCCATCCCGGAGGGATGGCAGAGATCGCGAGACGTTTATCAACACGAGAACCCCAGCCGTGATCCACATCTCTGGCATCCCTCCGGGATGCGGGAGACGCGCAAGAATCAGTCTTCAGCGGCGTAGCGGTCCCGCGGTCAATCGCTCGCGTCCGTCATTTCCTTGAGATGCGTCTCCTCCGCCAGAAACACCGCCACCCAGGTGATCGCGCACATCCCCGCGATGTACGCGGCCACCGACCACGGGTTGTTGTCGCTCCAGTGCAGCAGCGCCGCGGCCACCAGCGGGGCGATGCCACCGGCCAGCGGGGAGGCCAGTTGATACCCGAACGACGCTCCCGAGTACCGCACCCGCGTCCCGAACAGTTCCGCGAAGAAGGCCGCCTGCGGGGCATACATGGCCGAGTGAATCACCAACCCGACACTCACGGCCACCGTAATCCACAGCGGGGACTTGGTCTCGACCAGCAGAAAGAACGGCCACGCAAACAGGGCCATCAGCACGGTTCCCGTCATGTAGATCCTCCTTCGCCCCCACAGATCGGAGACCCATCCGAACAGTGGAATCACGAAGAACTGGACCGCCGATCCGATCAGAACGGCGTTCAGGATCGTCGACTTGGGGAGTTTCAGGATATCGGTCGCATAGATCAGCACGAACACCGTAATGACATAGAACGAGGCGTTCTCCCCACAACGGGCCCCCATCGCCAGCAACACGTTGCGGGGGTAGTCGCGGATCACCTCCAGAATCGGCAGCGTCTTCGGCTTCTCCGTCATCGGCTGCAAGGCAAATAGCGGCGTCTCCATCACGCGCAGCCGGATGAACATGCTGATTCCCAGCAGCACAATTCCCAGCAGAAACGGCACCCGCCAGCCCCAGGCCAGAAACTGCTCTTCCGAGAGCCTACTGTTGAAGATGCTGAAGACTCCATTGGCCAGGATCAATCCGGCGGGCACACCGGCCTGGACCCAACTGGCATAGAAGCCGCGTCGACCCTGATGGCCGTGTTCGACCGCCATCAGCACCGCCCCGCCCCATTCTCCACCGACGCCGAATCCCTGCACGAATCGCAACACCACCAGCAGGATCGGAGCGGCAATCCCGATCGAGTGGTAGGTCGGCAACATCCCGATCAAACACGTCGCCGTCCCCATCAGGACCAGCGTCGTGACCAGCATCGACTTTCGTCCCAAGCGGTCGCCGAAGTGCCCGAACACCACACCCCCAAACGGGCGGGCCACAAACCCCACCGCATACGTCGCGAAGGCTGCCATCGTCCCGGTGCGGGCATCCACCGTCGGAAAGAACAGCTTGTTAAACACCAGCGCCGCCGCTGTCCCGTATAGGAAGAAGTCGTACCACTCGATCATCGTGCCCAGGAAGCTGGCGAGGACGACGCGGCGGACGGAGGCGGGCGTCGGGGAGGAGGCCGAAGGTTCGGTTGCCATCGGCGGGGTGTTCCTCGGGCGAAATTGAGTGGGATAGGCTTCCAGCCTGTCATGTCCCGAAGATGACAGGCTGGAAGCCTATCCCACTACAACAAGTTCAACTTCTTCGGCCTCGACGCCGGAGGTCGACAGCACGCATCGCACAGGCCGGTCACTTCCAACCGGTGGCCATCCATCCGGAACCCGTGTCGCGAGGCCACCTCATTGAGCAACTGCGCAATCGCATCAGCCTGGAACTCAATCAACGTCCCGCACTTCCGGCAGATCAAGTGGTCGTGCTGCGGGTAGCCGTAGTCGTGCTCGAAGACATCGCGGTCGTCCTGGCGGGCCACCTTGCGGATCAGGCCCGCCTCTTCCAGTTGAAGCAGCGACCGGTAAATCGTCGACCGGCTGACCCGCGTGCCATCGGTCCGCTGGGCCAGACGACCGATCAGCTGCTCCGCGTCGAAGTGTTCGTGCGAGGCGAACACCTCTTCGATGATGATGCTGCGCTCGCGGGTGAGGCGCAGCCCCTTCGTCGCGAGATACTCGCGATACTTCTCCGCCGGAGAGACGGCGACGGGGACGTTGTTCAAAGCGGTTTGCATGACGTGAGCCGAAGTCGACAGATTTCCCGAGGCCACTGAGACGGGATTCTAGCAGGTGCGATCGGCAATGTGGTACGACGTTCTGCGTCGTCCCACAATGGTTGCCAGCGGCGGCTTCCTGCGTGAAGATACGAACCTCCATTCGACCTCCCTAAAGGCCCTCCCATGAAACGCAATCCCGTCAAAGCCGCACTCCGCAATGGCCAACCGCAGGTCGGCACGTGGCTCTCGCTCGGCGATCTGGTCGCTGCGCGGTTGCTGGCGCGGGTCGGGTTTCCGTGGTTGACGGTGGACATGGAGCATTCGCCGATCGACTGGTCACAAGCGTCGGCTCTGTTCGGGGCCATTGCTGATGCGGGGTGCGTCCCACTCTGCCGAGTCCCGAACGGGACGCATGAGAACATCAAGCGGGCGCTCGATAGCGGTGCCTGGGGCATCATTGCTCCAATGGTCGATACCGTCGAGCAGGCCCAAGCCATCATCGCGGCGACCAAGTACCCGCCGATCGGCAACCGCTCGGTCGGCGGCACGCTGCACGCGATGAACTTCGATGCCGCAGCGGGGGACTACTACAAGCAGGCCAATGATGAGGTACTCGTGATCCTGCAAACCGAGTCCCCGACCGGCGTGGCCAATGCCGACGCGATCTACAGTCTGCCCGGTGTGGATGCGATCTTCGTCGGCCCAAATGATTTGCAGGCTCAGATGCGCGGACCGGACGGAGTCGACCCGACACCCGCCGAACATGAAGCGATGCTGCAGCGCATCCTGGCGGCGGGCCAGCGCACGGGCACTCCGGTCGGCCTGCACGTGTTGACACCGGGCGATGTCAAGCAGCGGATCGGCGAGGGGTGGCAGTTCCTGGCCATCGGCAGCGACATCCGCATGATGGTCTCCTCGGCCCAGTCGTGGGTCGGAGAACTGAGCCTCCAGTCCCAGCGCGGGGATCTGGCACGGTATTAAGGCGAGCGGCCAGACTTCGCGTCCCCTGTGACTTCCGAAGGAGTGTGGTCGCGATCCTACGCAAAATCCCCTGGGTTTCGGGCGACCCTTCCACCCCGCAGGGGTCGCAGCCCATAGCCGGTGGTCGAGCGCAGCGAATACCACCGGTTCACGTTCCCGCAGGCTCCCGTATCCCGAAGGGATTCCAGCCGACGCGCGGGAGTCAACGACACACAGGGCGGCAATCCCTTCGGGATAGGGTGGCTCGGGGGTCCGCGAACCGGTGGTGACGCTGCGCTCACCACCGGCTATTGGCTGAAATCCCTTCGGGATAGATCGG
>JAYWFM010000248.1:0-4400 GCA_043778825.1 Planctomycetota bacterium | reverse complement strand
ATGGTCACTGCACACGAAGCGCTGAATCGTCATGCTGCTGAACTGGTGAAAGCTGAGGTCGAGCGGGTTGTCGAGGCACGTGAGAAACACCGATTGGCTCTGATGCAGCAGCAACTCCAGACCCAGCTTCAAGCTGAACGGAAGCGTCAGGAAGAGGCACAACTTGCCGTAGAGGCTAGCCAGCAGGCCGGGGCGATCAACGCCATATGCGCGTACCTGGAGGAGGACGGGCATAGGACCAGTTCGTACAAGCAACTTTTAGGGGTCCCCGATGAATACTACGCTATCAGCGATGACAAGGACATCAGCCCGAATTCCCGGAACCACATCGTCTACGACGTTGGGGGCACGCGCACGAAGGTTTCCGAGATCTCCCTGCAACTGAATGTCCCCGACCTGTCCGGGGAGAGGGCGGCCCATAGCGAACTGCTTGCGTTAGGCGAGAAACTGGTCCGGAAGGCCACCGGAAAACCGTTGCCGAGCGCCGCACGGAAGGCGATTATGGCGGGCGGTAGCGGGGCATGGCAGATCGGCCCGGCGACGGTACGGCTCACTCGGGAAGATTACCCGGAAGTGCCAGGGCATTGGATGACTCTTATAGTCGAGTTGAATTAGCCCAGGACGACCGCAATGCGCCGCCCCGTCCAAACGGGGACAGGCCACTGAGCTTTATCGTTTGGGGCGGCAGATGGCTCTTCGATGGCGACGATCATCGCGGAACTGGGCATGGCCACACGCTAACGTGAACGTAACTGATATGTCACAGTGAGAGTTCCGCCGGATGGCTTCACGATGAGCATGTAAATGAACACGATGATGCCGATAGCAACAACGCACAGTAGGAGTGCAAACAAAAATGATCCGCAGCCCCATGCGTCCTGTGTCCAGACCTGGGAAACTGGAGAATATCCCTTCTTTGACATCTTGGTGGCGTCGCGTTGAAAAGCAGCCGTGGCCCAGGATTGGCTGCTACTTTTGTAGTTCTTGATTATGATGAAATCTTGCGTCATAGATTGGCGTGTGAGGTAGGGACTCTGATGCTGAAGTGCGGCATGACACTGCCGCAGTTTGGCGGTCGAGCATGGCGTTGTCAAATCTGATGCAAGGTCGTCAGGGAACAGTGATTTCATCAAGAAGTCGAAAATTGGTTCCCAACTGAAGACCACAACTGAAAAAGACGTGACATCGCTTCCCCGGCTGAAAAACAGCTAGCGCAATGGCCGCTTGAGCCGGTACAATCTCTCTGCCGGAATGCCTCCGGCGATGAGGGAGACGGCCACGATGAAGACCAACACCAAAACTCCGGCGCGTCGGCCAGTGGAGCGCGAATACGTCTCGACACTGAACGCAGCTGTACCGCTCGATGTCTGGCATCGAATCTGCCAGCGGGCCGTTGATGATGCCCTGGCCGGAGACCATAAAGCCCGCGACTGGCTGGGAAGGCATCTGCTGCAAACCGAAGCCCGCCCGTTGGCTGCGCTGGCTGCGGAGGAGTCTGAGAGCGATCCCGCGACGGCGACAGACCGGGAGATTGCGGACCGGCGGGCTACGATCTCTCTCGACCGGCGAAAGGCTGCTTACGAACGGCAGATGGCAGAAATCACGCTCCCGGATTGTGGGTAGCGTCTGACCTTTCGCCCATATGATTTTGGCAAATTGCCCCAGCGAATCCCGAGCGACCGTGAGGGCCACAGACAGACGAGATGGATGACCGATGCGCAAGACCACTGTTCAGGAATGCACGTCGATCGATGTCGGGATATTTCGAAAAATGATGTCCCATTTTTCAAAAACTCGTCGGGGTGTTCTCCACTTCGGGGGTGGTCACGGGGGCCACGGTTCCATCGGGTACTGTCTCCGCTGGGAACGCCAATGGCCGATCCTCACGCTGTTGTACGTGACCGATCAAGAGTCGATTGAGATTCCCATTCCGCTCGTCGCGACCCGCACGCCATTCGGGGGGCGTCGCTGGTGGCTGAAATGCCCGTTGTCCGTCAACGGAACGCCCTGCCACCGGCGAGCCGCGAAGCTCTACTTGCCCCCCGGCGAGTGGTATTTCGGCTGTCGAAAGTGCCACGGGCTGTCGTATCGAAGCTCTCAAGAAGCTCACGGGATGGAGCGGCTACTTGCCCGCCTTGGGGCTGCCCAGTGAAGCAGCGACAATAGCCATTCCGTGTCATGCAAAAAAAATCCCAAAATTGTCGGAGCGGCCTCGCGACTAGCGCCGGGCAGTCGCCTTAAGCCCCTCGCTCATGAGTTGGCGCGGCATAACAATCTGCAATGACTAGAGTTCTAGCGTACCCTCTGTTTTTCAAAAATCGCAGTGATCTCCGTTTACAGTCGGTCGATGGATAATACAATTCGCATCTTCATTGCCATACACGGGTTGCGTCGTTTGACTTCCCGGAAATCCATGCGACACTTTGCCCCGGACAGACGCTATTGCCCTGCAACTGTCAGGCGGCGTCGGCCTCACCTGCGATGCGAATATCGCTGGGTGATTCATTCAGAAGTAAGGGGTTCATCATGAAGAGTTGTAAGAGTGATTCCATTGGGGCAGGAAGCGGATTGATCGGAATTGAGACCGTGGCCGAGATGTTCGCTCTCAGCGTCCGCACAGTGCGCCGATTGGCCGATGCGGGCCGCATGCCACTCCCGCTTCGCATCGGGGGTGTCCGCGTGCTTCGCTGGCGACGTGCTGATGTCGAACGCTACATCGCCGATGGGTGTGTTGTGCCCCGCAAGGGGACAGCCAAGCGAGGCGAGTAATCCTGCCACCAACTACGGCAAGAGGACGTACCGGCTGTCACCGAAACGCCCTCTCGCTCTTCCATCATGGTCCGGGGAGCAGCTGTCACTCTTGCGGGGTATCCGCTGCTCCCCTCTTTCCGAAGGTCTATGAAGTATGTCCACTTGTCCAAATGCACGCAATCCGAGAGCCGCTTCACTATCGTCAGGCGAAGCCACAGATGCCCCGTCCTGTAACACGTCCCCCCCGAACCGCCATCCACCATCCCCCATTGCCTCAGTAGACTGGCTGGAGGAGGGTGGCATAGTGAACTGGAATCAAGCCAACTTCCAGACACTTGAGGCAGTCTTCCAACGAGCGAAAGAGCTACGCAAGCCGATCCCTTGGGAATTGGTCGACAGGACTGTCCTTGTACATGCAACAGGAATGGGGGCGGGGTCACAAAGTCGGATGAGGTATCAAGTCGAATCGGGAGGTATTCTGATCGGCCTCACTGATCGTCACTCCAGTGGCCGGAGGCATGCCAACTTCCAACTTCTGGCAAAGGGTGAGGCATGCCTGATGGTGGGGCTGGCAGGGATTCTTGAGTTTCAAGAGTCACTGATTCGAGAGCTTGGCGGGGAACTCACAGACTCATGGGGCAAGCGAATGGACTTGTGCTTCGACGTTCCAGGAGTCTCCATCCACAATGATCTCTATCCAGCATTCAAAGAGAGGCGCTTCATCACATCAAGTGTGAAGTGGTCGACATACGACGGACCGCAGGGCGTGACCGGCTTTTCAATCAAGTCAAATGACCTGACGCTGAACATCTATGACAAATTGCAGCAGATACAACACAAAGGGGAAGACTACCGGGCGGCGATGCTGCAACACCGGTGGAACAACACATGGCCGAAGTCTGCCATTCGCATTGAGTTCCAGATTCGCAAACCGTGGCTTGATAAGCACTCAATTCTGACTGCGCCTGAGATGCTGAGCCAACGTCGGGACATCATCACCAAATTGCTGAGCAAGGGGCCACGCCCATTTGTCCGGTTCACGAATACGCTCCCCGACCGCGAGAACGGCCATCAGGATCGAGTGAAAACTCTTCCGTTCTGGGACTGGATCACCAAGGTGTTTCCATCGGGTTTCCCGGACGGAATCAAGCCGCTTGTGCGTCTCAATCGCGATAATCTGACCGGTCTGTCGGACGCCCGCATGCTCCTGGGTTGCGTGACCAAGGCAGCTGCCAAGCTCGACATCGCTATTCACAGCCAGTCCGATGCCGTTCTGTTCTTTCAAGAACTGCTCGCGCGAGCCTCACTGACCGACGAAAAATGCTTTGGGACGTGGAGCCAGCATGCAATCAAGCTGGGAACGAACGATACCGCTCGTCAAGTCGGGAGTTTCAAGCATGACAGATAACCCACGGCGATTGACCGCGTTGACCGATTGGCAATTGCAAGCCTCTGGCATGGAATGTAGGATAAGCTACAACATGCTAGGCAAACTGCCGATCACTGAGTCTCTGCGGGCTGCGATCAACGCCAGCGATCTATCATTCCTTGCCCTAGGAGTTTGTCCAAGATTGATCTGTCCACCGAGGCGGGAATTCGGGATTCTTGGGGCTGCTGGCCGAGAGAGGCATGGATCGAGTTTCAGTGAG